>JBGSNV010000246.1:0-7379 GCA_041739485.1 Chitinophagaceae bacterium
CATAAATACGGTTTCCAGCACGTAAATTCCTTTACCTTATAGTTACTAAAGTGCCTATTGACAATGGTTTCGAAAGAGGTGGAGGAGACTAACCCCATTATTTGAGTAAATACGTATTTTCCTGAATGCATAAGTAACTGATATTCAGTAATTTACATTTTTTTGAACTTCAAAAATTGAAATCGTCTTAGGCAGAAAAACCTCGCAAACTCAATACCGAAAATACTTTCAAAGAACTGATTATAAAAACAACGCAACACTAGGGATTGAATATGAAATATAAAATATTCAATGGCTTCCTCCCTTTTCCTTCCTTTTATTTCACTATTTTGTCCCACTCAAATAAAAAGATTGTTCTATGAGAAAATTTGCAGCAAATTTTGTACGATTTGGATTGTTCCTGTGCTTTTCCGGTTTTGTAGTTACCGTGGTGGCACAAAATGGCGACAAACCCCTCACCTGGAAAGACGTTCCGGGATGGAAATCCCTTGCACCAAATGGCGCTTTTATGAGCCCCGATGGGCAATGGATTGCCTATGGTATTGTACCCGTTGATGGCGACGGGGAGCTCTTTTTACAAAAAACAGGAGATACCGGCATGCAGAAATTTCCCATTGGAGGCAGTAATTTTATCTCCATGGCCTTCAGTGAAGACGGAAAATGGTTCGCTTTTAAAGAAACCCCTAAAGCTGCCGCAGAAAAAGCCGCTTCAAAAGCAGGGGGCAAAACGCTTTACGATAAGCTGCATGTTATTGAACTGGCTACCAATAAAAAAACGATGTTCGACCGGGTGAGCAATTATGCTTTCAATGGAACCAATGCCACATATCTTGGTATGGTGATGGCCCGCGAAAAAGGAAGTGCCGGCAAAGGCGGCGATTTTTTACTGCTTGAGCTTGCCTCAGGTAAAAATCAGAATATTGGCAATGTAGCCGAATTTGAATTTAATAAAAAAGGAAACTGGCTTGCATATACCATTGACGCCGGCAATCAGGCAGGCAACGGAGTACACTTATTACAGGTTGCCGATAAAAGGATAACCATCATACAGAGCGATAAGGCCACTTACAAATCGCTGAACTGGAACGAAGAAGGCACTGCATTTGCTGTATTGAAACTGGTAAAGGATGAGAAATTTAAACAGGATCATGGTAAAGTATTGGGAGTGAGAGATCTTGGCAACATCCCAACCCTTGTTCAATACGATCCTCTGGAGGACTCTTTGTCTTTTCCAAAAAATAAAACCATCAGCCCCAATCGCAGCCCGATCTGGACGGAAGATCTGACCCGACTGCTCTTTGGTATACACGATCTGGAACCGGCAAAAAAGGAAACAGCGGCTAAAGAAAATGCTGCCGTACCCGATAAGGACTCTTTGATGCAGGTACAGATGGATAAGCTTGCTAAAATAAAGGCGGATACCTCCATCAAAAGCCTGGAAGACCTGCAGAAAGCGATTGCTAAAATAGAATCGACTGGTAAACCAAAGCCTGTCGAAAAAATAGATACCGTAAAACCGGATATGACGATCTGGCATTGGAAGGACAGCCGGTTGCAGGCCCGACAACAGATTTTACAAAATCAGGATAAGAATTTTTACTATTGGGGCATGTATGATACCCGCAATAAAAACTACCGGCAGCTCAACGATAGTACGGTCCGGTCTTTTTCTCCTTTACCCAAACATCAATTTGCACTCGCTACTGATTTAAGCACCTACGAACTTGATATCAATCTCGATGGTCAGAATTATCAGGATTTTTATTTGATAGATATGAATTCCGGATCCTCTGTCAAATTGTTTGAGCATTTTTATCTTCCTTCCTTTGCTTCTTATCCAAGAGCATCCCCCGATGGTAAAAAACTTATCTATGGCAAAGACGGACATTATTATGTATATGATATCGAAGCAAAAACCCATACCAATATCACCGAAACCATTCCAACTTCTTTTATCAATACCGAAGACGATCACAATGTTACCAAACCGTTGACCTCCATGATGGATTGGAGCGCGGACAGCAGGTTTATCCTGATCCGCGATCTTTGGGATGTGTGGCAGGTGCCGGCAGATAACAAAGCTCCCGCAATAAATCTTACACAAAACGGTCGGCAAGCCGGTATCCGTTACCAAATGCGGTTTACATTAGATCCCGATGAAAAAGGGATTGACCTGACCCAACCCATGTATGTAAGAATGTATGGGGAGCGCACCAAGAAAAGCGGGATCGGTATGATACAAGCTACCAAAAAAGGCATGACACCGGGCGTGCAGGTTTTACTTTGGGAAGATGCCAATATAAACCGAATGAACAAAGCCAAAAATGCAACGGCATTTACATACAGCAAAGAATCTTTTACCACACCAACAGAGTATTTTTTTACAAAAGATGCGAGGCTTTCCGGAGCAACACAAGTTACTAAAAATGCACCCGACTTTGAAAAATATCGTTGGAGCAAAGGCGTACAATTGGTAAATTATGTAAGTGATAAGGGCGATTCTTTACAGGGCGCTTTGTTTTTACCGGCAGGCTATGAGCCGGGTAAAAAATATCCAACCATGGTTTATTATTATGAAAAATTGAGTCAGATACTACATAACTGGAGCAACCCCGGTTTTAGTGGTACCGGTTGGAACCCGGGAATTTATACAAGCAACGGATACGCCGTGTTTATTCCCGATATCGTTTACCAACTCGATGATCCCGGTATGAGTGCAGTATGGTGTGTATTACCTGCCGTAAAAGAAGCCCTTAAAACCGGCGTGATCGATGCCGGAAAAATCGGCATTCACGGGCATAGTTGGGGTGGCTACCAAACCGCTTTCCTGATTACCCAAACCAATATGTTTAAAGCGGCTGCAGCAGGTGCACCACTTACCAATATGGTGAGTATGTATGACCTTATTTACTGGAACAGTGGCAATGGCAATATGAGCATTTTTGAGGCTTCTCAGGGGCGGTTCAAAGGAGCCCCCTGGGAAAACTGGGAGGCTTACCTGCGCAATTCACCTGTA
The DNA here is from genome assembly GCA_041739485.1 of Chitinophagaceae bacterium. Lineage (GTDB taxonomy): Bacteria > Bacteroidota > Bacteroidia > Chitinophagales > Chitinophagaceae > Phnomibacter. The sequence goes on from JBGSNV010000246.1 coordinate 3,017, forward strand.
TATCATGTAAAAAATGTACAAACGCCTTTATTGATGTTGCACAACGATAAAGACGGAGCTGTTGATTTTACACAGGGTATTGAATATTACAGTGCCTTACGCCGGTTAAAAAAGCCCGTTGTGCTGATGCAATACAAAGGCGAAAACCACGGTCTTGGAAAAATGGAAAACAGAAAGGATTATGCCGTTCGGATGATGGAATTTTTTGATGCACAATTGAAAGGACAGGCTGCACCGGATTGGTGGACAAAGGGCATCAATCTGCTTGATCTTGACGAACATCTTAATAGCAGGGTTTTTTAACCAGTCTTGGGTAAAGAAACGCTATGGTAAAATAGTTGAAGGAATAAAGTATCTCAATAAAAAAAAATCGTCTCCGAACCGGAGACGATTTTTTTATTAGAAAGAAGTATGATAAGTGATTAAGGAATCAATACTTTATTGATGGCATGAATAACACCGTTGCGGGCCATTACATTGGTTACTGCAATACCGGCAGCGGTATTATCAAATACAGTGCCGCTTCCGTCGATGGTAATATTAGCAGTGCCTACTCCGGCTACCGTTACTGTACTTCCATTGGCCATGGTTATGGTACCATTAGCAAGATCGTTACTGAAAGCTCTTGCAGTTACTGCATGATGCAGCAATACAGCACGCAAAGTTGCATCGGGAATTTCACTGATGCTTCGGAAAGGGAAATTTGCATCTGCAAACAAATCGGCAAAGGCCTGATTGGTGGGTGCAAATACGGTAACACCATTTAATGTACTCAATACTTCGGCAATGTTGTCAAGACCGGTAGTGCCGGCACCACTAACCTGGACCACCGCTTTTACCAAAGAGTCAAATCCCGGGGTACTGATTGCTGTTTCTACAAGGTTTCCGGTAGGAGGAAATAAAATGCGGTCTACACCGTGCACAATACCATTATCCGCCTCAAGATTCGGATCAGTTACCTGAATACCATTTACAAAAACACCCGCTGCGGATGCTCTTACAAATGTACTGTCGCCATTGGCCATCGTTACGCTGATGAGGTTGCCATTACTCAGATTAATAACATCTGCTGCAGATAAACCCTGTCCTGCAATTACATGATAAGTAAGCAAATTACTCAGTTCTGTGCCACCCGGAGCGGTTACTCCGTTGAAGGCATCATTGGTAGGTGCAAATACGGTAAAAGGACCATCACTAATTAAGGTAGGTCCAAGATTAGCAGAAACCGCTAAACCAACAAGGGTGCTAAAACCATTGTTACTCATTACATCTACTACAGTGGTTGCCGGTGCAGGGTTATCATCTTTCTGACAACCGATAAATCCAATACTTAAAAGGCTAAGGCCTAGTGCAATTTGTTTGGTGGTTTTTGATAAAATTTTCATAGGAGTGATTTTGTTTAGTAATTTAAACACCCGTTTTTTTAAAATGGTTGGATGAAAACAGACAGATTCACGCCGATTTTTCGCAAAAAAATGTTAAGTGTTTATATTAAAAATAGTAAACAAATTTTTGTTTAAAGGATATTACAGATAGGCTTTAAAAATTTTACAAAACGATATAATTGACTATATATAATAAATAATTATAAAGTATATCTTTATAATAAATAAGGAGTTCAATGTGAACTCCTTATTTATTATATGTATCTGATACACATTCCATTTGTTTAAAACTCAACAATGAAACCCAATGTAGGCAATACACTCGGATCATTATTTGCTAAAATAAAAGGAATAGCATTACTGCCATTTTGTTTTACAGCTCCACCATCAGTAGTTACAAAAGCGGTGTTATCTGCATTGCGTTGAAAGGTATACTGCGGCAAGCCGGGGTTCGTTGCTATATACCAGTTTTGTACATCCAGAAATACGTCCAGTGTAAATCTTTTAAAATTCCATTTCTTATCAATACGCACATCGCTTGCATGAAAAGCCTGAATCCTTTCCGTATTCGTCCGGTTATAATCAAGGATGCCATTTCCCAGTGTCAGGTAATTGAATCTGCTGGCTTCCAGGTCGAAGGGGGTATAAGGGGCTGCTCCCTGATATCTGAATTTCAAACCAAGCTCCCAGTTGCGGTTGAACTTATAGCCCCAGGTGATGCTCAGTAAATGCCGGTTGTCCCAATTTGCCGGGATCAATTTTCCGTCAAGTCCCGAAAATTCGGATCGATACAGCGTATAGCTGAAGATACCAAAAGACCGTTTGGTAAGTTTTTGCTGTGCAAAAAATTCAATGCCATAGGCCCTGCCTGCTCCTTCCTGATTGATGGGCTCATTGCCGATAGCTCCAAAATCGATACCCTTATTGGCAACACTGATACCATCGAGGATGCTGACCGGATAATTGCTGTATTTTTTATAAAAGCCTTCCAGCGTAAACCGGGTGGTTTGGCTTGGCAAAAATTCTACCCCGGTTACATAATGTATACTCCGGATATATTTACCCGGATTGGTTTGAATGCCGGTTCCGGTATTTTGCTCAAAGGCAAGTTGGGTATAACTCGGTAACCGGTAGTAGACCCCGTAGCTTGCATTGAGGCTCCATTTATTAGACAGCGCATAGCTTGCCCCAATCCGCGGACTTAATTGTTTCAAAGGGTTTTGTTCACTGTTTTCCAATCCGTTGGCATCCATCCGCAAGCCAAGGTTTACCGCAAGGCGGTTGTCAAAAAAGCGGCGGCCTGCCTGTGCAAAACCTCCATACCTTATAAAATCAGCGTTGCTGTTGCTGTTCAATGCAATCGCAGGTTGTATGGTGTTGCCTTGGTCATCTTTTATCTCCGGACGAAATATTTGAGAAAACCGGTTGTCGAATTGTACGTATTGGGTCATAACCCCAAAACTGATTTTCCAGTCGTTATAATTCGTGGTCCATTCCATCCGAAGCTTATTCTCGGTTTCGCGGCTATTGATGCGAAGCGTTCTCTCGGCTTCTACCGGGTTTTCATTGTCCTCAAAACGGTCGGCCCGGTTATCAAGGGCATTTCTGCTGATGCTCAGGTTCCAGTATCCATTTTTGTTGAGGTGCTTCAGCGTAGCACCAAAGGTGTAGCTCCACTGATTGATCAGCGGGTTGCTGTTGATGCTGTATAGTTTTTCAGGGGTAGCTTCTTTGGGTGCTGCAAACCGAAATTCATCAATAGCTCCAATTCCCAGAATACTCAGGGTTGTTTTTTCATTGATCCTTGTGGTGGTTTTAAACTGATAATCCCAGTAATTGGGCCGGATAGGCAGATCGAGCGCTTTAAAAAGCAATTGTAAATAGCTGCGTCTTACTGAGGCTACAAAAGTGGTTTTTTTACTAAGGGGGCCGTCAAAAGTGGCAGCAAGTTCGGTTGCGCTCAGCCGGATATTTCCCTGAATCCGGTTCGGGTTCCCTGTTTTTTGTTTAAACTGAAAAACACTGCTCAGGGTATTGTCGTAGCGGGCATCAAAGGCCGAAGTACTCAGTTTTACATCTTCTATCAAACTTACATTCAGGATGCCTTGCGGGCCTCCGCCGGCGCCTTGTGTGCCAAAATGATTGATGATAGGGACCTCAATGCCATCGAGGTAAAATACATTTTCACTGGGAGCACCTCCGCGGATAATGATATCGTTGCGGAATCCGCCTCCACCCACGCCACCGCCTACACCGGGCAGCGACTGTATCACTTTGCTGATGTCGAAATTGCCACCGGGATTGGCTTTGATGTCTTCGCTTGTAAGCCGTTGTACACTCAGCGGATTTTCCAGACTTGCCGCCCGTACATTGGCCCGCCGCCCGGTTACTATCACATCTCCCAATGCATTGGGTTGCGGTTCTATTTCAAGAGATAAAACAATTTGGTTGCCACTCGTTACCACCAAATTGCTTTTGATCAGATCGTTGTAATTCAGGCTGCTTGCCCGCAGCAGATAAGCCCCGGGGGTTAGGTTGGTAAACCGGAAGGCTCCAAGCGAATCAGTAACCGCTCCGGCATTGCCGGGAGAGAGCAGAATCGTTGCACCGGGAAGCGGGCGCTGTGTACTACGGTCAATTAAGGTACCGGAAATGCTACCCGTGTTTTGAGCAAATATTTGATGGCAGCAAAGCAGTGCCATTAAAAACAGGAAATTTTTAAAAGGAAATTGCAGATTCATAGTGTGTTGAAATGGTGAAAATTTTACAAGGAAATAAAAAAATGATAAAAATAAATATAGGTAGAGATGCAATGCCCTATGTAGATGATGTTATGAAATTGGTAACGCAGTATCAGAGGTTTTTAGTAATGCCCTAAACAAGCAAAGTACGGTAGTTATTCCCGATTAGGAGTAATCAATTCCTGTCCCCATTTTCTGGAATCCGGGTTGTTAAATCATTGTTTTTAAATAAGGAAA
>JBGSNV010000249.1:0-5593 GCA_041739485.1 Chitinophagaceae bacterium
AGCAGAGGGACGGGCATACACGAAGGCAGGCATGATCCGGAGGGTACTTCAGGAGCGCCGTTCGAAAGCCGAAAAAGCGGAGTACAAAATAAAATTTGCCTCGAATTTGTATGGAGAGCATTCGCTTACCAATGAAAGGGGAATAAGATATAAGATCACTTTGAGGGATTTTGAAAATGAAACAGGATATATTGACAACCCCGATTACATGCATAATAAACTGGGGACTACCAAGCATATTATGTTTGCGTTTCATTTGCTGAAATCAAAGCCCGCTATGATGAAGAGGATGGCTAAGGAGTATCCTTTTATTGAGGTGTATTGCGATCCGTTGAATGACTATCTGGTTACTTATCACTTTCCACATCCCTTACCTGTTGGGGCCGGAAAACTGATCAGAAAATATTTTGGGAAAGCGACATTTATTTCAAAATCGGAAGAGCAAGGTTTTTTAGATTTTATCCATAAGGCAGAAGCTTTTCCTGAAATTCATATTCGAAGGGAGGTAAGAGAGAAAGTAGAGAAAGCCTGGAATGAGGCTATGGTAAAGCAATTGGAGAAGCAAACGCAACCCGATTGGAAATGGCTGAAAGTTGAACCCTTTCCTTATCAGAAACAGGGAATCATTTTTGCAACTTATCGGGAAGGATGCATCATTGCAGATGAAATGGGATTGGGTAAAACATTTCAGGCAATTGCTGCCGCAGTTTGTAAAAAGCATTTGTTCGGGTTTAAAAAAGTACTGATTATTTGTCCGGCCTCTTTAAAGGCACAATGGAAAACAGAGATTGAAAAATATAGCAAAGAAGAGGCTGAAATTATAGATGGCTGGCCTGATGAACGAGCTTTGAGGTATAAAAAATCAGCTGTTTTTTTTCACATTGTAAACTATGAAACGGTGTTGCGGGATGGCCCTGCTATCAATCAGGCGGAATATGATTTTATTATTCTGGATGAAGCACAACGCATTAAAAATTTTGATACACTGACAGCTCAATCTATCAAAAAGTTACAAAAGAAGCATAGCCTTGTGATTACGGGTACACCTATCGAAAACAAGTTGGTGGATCTGTATTCTATTATGCAGTTTGTAAATCCGGAGTTGCTCGGGCCTCTCTGGGAATTCAGTTATCAGCAGTGCTATTTTGATGTGAATAAGCATGATAAAATTACCGGATATTACAACCTGAAACAGCTCAATGAAAAACTGCAACAGGTAATTATTCGCAGAGAGAAGCGGGAAGTATTAAATCAGTTACCTAAAATTACCCAATATGATATTCCGGTGGGTATGTCACCACAACAACAGGACTATCATGTTTCCTATGCAAGGTCATTGGTACGCATTATTAGTAAAAAATACCTGACACCTGCCGATTTACAGCAGATACAATTGTTATTAGGGAATATGCGCAGGGTGTGTGATTCAACCTTCCTGATTGATAAGGAAACCAATATTTCTCCCAAACTCCATGAGTTGAGATATATACTCGAAGAACAGATGGGTATATTGAAGGGGGGAAAGAAAATTATCATCTTCAGCGAATGGGTGACTATGCTTGGGTTGATTGGAGAGATGCTGAACGCAATGGGAATAACCTACGTGCAGCTAAGTGGTAAAGTGGCTGTAAAAAATAGACAGGCATTGGTGAAAAAATTTGAAGATGATCCTGCTTGTCAGGTTTTTCTCAGTTCCGAGGCCGGGGGTGTAGGTTTAAACCTTCAAATAGCAGACACCGTCATTAATTTTGAGTTGCCCTGGAATCCGGGTAAAAAGAATCAGCGTATTGGGCGGATTGATCGCCTTGGGCAACGAAGCAAGCACCTGACCGTGGTAAACTTCATCACCAACGATAGTATCGAATCCCGCATTGCCGATGGATTGACCCTCAAGCAAAGTTTGTTTGATGGGGTACTCAATCAGGGCAATCAGATTGATTCGGTTGATTTTAGTACCAAAGGCAGATCTCAGTTTTTAAAACAATTGGATAGTTTTATAGGCAGTATGGCGGAACCTGTTGTGCCATTCGTACCCGAAGAAGGAATCGGTCAAGCAGATGAAACAACTACAGAGTTCGATCAATTGGCTGCCTTGGGTAAAGAGGATGCCATAGAAAGCGAATCGGAGTCCATTGAATTGGAGGAGGAAACCAAACAACCCACCCAAACCATATCCCCGGAAATGGAATCGATGCGAACCGTAATGGAAAGCGGGATGCAGTTTTTAGCAGGGCTATACAAAATGTCAACGGGTAAGGAAATGCCTGCCGGAGGGAATTCGGTTGAAATTGATCCTAATACCGGTGAAGTTGTTTTGCGGTTTAAGATGAAAGGCTGAGGTTTAAAATTTCCCCGATTTAGCTTTGTATCAATATTTTAAAAAATAACAACAATGGGACTCATCAAAGAACCAAAAAATGTTGACTTTTATGTGCTAGACAAACCGTGGACTGACAAAGAAAAGAAGGAGTTTAGTGCTTTTATCAAGTTACGAAAAGAACAACGAAAAAAAAGAGCTATCCGAAAAGCAACAAGTACGAGAGAAAAGAAAGTATTGTAGAACTAAGCAAACCTGCCTGGACCAAACAGTAGTTTCTGGCCGGACTGTATAAAAGAAATGTCAAACGGCAAGTAGTTTCCACCAATTATAAAAGGACGAGACCGAAACCAATAAACGAACAGAAAACAAGAAATGCCATTCACATTTTCACATCCAGCAATAGTTTTGCCGTTAACATTTTTGCCTCGACAATGGTTTTCATTGACCGGACTTGTAATCGGTAGTTTAACACCAGACTTTGAATATTTTTTGAGAATGAGAATTAAAAGCAATTACAGCCACACAATTGACGGACTTTTTTGGTTTGACTTGCCGTTAGGACTGCTTCTTGCATTCATTTTTCACAATATTGTTCGGGACAGATTATTCGATAATTTGCCGACAATTTTAAAATCAAGGTTTTCGACATTTAAGCATTTTGACTGGAACGGATACGTTAAAAGAAACTGGTTTGAAGTGATAATTTCAATTCTAGTTGGTGCTGCTTCACACATTTTTTGGGACAGCTTTACCCACGACCACGGCTATTTCGCTCAGGCAATTCCTGCATTGCAAAATTCAGTGGACTTTTTTGGCGGGCGAGTTCCAATCCTAAAAATATTACAACACAGTTCAACTTTTCTTGGTGGACTTGTTATTGCTTTTGCCATTTACAAACTGCCAGCAAACAAGACTGAAAAAGAAAATATAGACTTAAAATACTGGGCCATTTTTTTAGGACTGACTTTTACAATTATTGCAGTAAGACTTTTATGCGGCCTTGAGCTGAAACAATATGGAAACGTAATAGTGACAGGGATTTCCGCAGGCCTAATTTCATTAACATTAACAACATGGTTGACAAGGAAGAAAGAAGAATAATTGGCAGGAACGGCACCCACCCAAAAGGGCTGTTCCGTTGTTATATCAGTCTTTGTGCAATTATCAAAATTTGTGCTAGGTTGACAATGAAGTGCTGCGAAATCGACACCTTATGGTAGAGGCAAAACGACGCTGCAAGGTAATTCGGTTGAAATTGATCCCAATACTGGTGAAGTTGTTTTGCGGTTTAAGATGAAAGTGTGAGAATTAGGTTAATTTCAATCAGTCTCCTGCTTAAATGTCTGATACGTTTGCATTAGTTAAATCAAAATTTTTGGAGATTTCTTTTACAGGACCTACCACATGACCAAACATCATCAATACCCGGTTTACTTTAGATAAGCTGAGGTTTTCTTTTTTTTGTTCAATTTTTCTGATAACCGTAAGGGCAACCCCCGCCTTTTCTGCAAACTCTTCCTGCGTAAGGGACAATTGTTTTCGCCTCGTTTTTACAAATTCGGATAGTTCATGCATTTTATATGCTTTTGCATACAAGAATAAGAATAAATTGATCATTATATGTAAAGGCGTATAAAACTACCTATTTATTTCAAAATATATGCTTTTAGATATAAGAATAAATGAATCCTCCGTAATTAATCTGTTAGTTGAATGACATAAAAGCCAGTTTGAAATGATTTAAAAGTGCACCTGAAAGGATATATTTATACTAAAAATTTAATATTTATACCCGTAAGGGTCATTTATTATATCATTTCTTATATTTGTACCTTTAAGGGTATAATTTAATTATGAGTCATATTTCCTATTTCATTAAATATCAACGTAAAAAGCTAAAGCTGACACAGGAAGAACTTGCCTTGAAGGCGGGTGTGGGCATTCGTTTTATGCGTGAATTGGAGCAAGGCAAAGAAACCTTGCAACTGAATAAGGTCAATCAGGTGCTGAATTTGTTTGGATGTAGTTTAATTCCAACCAAAAATCAGGTAGATGCCTATGATATTTTTTTTAATTTCATGAATAAGGCTGTGAAAATAGTGCTCAAAAACAGGTTGGTTAAGTACGGAATTATTCTCAAGGAAATGGTAGATATAAAGGAGCAGAAAATAGCTTCCTGGAAATTTGTACCAAACAAGAAGGCTATCATATATCTGCAAAAGCCAGACGCGAATCTGACGGAAATTATTTTGCATCAGGATATTCAAACAATTGAAGAACAGTAGGCTATGAAAAAGTGATTCACCATAAATATAAACCCCAATGACTTGATAAGGAAGCATAGAAAATTAGATCCAGCTCAAAAATCCTCACCATAAGAAGTATATAGTTTCCCAAAATCAGGAAAATGTTTCACTGGAGCAAAACTTCTACATATATGCTGTAAATTTCCCCAACTTAACTTTCCCGTTAAAAATGATAAATCCAATGGGTTACTTTCGCATTCTATGAATTTATCACTATTCAGTCTCAATCCTGCCGAAAGCGGTTACCGCCTGCAGCGCATGGAAGTATGGAACTGGGGCACTTTCGACGATCAGATTTACACCGTAGAACCTGCCGGTGAAAACAGCTTGCTGACCGGGGCGAACGGCAGCGGTAAAACCACCTTTGTACATGCCTTGCTTACCTTGCTTGCGGCCGAACGCAGGATGCGGAGTTTTAATATGAGCGCCGAGGGTAAAACCAAAAACGAGCGCACCGAGGAAAGCTATGTATTGGGCGAATACGCGAACATTGAAGAAGAAGGGGGCGGCTCGCAGGCACAACGGTTGCGTCCCGACCGTAGCGAAGTACGGAGTGTGCTGCTGGCGGTTTTTAAAAGCGAAGATCATTCTGTAACGCTGGCGCAAATCCGCTGGTTTAGCGGAACCGAATTGCGGAAGAGTTTTGTATTGGCGCATAAAGACCTGAAGATCGAAACCGATTTCCGCTATTTCGATACACAGGGTGAATGGAAGAACCGACTGAAACAGCAATACCCCAAGCATGGTAACCGCGACATGATCGAGTTTTTTGATGGTCCCCGCGAATACAGCAGCCGGCTTAGGACGGTGTTTGGCATGCGGAGCGAAAAGGCACAAAGCCTCTTCAATCAAACCATCAGTCTGAAAATATTGGGAAACCTAGATGAATTCATCCGCAATCAGATGCTCGAAGAAACCGATATGGAAGACGATTTTGAGCGGCTGAAAGATCATTTTAAAACCTTGA
>JBGSNV010000301.1:0-13551 GCA_041739485.1 Chitinophagaceae bacterium
GCCGAACTCGACCGCACCCTGAAAGAACTGGAACAGGAAAAAACAAACAGACAGCAAGCAGCAGACCGTTATGGCTGGTTGGCCGAAAAGCTCGGTTGGGAAACTGCCTTACAGGAAAAGGTATTTGAAAAAAATCAGAAAAAAGCCACCGAAAAACAAGCCGAATTGCGTCAGGCACTTGATGAAAAAATGACCGCTAAAGTGCGTTGCATAGATGCCCGTATGAAGGCAGAGGAACAGGCCGAAACCCTGGAAGCCGACATTGAACAATTGAAAAGCCAACGCAACAATATCACCGGACGCATTGCCCAAATACGGCAGGAACTGCTCGAATATACCGGCGCTACCGAAGAGGAAATTCCTTTTGTAGGCGAACTGATGCGGGTAACCGAAGGCGAACAATACTGGGAATATGCAATTGAGAAATTGCTGCATTCCTTTGCCCTGCGGCTGTTGGTGCCCGAAGATTACTACAAAATGGTAAACAAATACGTGCAGGGGACTGATATGCGGGGACGTATTGTGTACGAGCGCTACCGTCCCGGCAATTACCTCACCAAGCTACTTGCACTCGAAGCTAATAGTGTTCCCGATAAGCTGGACATTCGCCATGAAAGCCCCTATGCAGAATGGGTGGAGTTTATGCTGCGCAAAAATTACAACTACCTCTGTACGGATAACCTTACCGAACTGGCCCGCACTGAGCAGGCAATCACCGGATCGGGATTGATTAAGAGCGGCAACCGCCACGAAAAAGACGACCGCCATAAACCACAGCAAAAGCAACAGTTTGTACTGGGCTGGGACAATACCGCCAAACTGAAACTCCTGATTGCCGAATTGAATCTGCTGGAAGAAAAAGCACTGACTTTACACAAAGAGGAATCAATCTTAAAAAGCCGGATTGCCGCTTTGGAAGAACAGGGTAGAGCGCTCGATGAATTGCTGCGTTTTTCGCGTTATGCCGACCTTGATTGGGAAGATACCACCGCCCGGATCGCCGCCAAAATGAAGGAAAGGGCGAAGCTCGAAAAAGGAGATCCCACTTTGCACGAATTGCAGGAGAAAAAGGAAAAGCTGCAAAAGCGCTTGAAGGATCTGGAGGTAAAAAAGGGAGAGGCTATCCGGCTCGAGGCGCAGCTGCAAACGGCATTGCAAAATGCAAGGCATCAGGTTCGCCTCAACGTTGAAGTGCTTGAAAGTTATGCGGGGATTGATCTTACCGAAAAGCTGGCAGAATTTCAACGGATCTATATCCTGAAAATTGAATATACGATTGACCTGGATGTACTCGATAAAGTAAGAAAAACAGTTAGCAGTTTTATCAATCAACGGATGGAGGAGCTGAATAAACAGGCGCAGCGATCAAGAGAAAAACTGAGCGGAGCGATCAACCGCTTCAAATATCCCAATGATGAAAAACTCTTACAACGGTTTCCGGATTGGCGGGGCGAAATTCATCATTTGCCTGATAGCATTGATCTTGCCGGAGAATATATGGATCTGTTGGAAAAACTGGAAGGGCAGGAACTAGCCGAACAGCGCGAACGGTTTAAGAAATACCTGAATGAAGAAATGATTACCCGGATGAGCAGTTTTGGCGGACGCCTCAATGAACACCTGCAACAAATTCAACGCAGGGTGGGCGAACTCAATCAAAGCCTTTCGGGGATTGACTACCGGCAGCAGCCGCATACCTATGTACAGTTAGATGCCAAAGAAGATTTTACCCCGAACATCAAAGAATTCAGACAGCGACTCATCAACTGGAAACCTAACCTTGCGGAGTATCATCGCACCAAAGATGAATCGATTCTCGAGAACAGTTACCTGAAAATAAAGGAACTGATTGAGGACCTCGATACCAAAGAATCCTGGCGAAAAGAAGTGATGGATGTACGGCGTTGGTTGCGGTTTATAGCCCGTGAAGTACGTGCCGAAGACAAGACCACCTACCGCAGTTATACCGGTACCGAAAAGCTGAGCGGAGGCGAACAGGCACAGTTGACCTACACCATTCTGGGGAGTGCGATCGCCTATCAGTTTGGTATTACGGCAGACGGCTTGTCGCAACGTAGTTTCCGGTTTATATGCGTGGATGAAGCCTTTAGCCGGCAGGACGAAGAGAAAGCCCGTTACCTTATGAATCTATGCAAGCAACTAAACTTGCAGATCATGGTGGTCAGTCCCGACAAGACCGAAGAGTTCCGGATTGTGGAGCCCTTTGTGGCGCGGATCCACTATGTGCAGCGAAGAGGAAACCGCGACAGCATGCTGTACGATATGCCCATCAAACAATTACAGGAAATGTTGGAAGCAGGTTCTAAAACGGAAGTGCCGGTATGATTGCAATTGAAGAATTAAAAAAGAAAATAGAACGCAAATACCGCGAGGTATTGCAGGCATATGTGCTTCAGGAAGAGGTATTTCCGATGCAATTGCGGGTAAGCAAATCGCTCCCTGAGGATTTTTCAGCGCGGAATAAATTATTGGAAGACCTGTATCGGTACAGCAGTCATCATAACCGTTTTGGGTATAGCATCCTGACCGAACAACGGCAAACCCGTTTGCATGGAATTCAGGAAGTCCCCGTAGAGATCGGATTTCCCGATCGGAATCAATACCTCGGTTTTATTCATAAACAGGCTGAATTCGACCGCTTTGTTCAGGATACCGTTTTCATCCTCGAACAATTTCCCTCGCTTCGTTCCTGGTGGGCGGCGCATGTTTTTTTAGTAACGGATTATGCGGGAAAATGGCCGCAATTGCTGCAAGTAGTCCGTTACTTTTTACAAAATCCAAGACCGCAACGCTTTGCCCGGGAAATTTCGGTACCCGGTCTCGGTACCAAATTTATAGAAGACCATAAAACTATTTTATACCTGCTGTTAAATGAACTGCTGCCTGCTGAGTCGATCGACGAAACGGCTACCGGATTCACCCGTTTTGAGCAGCGATTCGGTTTACGCACAGATCCTCCACGGATCCGTTTCCGGTGGTTGAGTTCCGTATTGGCCGATCGGTATACTGGCGGTCTCAACGACTTGAGTGCACCGGTGGAAGAACTTGCTGCCTGCACATGGGAAGTTGAAAAAGTGGTGGTGGTGGAAAATAAGATCAATCTGGTCAATACCGATTTGTACCTCACGCTCCCCGGTATGGAAAATGCAATGGCCATTTTTGGCGGTGGAAGGGCTGCGGCTTTACTCACCCGATTGCCCTGGCTCCGGCATGCGCAGCTTTTTTACTGGGGCGATATGGATGCGGAGGGTTTTGAGATCCTGCATCATTTAATGCAATACTTTCCAAACACCATCCCGTTTTGTATGGATACTGCTACCTGGCAGGCTTTCGAAAAAGAAGTGGTGGCAGGTAGTGAAGCACTGCTGAAAGAGTTGCCGGGTTTGCCTCCAGCTCAGGCAAGTCTCTACAAGCATATTTGTGCAAACAACCTAAGACTCGAACAGGAGCGGATTGGGCAGGAATGGGTGGTGAAAGCTATGCAACAGATATAGGAAAAGAGTACGGGAAAACTATGCCTTTTCGTTATTCTTTGAAAACGAGTCCTGATGGCTTATCTTGTACATTGAACATTACACTATGCAGGAGGAAAAAATTCAAACATTACATCCGATACCGGGAAAAACCAACAAGCGTATTTCGGTAGAAAAATACCACACCATCCGGGAACACCTGTTGGATATGCTGGCTAAGGAAGAACTTTCGCATACCGACCTCATGGAAGCCCTCTACCAAAGAGTGAAGGATACTTTTGAAGGCGGCGTGCAATGGTATGGAGAGACCGTAAAGCTCGATTTGGAAGCAAGGCATATCATTGAACGTACCGGAAATAAACCGGAGAGGTATCGGCTTAAAAAAAACAGCAACGAAGAATAGCAGACAATTCCCACGAATGAAAAGTGCTGCGCACTTTGGGAGTTTTGAACCACAAAGGCACGAGGTACACGGAGGGACACAAAGAAGAATGGCCTTAAATCAAGCCTAAAGACTAACAGGTCCGCGAATGAAATGAATCCCTCCCCAAAAAATTTCTCTCCCATTCCTTCCCGGCTTTAATTAATTTGCCATCCTATGCGCATCCTACACACCGCCGACTGGCACCTTGGCAAAAAGCTTGATCAGCAGGATCGGCTCGAAGAACAATCGCTGTTCCTCGATTGGCTGCTGCAAACCATCCGAACACAGCAGGTAGAAGCCCTGATTGTGGCCGGAGACATTTTTGACAATGGCAGCCCCTCCAACGAAGCCATGAAATTGTACTACAGTTTTTTGGTTCGTTTATCCGAAAGCGGCTGCCGGCAAACCATCCTGATTGGTGGCAACCACGACAGCATCAGCACCCTCAACGCCCCTAAAGACCTGTTGCGGGCATTGGAGATTCATGTCATTGGCGGGGTGCCTGACAAGCCGGAAGAACAAATCATATCCCTGAAAAATAAGAACGGGGAAACCGAAGCAATCGTAGCTGCGGTGCCCTTTTTACGCGACCGCGATGTGCGGCTTAGTATACCCGGCGAAAGTTCCGAAGAACGCAGCGTCCGATTGCGGGAAGGTATTGCCCACCATTATACAAGGCTACTGCCACTGATGCAGACTGAAAAGGACGTTCCACTAATTGCCACAGGGCATTTGTTTGCACAAGGAGCCACCGCAAGCGACAGCGAAAAAGAAATTCATGTGGGTGCGCTCGGACAATTGCCCGCAAGTACCTTCCCCACCGAATATGCCTATGTGGCGCTTGGTCACCTGCACAGGCCACAAACGGTGGGCGGATTGCCACATATCCGGTACAGTGGCTCCCCTATTCCCCTGAGTTTTAGTGAAAGCAGCGATGTGAAAGAATTGGTTTTGCTCGAAACATCCCGGGATGGAAATATAGAAATATCCACTATTCCGGTGCCTGTTTTCCGCAGATTATTGCGTGTACACGGTACCCCCGAAACCGTAACACAGAAAATACAAGCAATTGACCGGATCAATACCGATACCGAATTGCCTTTTTGGGTAGAAGTACAGGTACATACCCAACAGCTACTCACGCAATTGCAGGAGGAATTGCAGGAGCAACTGGAAAAAATACCTGGATTCGGTCAGTTATTCCTCCGGCAAATCCGATTGCGCGAAGCCAAAGGCCTGTCGGAACAGCAACCCGATTTTCATGCATTGATTGATATGAGTCCCGAACATGTTTTTGAGCTGCGGCTCGAGGCTGTTGATGAATCCTCCGATAGGGAGTCTTTACAATCAACTTATCAGGAAGCCTTGCAACTCATGCAGGAAAGGGAGGGCGTACTATGAAGATTATTTCCGTCCGGTTTAAAAACCTCAATTCATTACGGGGCGAATTCGATATTGATTTTAGTGCGAGCCCGATTGCCGACAGCGGACTTTTTGCCATTACGGGTCCTACGGGTTCGGGCAAAACCACGATCCTCGATGCCATAACAGTGGCGCTCTACAACCGCGTGCCCCGGCACGAAGGAAAGGTACAGGAACTGATGACCCGCCACACCGGCGACTGCTACAGCGAAGTGGTATTTGAATCGAATGAAAAGATCTATTGCAGTAAATGGAGCCTCAACCGGGCACGCAACAAACCCGACGGAGCCTTCCAAACCGATAAAGTGGAATTGAGCGTGGTGGCTACCGGGGAGATCCTCGGGTCGCACCGCAAAACAGAAACTTTAAAAGAAATAGAACAAATTACAGGACTTGATTATGATCAGTTTCTTCGTTCGGTGATGCTGGCACAAGGCGAGTTTTCGAAATTCTTAAAGGCTAAACCAACGGAGCGCAGTTTGCTGCTCGAGCAAATGACCGATACCCATGTGTTCAGCGATATCTCGGTTTTTATTTATGAAAAAACAAAAGCCGAAAAACACAAGCTTGATGCCTTTGATATACAACTTGGTACTTTTAAGGTAATGAGTGAGGAAGCACTTGCTGAAACGCTTGCAGAGCAAAAGACGATGGGTGCACAGGTGGCTGCATTTAAAAAGGAAGCAGAAAAAATCAGGGAGCAATTAACGTGGTGGCAGCAACAGGAAACCTTGTTGCAAAGAAAGCATGCCTTGCAGGAAGAGGAACAGGAACATAGCCACAAAAAACAGGAGGCTTTGCCCAAATTGGAAATTCTTGCACTGCATCAGAAAGCCGCCCCATCATTTCCATTGATTGAAAGATTGGTAGAGTTAAAGGAGACCTTTACAGAACAATCTGATGCAAAGGAGGCGCTAAAGAATGAGCTGCAAGCCGCTACAGATAACCGGAAGCTATCCGAAAAAGCAGCACATGAAGCTGCCCTTGCCCTTTCAAATGCTACGGAGCGGATAAAGACGGAACTACCCTTGCTTGAAAAAGCGATTGAACTTGAAAAAGCGCTGCTGCAGCAAAAACTGGAACAGGGAAGGATTGATAAAAATATGGCAGAGGAGAAAAAGCAACAGGAAGCTGCCCTTGAAGAACAAAAGAAAAATACCTCAGTACAAAAGGACCTCGAACAAAAACTGCAGGAGGTAAATAATTGGCTGCAACAGCAGAAAGCTTTGGCAGAAATGGAATCGAAGGAGGAAGCTTTTATGGAGCAGATCAGTGCCTTTAAGCAATACCGGCAACAGGCTCATCAGTTGGTATTGGCTAAAGAGAAGGGGGAAAAAGAAATCGAAACTCTGACGAAAAAGATTGCCGGATTTGAAGCTAAAAAAGAACAGGATAAGGAGCAGGAAGTTGCTTTAGAAAATGCGCTTAAAAATACAGTAGATCAGCTCCATGCACTTAGTGTTGATGAAGGGCTGTTGAAAAAACATGTGCAGGATTATCCCGGCATCCTTGCTGCGGTAAAATCCTGTTTGGGAACAGCTAAAACGCATAAGGAGCTTGTGCTTGAAACCGCGCAAATTGAAAAAGACAAAGAAAATGCAGTCAATTCAAAGGGAACGATTACTGAAAAAGGTAAACAGGCCAAGCAGCGATTGGATGAGAGGGAAAAGCATTTAACAGCTTTAATAAAAATATACGATCAGGAAGCACTGATTTTGAAATACGAATCTGACAGGCATTTACTTAGTGACGGCAAGCCTTGTCCGTTATGTGGTGCTATACATCATCCCTTTGCAGACAACGAACCGGTACCTACTTTAGAGAATGCCCGCAAAGCAGTAGAAGTGCAGGAAAAGAAAGTGGCGGAGATAGGGGAAGAAAGAAACAAACTGCAACTGCAATACAAAGAAGTGGATTTGCAAATACAGGCACTGAATAAAAGATTGCCTGAACTGATTCAAAAAGCCGGGTTGCAGGTTCAAAACTTTGAATCCCTAAAGTCAGATTATAAACTTAATTTCGATATCCGGGAAATCACTTCTATTGAGGAGCACCTCAAACATGAAATCCTGCAGTATGCGGTGCTGCAAAAAAAGCTTACACAATGGGAAACCTTGCAGGACGAACAACGCAAACAGGAAAAAGCATTCAGCGATTTTCAAAACGAACGGAAGCTTGCCGAAGCCAATCAGAATGCCTTACAAAATGAGCTCAATAAATTAAGCAATCAGGTAAAAGAATCCAAAGACCTTTTCGCACAGGTACAAGCTGACTTGCAAAAGACAACGGATGTGTTGTCTGGATTAATGGAGGCTTTTGGACTGTCTTGGAAAGGGATGAACCCGGATAGCAGCCGCGAGGCATGGAACCGGTTGAAACAAAGCTTTCAGGAAAAAAGGAAGACCAAAGAAACCCTTCTCCAACAGTTGGATTTGCTTCAAAAAGATCTTACGCATAATAAACAAGTATTGGATGCTTTGGGTATACGTATCCATACTTTGGAACTTGCGCTGAAAGGGGTGGAAGAGGAACAATCAGCACTTGATTCTGAACGGAAAGCGCTTGTGGGCGACCGAAATCCGGTGGAAGAAAGAACTACCTTGCTTACAGCCGAAGAAACATTACGCAAAGCTGAAAAAGAGGCAAACAGGTATCTTCAGGAAGTAAAAGACAAGCACGTAGGGTTGATGAAGGATGCGGAGGCAACAGAAAAAATAGTTGAAGGATTACAGGTGCAAATAACGGGAATCCTATCAAAGCTAAGCGATGCTGCTTTGGCCTCGGGATTTGAACAGGTGAATGCTTTACAGGCCGCCTTATTGCCGGCTGATGAGGTCAGCGCTTTGCTTGCTTTACAAAAAGAATTATCAGAACACACACAGCAAATCCTGACCCTGCAAAAGGAAAATGAACAAGCATTAGCCAATCTGCAAAAGAAGGGAGTTCCCGATATGCCGAAAGCGGATTGTGTACAAACACTTGAACACTTAGATAGAGAACTTGAAGTACAACAGCAACAGTTGGGGTCAATTACCACAAGACTTCAGGAAGATGAACGGATGAAAAAGGAATTTGCGGATAAGGTAGCCGAACAACAATTGCAACAGCAAGTTGTGCACCGTTGGCAGGATTTGAATGCCCTGATTGGATCAGCCGATGGCAATAAATTCCGCAGTTTTGCTCAGGGACTTACATTGAGTCATTTGACTATGTTGGCTAATCGGCATTTGGAGGCATTTAGTCCGCGTTATACCCTGGTGAAAAGCCCCGGCGACAACCTCGAACTCGAAATCAACGATGCGTGGCAGGCTGATATCGTCCGACCAATCAGCACGCTGAGCGGTGGTGAAACTTTTTTGGTCAGTCTTGCTTTGGCGCTTGGGCTCAGTGATTTGGCAAGCAAAAAAGTGCAAATCAAGAGCCTGTTTATTGATGAAGGCTTTGGCACCCTCGATGCCGAAACCCTTGATGTAGCGATGGATGCCTTGGAGAACCTCCGCGAATCCGGTAAAAGCATCGGGGTCATTAGTCATGTAGAAGCCATGAAGGAAAGGATACATACACAGATTCAGGTACATCGTACGGCTGGAGGTTATAGCAGGGTGGAGATAAGGGTGGTTTGATGTATTGTGAATTTTTGATTTTATGTATAACAGTAAAGCCACGGAATCTTAACTTACAATGGTTAAAATTCTTTTTTCTTTAGGTATTTACAATTTTTAGTAAATTTGGTAAAAACATTAAATAATGGAATCGGCTTCAAATGCAATTACATTGAACCTCATTGTAGAAAAATTGAGGGATATGGATGAGGCGGCTTTAAAATTAGAATATATCCGTATTTTAAAGAATGAACTTGCCGGAGAATGGAATCAAATTACTGTTCAGAGTGACCTGTCGGGTGTCAGTGATGAGGATATTGTTAAAGCTGTACAAAAAAACCGCTATCCCATTTCCCATGACTAAAATGGTTATTGATGCAAATGTTTGGATTCGTTTTGCAAGTTTTCGAAATTTACTGCCTCTTCTGAATCGTTTTGACACCTATTCGATTGTTCCTTTAATCAACCGCTATTTATTATCAGAAATTTTTGATACACTGACCAAGCAGCGGTGGATGTCTGATCATAATGCGGCCTCGCTGATATCTCTGATTGAAAGGATTTCCTTACAAAGAACCGAAAATGTTGTGTATCGTTTATCGCCTGATCCTGAGGATAATTATCTTTTCGATTTAGCAATTCAAAATAATGCCCTGTATATCATTTCCGACGACTCAAAGCTTTTGTTCTTTAATTTGCAACCGGTCAGGGTGAGAACCTGTTCCTGGTTTTTAAAACATTTTCCAGTTTCCTGACAATGATTCAGGCTTTGTTTCACTCGTTCACCCTATTTTTATCTTTTTGTCACCTTGTAGATTGCCTTCTACTTCAAAATTTGTTAAACCTACAGGAATCCTGTAAAAGCATCGGAGTCATCAGTCATGTGGAAGCCATGAAAGAATGGATACATGATACTATGATTTGATACTATCAAAACTTAGAATAATTCCCTAAAGGTGAAAATAGAGGGCATGATTCAATCAGGGTTGGTATTTGCCTGAATATATCAGCGGTCATTTTTAAAATCCAATGTAGAATCGGAATCACCTTGATGGGTAAATCCAATTGTCTTTCACATGCTGTCGATGATGCTAAGTTGATATTTCTTCAATGTCAATATTAAATTTGAAATATTAAATCTTAGATCTCCCCTCTGGTTTTACCGGATTTGTCCATTTCCCCGAATCACCCATTTTTCGCAGACGAGCTTTTCCAACGCAAAGGGACCTCTTGCATGCAATTTTTGCGTACTGATGCCAACTTCTGCTCCCAACCCAAATTCAGCGCCATCGGTGAACCTTGTGCTTGCATTGTGGTACACCGCTGCAGCATCTACCGTTTGCAAAAATAATTGGGCAGTTTCTTCCGATTCGCAGACAATGGCTTCGCTGTGTTTGCTGCTGTACCGGGCAATATGCTGCAGCGCTTCTTCCAAACCGGCTACGATTTTAATGCTGCATTGCTGACTCAGGTATTCGCGACCGAAATCTGCTTCGCCCGCTTTTTGCAGATGCGGATAACCGTTGGCTGTTAGCAGTTCAAAAGCTTTTTCATCGGCATAAATTTGAACTTTGAATGCTATAAAATCGCTTAACAACAAGGGTAAAAACTTCTCTGCAACAGCGGCATCCACCAAAACGGTATCGAGCGCATTGCAAACCGAGGGCCGCTGGGTTTTGGCATTGATCACAATAGCCGCAGCCATTTCCGGTTGGGCGGTATGATGCACATAGGTATGGCAAACGCCGGCTCCGGTTTCTATCACCGGAACGGTGGCAGTTTGACGCACAAAATCAATCAGTTGCTGACTGCCCCGGGGGATGATCACATCCATGTATTGAGTGGCCTGTAACCACTCGTTCATACCGTTTCTTCCGGGGGGTAAAAGGCTGATGATTTCCCGGGGTAAGCCGAACTGGCTGAGCACTTCCTGCATGGCCTGTACCATGCAGAAATTGGTTGCAAAAGCATCGGAACCGCCTTTCAGCACAACGGCATTTCCGCTGCGCAAACAAAGCGCGGCAATATCAAGGGTTACATTGGGTCTTGCTTCGTAAATAGCACCTACCACCCCAAGCGGGACGGTCATTTTTTCAATCAGTAGTCCGTTGTCTTTTTGGTAACTACTTACTAAAATGCCGGCAGGGTCAGGGAGTGCGGCAATCGCATGAATGCCGGCTGCAATTTCCTTGAGTCGTTGCGGGGTCAATTGCAATCGGTCGTAGAGTGGATTTTCCAGCTCCATTTTTTGCAGGTCGATTGCATTAGCATCGAGGATCCCGGGGGTTTTATCGGTGAGCATGCCGGCGATTGCCCGGGTAAGTTCCTGTCTTTTTTCGTTGGATACCATTTGCAAACTCCTTGCGGCTTTTTTGGTGGCTGCAAGGGTCTGCATCAGTGCTTCGGTTGACGTATTCATGATGTTCCGGTTGGAGGGCAAAGTTAGGTATTCGGGTGGAAGCTCCGGTTAGGGGAGGATAGAGGCAGGCCTCACCCCCTTCCCCTCTCCGAAAGGAGAGGGGTGCCCCTCCGTAAGTGGTTGATGAATTGCAAGCAGGCGACGGGAAGGAATTAAAAAGAAGTTATAATGGGGACGACAGGAAGCATCTTGATTGAAACGGGTCGGAATTAAAAAGAAGTTGTCATGCTGACGAAGGAAGCATCTTGGCTGCGAAGGGTCGGAACTTTAACAACGCCCTGGTTTCACACCTTGAAATTGTAGTAGCATCCTTGTTACACCCCTACAAAAGAACCGGGACCCTTCCTTCGTCAGGGTGACGTCTATGCCGAAGTGACTTGGGTGTGGAAGGGATGGTCGGTGAAGACCAATCTTTAGGGGTAAAATAGTTTTTAATCGCAAGGGATTAGACGAATCCCCTCCAGCGGAGGGGTGGTAGCGGCTACACGCTCTAACCGAAAGTTTACAGCCGCTGTCGGGGTGGGTTTGGGTTCTTCCACCCCTACAAAAGAACCGGGATCCTTCTTTCGTCCCGGTGACATGGGTGTGAGGGGGAAGGTCGGTGGAGACACCAACCTTTAGGGTTTGGGTTCAACCACGCGTCGTATTAAAAAAGTGGATGTCATGCTGACGAAGGAAGCATCCCGGCTGCGAAGTGTCGGAGTTGAAAAAGGGTTCCTGCAAACACTCCTATAAAAAGCCGCAAAAACATTATAGAAGGTGATGCAGACATGCTTCAAGCCAATGACTCTATCGCATCTGCCACTTTTTCAAACCGAAACCGAAAACCCGATTGCAATAGCTTTTCCGGATATACATAGCGGCTTTTGAGCAGTAATTCCGTTTCGGTACCTAAAACCGGAGCCGCTATTTCCAATAGAAATTTCGGAGCAGGCAAACCAATCGAAACCTTTAATGTGTTACGCAGGATTTCCATAAACCTATTGTTTTGGACAGGTTCCGGTGCAGTTATGTTTATAGGTCCTATCAGGGAGGGAGTGGCAATGATATGTTTAATGGCCCGGAAAAGATCCTCCATATGTATCCAGCTCATCCATTGATTGCCATTGCCCTGCTTGCCACCCAATCCCCATTGTGTAATCGTTTTGAATTTGGGAAAGGCGCCTCCGTTGTTCCCCAAAACAATCGATATCCGCATCGCTGCTTTCCTAATGCCGGGCTGCTGTGTTTCAAAGAATGCCGATTCCCAGGCTTTACAAACGCCCATGGAAAAATCATCTCCAATGATGCCATTGGATTCCGTATTCAGGTGGTTATGGCTATCGGCATAAATGGTAGCACTGCTTGCATTCAGCCATATTTTTGGAGGGTTTTTGGCTGCACCGATGGCTTCCTGTAAAATACGGGTGGATTGAAGCCTTGATGCCAGAATTTCCTCTTTGTTGCGTTCGTTGTAGCGGCAGTTCACACTTTTTCCGGTCAGGTTGATGAGCACATCGATGTTTTCTATGGCCTGTATCCAGGTGCCTTGAGAATTGGCATCCCATAATATTTCATTCGGTTGCGTTGGGTTGCGGGTTAAAATGCTTACGGTATGTCCTTCGGAGGCAAAGGCTTTTTGTAAATACTGCCCGATAAAACCGGTACCTCCGGCAATCAATATTTTCATTTTTATTGCACTGCTTTTTTTAAATGTGATATTTTAATCCCGGCTATCCGGGAAGAAATCCCTTTATAGACCTTTATATTTTGAGGAAAAACTTAATGAGGCATTTTGTACACCAACCTACCCTGATAAAAGTAGTGCTGATGATGGTGCCATTGCTTTTGTTATTTACTTTTTTTCTTGATAAAAAAAGTAACAAAAAAATCAAGGCACAGCCAAGGCGTTAGCCGCAATGCTTTTGAAAAGATTTTTAGGATTCATAGTTAATAATAATTTACCGGAGGCGGCACCGCAAGCCGGCTTCGTTTCAGGCTCTGTTTTTGGGCCGCTGTTTTATGGGTAGGTGTTACTATTTTTTTAAGCTTACCCTTCCCAATGGCCCGAAAACGCCATTCCACTTGCCTGCTTGCTAACGCTGTGGCTGTGCCGGGGGCTCCGGGCGGCGATTACGGCTACCTATACTTTTTATTCCTTCGGAGGCACCTGTTTCATGTGTTCATTTTTATTGTTTTTTAATAGTCACC
>JBGSNV010000307.1:0-10385 GCA_041739485.1 Chitinophagaceae bacterium
ATTTGTACATTGGTCATTGGCGCATCCGTAGCAATAACTACCTTGCGATTTATTAAACAAGAAGAGCCGTATGAAGGGAGACTTTCAAGTACGGTTCCGTGAGAACGTAAGGGTGAAATTCCCTTGCGTGACTCGATTAGCGGCAAGGCAGGCGCAGTTCTTAAAAGCTGACCATTTTAAATTGAAATCATTAGACTTCACGAGATAACAAAGATTAAAGTTGCTCTTCACTAAATTGTCAATATGAACCTTCTTGAAACTCAAAAGAAATTCCTTGTTGAAAAATTCAGAAATGAAGGTTTAGACGCTTCCAAGTTGAAGTTCGTACACTTCGATACAAGGGGAAACAGTACCGAACTTAGAGAAATAAAGATTGATGGAACAGACTTCTTCATTAAGACTGTGGACCGAGGTCTATTTTCAAATCAATACCATCTTGAATATTGTCCAGATATTAAAAAAAGAAGCAACTACAAGGGTTCTATTCCTGTCTCTGATAATAAAGGAACTAAACTATACAACCTGATTTTGAAATGGGTCGATATTGTAATTGAAGAAATGCAGTCACAACTATTTTTAAAAACTATGTTTGCTGTTGAAGAGAATACATTTTTAAAACAAGACAAGTTTTCGGCTGATCTCTTTTCGCAACATGAAAAGTACTTTTTAACAGAACGACTGAACACGTTCGAAAAACTAATAGAAACTATAGATTTACCCGAAGAGGAGATTGGAAAGATAATAACAACGTTAAGTGACATAAAAAACACGTCTGATAAACTCACTAAAAAAGATTGGAAAAATCATGCAATAGGAGCATTTCTTAGCATAATAATTAACCTTAGTCTTAATCCTTCGATTGCAAGATATTTATGGAAAGAATTTTTGAAAATCCTTAATTCAATTCAACTGCTTAACTAAACTCATTAGCCCTACCGCTAACAATCGTATTTGTGCAAGGTGTGGCTTGATGTTGACAGCTTCGGCTGCTGTTCATCATATGCTGCTGTTTCGGCGGAAGAATATCTAATAAGCTGTAGTAGTTAATCATCAACATCAGTATCTTTCACCGTCATTTGTTCGGGCTGAATGTTTCAAATACCACACCTGCATAAATACGTCAACGTTGGGCGAAACCCTACCGGCAACACCCTAAAATTTGGTTAGAATGGCAAAATTCCAAAATAAATTCCAGATTTTTTAGCAAATTATTTGCTTGTGAATTTAGTAAGCCATAAATTTGTCAATAAAAGACAAGTCAAATGCAAGAAACTTTTGGACACTACATTAAGGAGCTAAGAACTCAAAAAGGATTTACACTGACACAACTTGCAGCCAAACTTAGCATGGACTCTGCAAACCTTAGCAAAGTTGAAAATGGCAAAAGAGAATTTGACATAAAACGCCTACCAAAACTTTGCAAATTGTTCCAACTTGACAAATCAGAAATGGAGAAAGAACTCTTAAGCGAAAAATTTGCGAAAAGTGTTTGCGAAAAAAATATGGACACCACCATATTTGCTTTAGCACAAAAAAAGACTTCGCTTTTTTCTCAAAAGCAATACTCAATTCAAGAAGACACTTTGAGTATGGTAGCTGAAGACGGGGAACTTTTTGAAACCCAAGACTGGCGATTAAAGGAATTTTCAAACCCAAATGCTGAAATAAGAATAGGAACTTTATTTAGTGGTATTGGTGCTATTGAACATGCTTTTCAAAGATTAAAGCTAAATCACTCAATAATTTTTGCAAGTGACATTGACCCCTTTGTAAGACAAACATATTTTGCGAACTATGAGATTGGTGCAAGCAACTGGCACGATGACGTAACAAAATTTTCGGCAAAGCAATACAAAGGCAAAGTGGATATTTTAATTGGCGGCAGCCCGTGCCAAGCTTTCTCAATGGTTGGAAAGCGTAAGGGTTTAAACGACATCCGAGGCACATTATTTTATGACTTTGCCCGAATCGTTGATGAGACAAAACCCAAAGTTTTTATTTATGAAAACGTAAAAGGCTTAACAAACCATGATGGTGGAAAAACTTGGCAAGTTGTTCAGGATGTTTTCCATGAATTAGGTTATAAAATTCAATCAAAAGTTTTAAACAGCAGAGATTACGGAATACCTCAAAACCGTGATAGAATATTTTGTGTTGGCTTTAAAAACAAAAGCGTTGATTTTGAATTTCCGCAAAAAATAAAGCTGGAAAGAGCCATGCAAGACTTTCTTGAAGATTATACCGAATCAAAATATTATCTAAAAGAAAAAGGAGTAAAATTTGTAACAAGCTCAAAAAATAAAAATAAACGTTACACACAAATCAATGGCGAAGTGATGCTTTGCCAAAAAGCAAATCAGCAATTTAACTGGCACGGAGATTTTGTTTTTGAATCAGCCGAAGACGGAGATTTTGATGAATTCGTTTTTGACGTAAATAAAGTTGAAGAAAAATATTACCTATCTGACAAGGTGAGAGATTATGTTTTAGCTGGCGGCACGAAAACTTTTAAAACAAGTACCAAAACTGATTTAGAAGTAGCAAGACCACTTTTGCAAAGTATGCACAAGATGCATAGGGCTGGCGTAGATAATTATGTAACACACAATAAAGGCAGAATAAGAAAACTAACACCAAAAGAATGTTTGCGTTTAATGGGTTTTATAGATAATTTTAAGCAAGTTGTAAGCGACACACAAATGTATAGACAAGCTGGCAACAGCATTGTGGTTGATGTATTGATAGCACTTCTTAAACAAATGGACATAACCCAATTTGGAAAATAATTTTATGGAAATCAAACTAAACAATCAAGAGTTCAAAGTAATTGACGCAAAAGAGAAGATTACTATTGCAGACAGCTTTGTTGTAAGACAAAACAAAATCGGCGGCGGAAATGGCGAGGCTAAATTATATGTAGGCAACGATAATGCAGAAGTAAGAGGTTTTTTTGGCAACAATGGTTTTGCAATCCCTTGTTTTTTAATAAAGCATGACCTGATAAAATATTTGGACGATACAAAAGCTGAATATCTAAAGCCTGAACAACCATATATAAAAAAAGACATTTTGCCTCAATTGTGGAATGAAAGAAAAGCTAAAATTGATGCGTTACCTGAAAAGATAGAGTTTGAAGTTGTTGAACAAACTCAAATTGCAGGACCAAGAGTTTATGTGAATTCAAGCGACCGAGCATACAAAATAATCAGAGAACTTTCGTTACCCAATATTACATACATATCTGTAGTTAAATTGTTAGACGAGAATGGAAAGCTGAATTACTACTTTAGACTTTTTGCAGACTATTTTGGAGAAGAAGAACATCCATACGTTGTAGAAAAAGAAGAAGAACAAATTGAAGAAAGCATTATTGACAAAGCTGAAAAAATACAGCTTTACAGGGCAAGAATTGGTCAAGGCGAGTATAGGAAAAACCTTTTGGCATTATGCCCCTTCTGCCCAATTACTTTAATTTCAGACGATAGGCTTTTAGTTGCAAGTCATATCAAACCTTGGGTAGTATCAACTGACTTTGAGAAAACCGACCCGTTAAATGGTTTTATGCTAACTCCTACTTTTGACAGACTTTTTGACAGAGGATTTCTTTCATTTTCAGATGACAAAAAAACGATATTATCCCCTTTTTTATCAAACATGACTTATTCAAAACTTAGTATTTCAGACAACAAAATAATTCCTCATTTACCAATTGCTGGACGAGAAAATTATTTGGAATATCATAGAAAGAACATCTTCAAAGGGTAGACTGATAAGGGTATTCGCCCAACATTGGTATTGCTGCAGTGTGGCTGGACGTTGTAATCTTCGGCTGTAGTTCGCTATCAGCAGTGGTTTCGGCGGATGGATTTCTGTTGGGCTTTTAGTTTTTATCTTGTACTTTTAAATCATTATTGAGCAGCAGTTCCGGGCAGGTCGAGCAATGAATTCCACACCTGCAGCAATACCCGGCCGTTCCCAGGATGAGATCACTGAAATCTGGCTCGCAAAAATGGTAATCAGTAATCCGGTGGAAAAGCCGGTTTGGGATATCAATCAGTTGGCCGATGTGGTGAATGGATTACAGCAAAAAGTGATGTCGCTGCAGGGGAATGCCTGATAAACCTATTTTCAATAAAATACTTCAATAAAAAAAGGTCAGCGATTACTCGTTGACCTTATTAAAATATATCCTTTAATCGATATGATTTTCCCGGGTACTTTTTAGATGATTAACATGGCATCTCCGTAAGTGAAGAAGCGGTATTTGTCCTTAATGGCTTTTTGATAGGCTTCCATCATCAGGTCATATCCGGCAAAAGCACATGCCATAATGAGTAAGCTTGTTTTTGGGAGGTGAAAATTGGTCACAAGGCTATCGCCAATATTGAAGTTGTAAGGAGGGTGGATAAACATATTGGACCATCCTTCGGAAGGTTTCAGTTTTTTATCGGCAGTAAATGAAGATTCAAGCGTACGCATAGTGGTGGTGCCGATAGAGCAAATGCGACGCTTATTTTCTTTGGCTGTATTTACAATCTTCACAGCAGTTTCATCGATCTGATAGTATTCCGCATCCATTTTATGCTTGCTCAGATCTTCTACCTCAATAGGACGGAAAGTGCCCAATCCGGTGTGCAGCGTTACTTCGGCAAAGCGGATGCCTTTTATTTCGCAACGCTTAATGAGTTCGCGGCTAAAATGCAGGCCTGCCGTTGGGGCAGCCACCGCACCTTCGTATTTAGCGTAAACGGTTTGGTAACGCTCCTTATCCACTTCATCCGGCTTGCGCTTGATGTAGCGGGGTAGGGGTGTTTCTCCCAAAATATCGAGCATGCCACGGAATTCTTCATCGGTACCATCCCAAAGAAATTTAATGGTTCTTCCCCGGCTTGTGGTGTTGTCTATTACTTCTGCAACGAGCTCATCGTTTTCTCCAAAATACAATTTATTACCTACGCGGATCTTTCTTGCAGGGTCTACAATCACATCCCAAAGCCGGTTTGGCTTATTGAGTTCACGCAATAAGAAGACTTCGATTTTAGCGCCTGTTTTTTCTTTGCGGCCATACATGCGGGCAGGGAAAACTTTGGTATTATTTACCACGAAAACATCTTTGTCATCATAGAAATCAAGAATATCTCTAAAATGAAGGTCTTCGATTTTGCCGGTTTTGCGGTGAATGACCATCATACGGCTGTCTTCCCTTTTTTTGGTCGGGTTTTGTGCAATAAGATTGAGCGGGAGGTCGAACTTAAATTGGGATAATTTCATAAATGGAGAAAAATAAATTTGATTCGAGCCGCAGCGAACTTTTTCTCCATATTTCCGGAAAATCCGGTTTTTATGGTAAATTTCCAAAAAAGGAAACTCAGGTTCGTGTTACGGCACGAAATTATTTTAGGGCTGCAAAGGTAAGGAAATCATAGCAGCCTGTAAAATATTATCCTTAAATGACAGGTTCTTAGAATTTCAGGTGGCGAACGGTAAGTCCCTCATTAATGAGTTGTTGGAGCGATTCAATGCCAATACGCAGATGCCGGTCTACATATTTTTTAGTCACTTTTTTATCGCTTGCAGCTGTTTTAACTCCTTCCGGCACCATTGGTTGGTCGCTTACAAGCAACAGGGCACCGGTAGGTATTTTATTAAAAAAGCCAACGGTTAAGATGGTTGCTGTTTCCATGTCAACGGCATAGGCCCTTATTTCGGTGAGGTATTCCTTAAAGGCTTCGTCGTGTTCCCAAACCCGCCGGTTGGTGGTATAAACAGTTCCGGTCCAGTAATCGCATTTGTTGTCACGGATGGTGGTGGAGATGGCTTTTTGCAGGGCGAAGGCAGGCAGTGCAGGTACTTCGGGTGGAAAATAGTCGTTACTTGTTCCCTCTCCGCGGATAGCTGCAATAGGCAATATCAGATCGCCGATCTTGTTCCTTTTTTTCAATCCTCCGCATTTTCCCAGAAACAAAACCGCTTTGGGGTTGATGGCGGATAGAAGATCCATTATGGTTGCGGCACCGGGGCTACCCATTCCAAAATTGATGATGGTGATATTTTCGGCAGTAGCACATTGCATGGGTTTATCTAAACCTTCTACCTCCACATTGTGCCAGCTTGCAAACAAGTTTACATAATTACTAAAATTGGTCAGCAGGATATATTCTCCGAATTGATTCAGTCCTTGTCCGGTATAGCGGGGCAGCCAGTTGGCTACGATTTCTTCTTTTGTCTTCATATGCAAATTTATTATTTTTTAAGCTTCTTTCCTTTTTCATTCTGCTCTTCCTGCATACCAGATTTTTTAATCTAAAAAAAACAACCTTCAGGTAAAAGTATCGAATACTTTTGAGCCATGATTCGAATACATTTTGATGCTCCCGATTTCAGGATAAGGCAGCAGGATACCGGCAGCGAGCTATTCGACCCTTTCCGAAAAAAATGGGTGAAGCTTACTCCGGAAGAGTGGGTGCGTCAAAACCTGCTTCGTTACCTGAAGGTACAAATGCAATATCCGGCTTCGATGATGGCAGTAGAAAGACTGGTGACGGTGGGCGAGCTAAAAAGAAGATTCGATGCGGTAATTTTTGATGGAGAAGGCAAGCCGTGGATGCTTGTAGAGTGTAAAGCAGAAACAGAAATGCTTGATGACAAAGTAATCCAACAGATCCTGTCTTATCAATCCAAATTGGGGGCACGGTTTATGCTGATAAGTAACGGTCTTCAAACCTATTGTTGGGAAATAACTGCCCGCGGTATGGAAGAAACAGATCATTTGCCGGTATACCCAAAAGCAAGAGGGTAGGAGAAATGATGGGGCATCAGTATCTTTCATCAGGTTATCTTTTGGCTATTTCTTTCGCCAACGATTGCGTAACTATTAGAGAATAACAGACTTTGTTAAGGTTTATAAGCGGTCAATACCCGTATCTTTCCCCTTTGATTGCATCAATTGTCAAAGGTAATTTTATGAATAAGCAGGAACTGATACTTGAAGCGATAGCTGACCAAAGAATACTGCCATTATTTTTTCACGCAGATTTGACTCTTTGCAGGGAAGTACTTCAGGTATTGTATGATGCCGGTATCCGTGTGGTCGAGTTTACCAACCGGGGCGAAGCTGCACTACCCAATTTTCAGGCGATGTATAAGCTTTGTCAGGAAAGTTTGCCGGGCATGTATCTTGGAGTAGGTACCATCCGATCAAGTGAAATGGCCAATGCCTTTATTGAGGCAGGTGCCGATTTTTTAATTAGTCCCGTTTTTGATGCCGGGGTAAGTGATGTTGCGTATTTAAATAAAATGTTATGGATTCCGGGCTGCATGACACCCGCAGAAATTCATGAAGCCGACAAAGCAGGCTGTCAGGTAATCAAACTTTTTCCGGGCAATGTACTCGGTCCCGGATTTGTTTCGGCTGTCAAAGATATTTTTCCAGGCTTATCCTTCATTCCTACGGGGGGTGTGGAATTGGAATCTGCTAACCTAAAGGCATGGTTTTCGTCAGGAGTACTTGCAGTAGGGATGGGAAGTAAATTAATTACTAAAACTATTTTGGAGCAGAAGGATATGGATCTGCTTCGTAAAAATACAAAGGCTGCGCTTGAGATGGCAGCGGCTTGTACCTGATAAAAGGACGGAAACGAATTCCAATTTTCTCAACTGTTAAAATGCATTGCTTACCGTGACTGAAACCATAGGAAAATACCGCTGGACCATCTGTGCGTTGTTGTTTTTTGCAACCACTATTAATTATCTCGACAGACAGGTACTAAGTCTTTTACAGCCTGTGCTGGCAGAACGGTTCAACTGGACGAACAGTGATTATGCCAATATTACGGCTGTTTTTCAATTCGGGTATGCCATCAGCATGCTTTTTGCCGGTCGTTTTGTAGATAAGTTGGGCACTAAAAAAGGATATACCTGGGCTATCATTATATGGAGTATCGGAGCCATCATACATGCGCTTGCCATCCCGATTGGAGAAGTAGCAATGATGATTCTTGGTTGGTTTGGTATTGCCTCCCTTAGTGTATCGGTGGCCGGATTTATGGTTAGCCGTGCGGTACTTGCGTTGGGGGAAGCAGGTAATTTTCCCGCAGCCATCAAAGCCACTGCCGAGTATTTTCCCAAAAAAGAAAGAAGCTTTGCTACCGGTATTTTCAATTCCGGAGCAAATGTTGGTGCCATTTTAGCTCCTTTAACGGTTCCATGGATCGGGGTGCATCTCGGATGGGAAGCAGCCTTCCTGATCATAGGAGGAATCGGTTTTTTATGGTTGTTTTTCTGGTGGTTTTTTTATGATAAACCTTCAGAGCAAAAAAGGCTGTCGAAAGCGGAAATGGAATACATCAACTCCGATCAGGAGGCACATGAGGAAACGGCTTCAACAGCTGTTACGGAAAAAGTATCCTGGTTTAAATTATTGGGATATCGTCAAACATGGGCCTTTGTTTTTGGTAAGTTTATGACCGATGGGGTATGGTGGTTTTTCCTGTTTTGGTTGCCTGCCTATTTGAAAGTGCAATATGGCATGGAAAAAACAGCTATCGCTTTGCCGCTGACAGTTCTTTATAGTATGACTATGTTTGGAAGCATCGGTGGCGGCTGGTTTCCGGTTTACTTTATGCGGAAAGGATACGGTGCCTTTGATGCCCGTATGCGGGCTATGTTTGCCATAGCTCTGATACCTTTGGTCGTATTGCTAGCGCAGCCATTAGGAGGATATAGTTTCTGGGTGCCGGTGGTTTTAATTGGTATCGGTGCAAGTGCACATCAGGCATGGAGTGCTAATATTTTTACAACGGTATCAGATATGTTTCCTAAAAAAGCCATTGCATCCGTGGTAGGTATTGGTGGGATGGCCGGAGGTTTTGGCGGAGTCATTATTTCTAAGCTTGGGGGCTGGCTATTTGATGGGTATCGTTCTACTGGAATTGCGGCCTCCTGGGTAGCAGCAAAAGCTGAGGGATTGGAGACTTATGTTGCAAAAATCAGAACCATGCCCTTAATCAATAAATACGGAGATTCCATTGACGTGAATACCATTGACCTGAACAGTCTGTCAGCAGATGTTACCTTGCAGTTGCGACAAATAGATCCTGCTGCTTTTGATAAAATACTTGCGCTGCAAAAGCCACTCGTTCTTGCGGAAATGACCACTTCTTATACCATCATGTTTGGGATTTGTGCTGTAGCCTATTTGGTGGCCTGGTTTGGGATGAAGGCATTGGTTCCTAAATACAAACCGATTACTGACTTGTAATTGCAGGGTTGGTTGATGTATATGCAAAAAAACGGGGTGCCTTCTATAAGAGGACACCCCGTTTTTATAAAAAGTCTTGTATGTTATGGAAAGATGCCCAACTCATTGTAAGCGTTGGCAACTTTGTTAATGGCCACCACATAAGCTGCTGTGCGCATGTCGGGAATAGATGGACTCTTTTGCCAAACATCCACGATTTCGCGGGTAGCGCTGATCATGGTTTCTTCGAGACCGCTATGCACAAGATCCACTTCATCTGCGCCATGCATAATGAGTTGGCGCGATTCGTTGTCAACCTTTTTGCCTGTGAGGTCTTCCATTTGCTGCAGTATGAGCGTATTGAGGTTTTCTGTAAATCTTTTTTCCAAACGGCCATACCGTACATGACTCAGGTTCTTCAGCCATTCGAAGTAGGAAACGGTTACACCGCCTGCATTCAGGTACATATCCGGAACAACAATGACTCCTTTTTTGATGAAGATTTCATCGGCATCGGGGGTACAGGGGCCGTTGGCAGCTTCACCAATTACCTTTGCTTTTACCCAGCCGGCGTTTCCTGCATTGATTACGTTTTCAAGAGCGGCGGGGATAAGGATATCGCATTCGAGTTCCAGCGCATCGAGGCTGTTTTCCAGGTTGGTAGCACCCGGGAAATTCAGAATACTTCCGGTTGCTTTTCTGTGTAAAAAAACTTCTTCCTCATTCAGTCCTTCCGGATTGTGGATTGCACCTTCATATTCTGCAATGGCAATCACTTTCGATTTGCCTTTTTCGCGGAAAAACTTAGCACTATGGTATCCCACGTTGCCTAGCCCCTGAACCACTACGGTCTTCCCGGCAAGTCCAAGAGAAAGTCCGATTTTGTTCATTACTTCGGGCATATTAAATATCTCCCGGATACCATAGAAAACACCGAGCCCTGTTGCTTCTTTTCGTCCACGAACACCCCCTTGTGTAATGGGCTTTCCGGTGACACAACCTAATCCGTCAATATCACCGGGATTCAATGAGGTGTAGGTATCTACAATCCAGGCCATTTCACGCTCTCCGGTGCCATAGTCCGGTGCCGGAACGTCTATGCCGGGTCCGATGAAGTTCTTTTTTACAAGTTCTGCAGTATATCTAC
>JBGSNV010000319.1:0-3078 GCA_041739485.1 Chitinophagaceae bacterium
TTTTGTAAGGTATTTCTTACAATATCCTGTACCGGTTAGGATGCTATGCAAACCGTTTTTTTGCCGTAAAATTTACACATTGGAGCAGCGAAAGGAAGAAAAGCCCTCTTTCTAAAACAGGGTGGCACAGCAGCAACCATATACTTCCCGAGGAAGCGACGCACATATATGACCACTCAACCAAAAATAAAGCCTTTTCTGTAGGGAACCCTTTTGCTAACCCATTCGAAGCTATATTTAGACCCTGATTGTAATAGAAAACAAAAGCGCTATGGATATGACAAAAACAGGATTCGTATTTACACTATTATTTGCGATGGCCACCGGTTATGCTCAACAGGAGGCTGCCTGGTTGCGGTACCCGGCTATCAGTCCCGATGGAAAAACGATTGCCTTTGGATACAAAGGAGATATTTATAAAATAGATGCAACCGGAGGGGTAGCCGTACCCCTGACACTGCATGAGGCGCAGGATATGATGCCGGTTTGGAGCCACGATGGCAAATCGATTGCCTTTGCAAGCGACCGGTATGGCAATTTTGATGTATTTGTAATGCCGGCAACCGGAGGAACCCCAACAAGATTGACTTACCATAGCGGTGGCGATTACCCGTATGATTTTTCGCCGGATAATAAGAAGGTACTTTTTGGCAGCTCCCGCATGTCACCTGTGGAAAGCGTGCGGTTTTACAGTCCGCGTTTGTTTCAGAACCTGTACACCGTTGCCGTAACCGGTGGACGGGCCATGCTTGTAAGTGCAGCCGGTGCGGAACATGCACATTTCAACAGCAAAGGCGATGCCATAGTATTTCAGGACCGCAAAGGCTACGAAGACCCCTGGCGCAAACATCATGTATCGTCTGTAACCCGCGACCTGTGGATGCTTGATGCCAAAACAAACAGCTACCGCAAACTCAGTGGGTTTGAAGGCGAAGACCGCGAGCCGGTTTTAAGTGCCGATGATAAACATTTATACTACCTCAGCGAGAAGAATGGTACACAGAATCTTTTTAAACTGCCCCTGATTACCCGCGAAGCGGAAACCCAACTCACCACTTTTACAAAACATCCGGTACGGCATTTATCGGCAAGCAAAGAAGGAACCCTTTGCTTTACCTACGATGGCAGTATATACACAATGAAGGAAGGGAGTAAACCAAATAAACTGGCCATCACCGTATTGAATGATGGCCGTGGCAATATTCCTAAAAATGTACCGATTACCGGCAATGTCACCGAATTTGAAGTAAGCCCTTCGGGTAAAGAAATCGCCTTCGTAGTTCGGGGTGAAGTGTTTGTTACCAATACCGAAGGAGCAACTACCAAGCGCATCACCAATACCCCGCAACAGGAGCGTATGGTAGCCTGGAGCAAGGATGGTAAAACCCTCTTTTACAGCACCGAGCGGGGAACGAGCTGGGATATTTATAAGGCAACGATTGTGCGGAAGGAAGAGCCCTATTTTTATGCAGCTACCCTTATAAAAGAAGAGCCGGTAATTGCCACGGATAAAGAAGAATTTCAACCCAAGGTCAGCCCCGATGGCAAAGAGATCGCCTATCTGGAAGAACGGAATATCGTAAAAGTCTTTAATCTGGATTCCAAAGAGAGCCGGACTATTATACCCGAAGGACATAATTACAGTTATTCTGATGGTGATCAGTATTTTGCCTGGAGCCCCGACAGCAAATGGCTGGCTGTGGATGACGGGCAGGGATATTGGGCACGCACCAATACAGCCCTGATAAAAGTGGATGGCAGTCGCGAACCGGTGTATCCGGTAAACAGCGGATTTGGTGATGGCGGTGCCAAGTTTTTTATGGAGGGGAAATTAATGACCTGGGCCAATGCCCGCGAAGGCAGAAAATCAGTGGCCAATCAGGGAAGCCGGGAACTCGACATTTATGGCGTATTCTTCGATCAGGAAGCCTATGACCGGTTTACGATGGACAAGGAAGCCTTTGCCCTGATGGAGGACATGGATAAAAAAGACAGTACAAAATCGAAAAAAGACAGCCTTGCAAAGAAAAACTGGAGCCCTGATCTGAGTGACCTGGAAGACCGGAAGGTAAAATTAACGGTAAACAGTGCCTCTATTTCGGATTATGCACTCAGCAAAGATGGCAGCAAATTGTACTACCTCTCCGCTTTTGAAAAGGGCTATGATCTTTGGGTGATTGATACAAGAACAAAGGAAAATAAAATCCTGGCCAAGCTGGGTGGTTCACCGAGCAATATAGAAATGAGCAAGGATGGAAAATCCATGTTTCTGGTAAACCGGGGCAGCATTGTAAAAGTGGATGAAAGTGGTAAACTGACACCGGTAAGTATTCGCGGTGAAATGACTCTGGATGAGGCCGGCGAACGGGCGTATATTTTCGATCATGCCTGGCGGCAGGTGGTAAAGAAATTTTATGATCCGAAGATCCACGGCATTGACTGGCCCATGTACAAAAATGCCTATGCGAAATTCTTACCGCATATCAACAACAATTACGATTTTCAGGAACTGCTGAGCGAACTGCTGGGCGAACTGAATGCATCCCATACGGGTGGCCGTTACCGGCCTTCTCCGGAGAATCCGGATCAGACCGCATCGCTCGGTCTTATTCCCGATGAAACCTTTACAGGCAATGGCATCAAGGTAGATGAGATTCTTGCCGGCGGACCGCTGGACAAGGCCGAAATGATAATTAAAGCCGGGGATATTATTGAACAGATAGATGGTACCCCGCTCAACAGCAGCATCGATTGGAATCGTTTATTAAACAGAAAAGATGGAAAGCTCACTTTGCTGACTGTACTGGATCCTGCCACCAACAAACAGAGCGAAGTAACGATGAAACCGATCAGTATGGGGGAAGAATCCGGTTTGATGTATAAGCGCTGGATTAAAAAAATGGAAGCCATGACCGACCGGCTGAGTGGCGGCAAGGTAGGTTATGTGCATGTGCAGGGCATGAATGATGGATCTTTCCGGGAAGCGATTGATAAAACGATGGGACGCAACTTAGACAAAGAAGCCCTGATTGTAGATACCCGGTTTAACGGAGGTGGCTGGCTGCACGAGGACCTGCT
>JBGSNV010000333.1:0-2421 GCA_041739485.1 Chitinophagaceae bacterium
ATTTGTAAAGTATTGTCCTTGCAAAATTGCTGTTTATTTCCCGGAACCTACCAATTATTCAGGACAATTCGATCCGGGAGCGTAAAATTATCAAACCCTTATCAGGAAAAGGATCGGCGGCTCGCTTTCTTAAACGGCCGGAAGATTAACTCGGTGATCATAATCAGCAGCAGACTGATCAGCGTTGTGCCAATTACCTTACCGGTAAAATAGAGAATATCTCCAAAACTCATCCATTCTATCAGGACCAGCCATACATGATGTACCCCGGTGAGCAATACCACAAACAGCAGGTACGACAGGCCTCCCATACTTTGCCAGGAGGGACTTCCCAACGTTAGTTCACGGGTGTCTTTGGGTACCATCAGGTTAATAAGAAAAGGACGCAGATAGCCTACCAAAAGCGAAGCCGAAGTATGAAGCCCAGGGGTTTTTGTAAAAAGGTCAAGACTGAAACCCAGCGCAAAAGCTGACAGCAGCAGGCTTATCCTTGAAACAGAAAAAGGAAGCCACAGCAAAAAAAGATAATATAGGTAAGGCGTTATAAAGCGGTGCAACGGGGGGATATGGTTGAGTACAAGAGCCTGAACCAGGAGGAAGAGCAAAAAACGAAAAATAAATTTTATGGGATCGCTCATAAGGAAGTCTACATTATAACAGCTGTCCGGAAGGCGGGCTTTTGCAAAAGCGATCGCTATTTTTTGATCCTGCTTTCC
Source organism: Chitinophagaceae bacterium (assembly GCA_041739485.1). GTDB lineage: Bacteria > Bacteroidota > Bacteroidia > Chitinophagales > Chitinophagaceae > Phnomibacter. Next base: position 717 of record JBGSNV010000333.1, read on the forward strand.
AGCTCTTTTTGTTCTTTCAGAAATAGATTTTCAATAATGGACACATAATCGATTGTAAAGAAATTCGTCGCCGGTTTCAAATCGATCTTATAATTGTTGCCGCCGGCATCCAGCTTAAACGAGGCAATTGTTCCCACCATCAGGTTGGCCGGAAAGTTCAGCGAAAGGTTGCTCGTAACTACTGTATCTCCTTTAGCCAATACAGCACTTTTGGGTATTCCGGTCATTTGCAGTCTTTCGGGGTTTTCCCCGTTCCATTCCAAAATGCCGGTAATTCCTGAATTCTTAAGCGCTACACTTGTATTGCTTTTGCGGTGTAGCAGACTCATCACAAGGCTCATGTTTTCGCTTACATCCGTCACCACTCCTACAATACCCGCAGCACTTACCACCGCCATATCTTCTGTAATGCCCTGCTTACGCCCTCTTTCCAGCGTGATGTAATTGTTTTGGGCAGATACCGAATTATTGATTACCCGCGCCGGACGCCAGAAATATTTTCGTTGTACTATATTACTGTCGAATCTGATTTCAAAGGATTTTTCTATTGTACCGGTATCGATACTTGCGAAATTTTCGGCAAGCAGATTCCCCAATCGTGTATTTTCCGAGGCCAGTTGCCGGTTGTTTTCTGCCAGCGAAAAATAGCCCGTGAGGTTGGAATATCCCCGGTTGATCCGACCGGTTACCTCATAAGCCATTTCCATATACCTGGCTTTATGGCTGTTGCTGTAGCGTACCAGCATGCTGATAGAGAACACCTGCAGCAGCAGGAAGATCAGCAGCACATGGAAACGCCTTATGAGCAGGAAAATATTTCGCACAGTCTAAATTTAGAATTTTCCCGGTTTGAATTTGGATTAACGCATAATGAACGGATAGTGGTCATAATGCTTCAGGGCCATACCGGTACCCCGTACCACACTCTTCAGTGGATCGTCGGCAATATGAACCGGTAGCTTGATTTTGTTGCTGATGCGTTTGTCGAGACCCCGCAACAGGGCGCCGCCTCCGGTAAGGTACAAACCACGCCGGTAAATATCCGCTGCCAGTTCGGGCGGGGTGGTTTCCAGCGCTTTTAAAATGGCTTCTTCTATTTTGAAAACGCTTTTATCCAGCGCTTCGGCAATCTCTGTATAGCTTACGCTGATTTGCTTGGGTATACCCGTTACCAGGTCGCGGCCATTTACAAAAATATCATCGGGGGGATTTTCCAGATCCTTGGTGGCAGCCCCTATTTGTATTTTGATCTGCTCTGCTGTACGCTCTCCAATCAGGAGACTGTGATAGCGGCGTAACGCTTCCATAATGTCTGCGGTAAATTCATCTCCTGCAATCCGGATGCTTTGATCGCAAACAATACCCGCCAGCGCAATTACGGTAATACCAGTGGTACCTCCACCAATATCAATGATCATGTTGCCTACAGGCTCTTCCACGTCAATGCCAATACCCAAGGCTGCCGCCATCGGCTCATGTATCAGGTAAACTTCCTTGGCGCCGGCCTGTTCGGCACTATCCCGCACGGCTCTTTTTTCTACTTCGGTAATGCTCGAAGGGATACAGATCATCATCCGCCAGCTTGGAGGGAAAAGCGGTTTTTTCGGGTAGATCATTTTGATCATTTCCCGGATCATCAGTTCGGCTGCGTTAAAATCGGCAATCACCCCATCCTTCAGCGGGCGAACCGTTCGGATGCTTTCGT
>JBGSNV010000351.1:0-6824 GCA_041739485.1 Chitinophagaceae bacterium
GCCTAAATAAAACCCTATACCAAATAATATGGTTATAAATCCAGCGAAATATGGAATCATTTCAGTCATTTTTACTCATTTTTATTGTTTTTAAATAAATGCCAAAACCCAATATAGAAGGCACCCAAAGACCTATAAACAGGGCGGAATCATGATTTCCCTGAAACCAGAGAATTTCTGAAAAAATCAAGGAACTAAAAGCAGAAATCATTAACAAGATATCTGTGGTTGTAAATTTTTTGAACATATAAATGAGTAAGTTTGAATTATTAATGTATCATATACTTTTTCATACAACATCTTTTCTACAAATAATATGGATTGATTGATCTTATTTGGTAGGTTGAAATTAATCATCTCTGATTGGATGAACCAAATCGGATAAAATCTAATGAAAGGAAATAATTGGAAATTAAATATGTATGTTCTAATAGAAATAAACGTTATACAATGATTTTTGTTCAAAAAACCAATCAAGAAATTATATAGTCCTCAAATAAATCGTTTGAAATTAAATGAAAAGTACAAACCCTTGTATCCGAAAAAAACGTATAGTTGGCGACATCAAAGGGATTGTATTGCCCGGTTCCAGAAAGATTCAATAAATAATTTCAGGAATAATGCAGGAACTCCTTCATTTTGTTTGAAATCAAGTCTTTCTTTAACAAATAAGCCTCATAGAGCCTTCTGATTTAGAATGGGGTTGGTTATATTTGCAAAATTAAATTAAGAAATATGTCGCTTTCAACTAAATCTATTGATTTTTCGCTGCCTTATAAGGTGGCTGATATTACCCTGGCCGATTGGGGACGCAAGGAAATCAGACTAGCAGAAGCCGAAATGCCAGGATTGATGGCCTTGCGTGAAGAGTATGGAGCTTCTCAACCTTTGAAAGGAGCAAGAGTAGCCGGATGTCTTCACATGACTATCCAAACTGCCGTTTTGATTGAAACCCTCGTGGCCCTTGGTGCAGAAGTAAAGTGGAGTTCTTGCAACATTTTCTCCACACAGGATCAGGCCGCAGCAGCTATTGCCGCAGCAGGTATCGGTGTTTTTGCCTGGAAGGGACAGTCACAGGAAGAAGGGGATTGGTGTATTGAGCAGACTTTATTTTTTGGAGCTGCCGACCGTCCGCTGAACATGATTCTTGATGATGGTGGTGACCTGACCAATATGGTTTTTGATCAGTATCCGGAGTTGATACAGCATATCAAAGGATTGAGTGAAGAAACCACAACGGGTGTACATCGTCTATACGAGCGTATGGCCAAAGGAACTTTACCAATGCCTGCGATCAACGTAAACGATAGTGTTACCAAAAGCAAATTTGACAACAAGTATGGCTGTCAGGAAAGCCTGGTAGATGCTATTCGCCGGGCAACCGACGTTATGATGGCAGGTAAAGTAGCCGTAGTTGGTGGTTACGGAGATGTAGGTAAAGGAAGTGCGATGAGTCTTCGCGGAGCCGGTGCCCGGGTAATTGTAACTGAGATTGATCCTATTTGCGCTCTTCAGGCGGCTATGGATGGTTTCCGTGTAATGAAAATGAAAGACGCAGTGAAAGAAGCAGATATTGTGGTAACAGCTTCCGGATGTCGCGATCTGATTACCGGAGAGCATTTCAAACTAATGAAAGATAAAACCATCGTTTGTAATATTGGCCATTTTGATATTGAAATTGATGTAGCCTGGTTGAATCAGAATTATGGCCATACCAAAGACACAATCAAGCCCCAGGTTGATCTTTACAATATTGAAGGCAATGATATCATTCTGCTTGCAGAAGGACGTTTGGTGAACCTTGGTTGTGGAACAGGTCACCCAAGTTTTGTGATGAGTAACAGCTTTACCAACCAAACACTTGCTCAGTTAGAACTTTGGACCAACCATGCCAATTACGAGAACAAGGTTTATGTACTTCCAAAGCACCTTGATGAAAAAGTAGCCCGTTTGCACCTTGGCAAAATAGGTGTTGAACTCGACGAACTGTCCACTGCTCAGGCTGAATACCTTGGTATTCCGCAATCAGGTCCTTTCAAAAGTGATCTTTATCGTTATTAATAAAACGTATTTAAACATAAAAAAGCCGCTTCCAAAAAGAAGCGGTTTTTTTATGTTATTCCATCCTCAACTCTTGTTATAATAGTGCAATATCCCCTCCAAAACACCTTCGGAAAGCGGGGTGGAAGAAAAATAAACATTCTTATTCCTGCGAAGTCCATCCATTTCCGGACTGTAATTGGATACAACAATCCCCTTGAATTTACCCTTAAGCATATCAATGTCATTCCCACTGTTTCCGGATGTAATAATCTGATCCATTGGCATTTTCCATTTGTAACTTAAATACCTCACAGCATTGCCCTTACTTGCCCGGTAAGGCAGTAAATCAAGGTATTTATTTTCTGTCAACAACATTTTTGCCCGCAATTTATTGTCATCCATAAACTTATGAATGTTGGCAATATCATCTTCATTAAAGGAGCCATCTACATAATAACTCAGCTTAAAACGCCATTGAGCTTCCTTGCCCTGCAGTTTAAGTTTAGGAAATCGACTCAGGGCCTTTTCCATTTCATCACGCTTCCATTGATAATCAATATGGCTACTAAAACCACTATCCGCTATAAAATTTTTGGTATAATAAATCTCCGATCCGGCACTGCAAATCATGATATCCGGATCCGGCAGATTGTGCTGCTGAAGTGCTTCTTTGGTTAGCGCCTTATTACGTCCTGTTGCTACTCCAAAAACAACTTCTTCTTTATGAGCTTCCAGCCATTTTTTCAATTCCGGCAACCCTGTGGATGAATCCCCATCAATTAATGTTCCGTCAAGGTCAGAGATGAAAAACATTTTGGCCTTAGCCAGTTTCCTTCCAAAGGCATTCTTAGGGGCAACGGTATTGTTTTCCCCCCGCTGTTTGGTTTCATAAAGCTTTTCAATAAGTTCCATATAACTGTTGGCATGCGCTTCCCAGGAATAAAAAGCACTGCAGGCTTTGATACCATTGGAAGAGAACTTTTCCCACACTGCGCTATCGGCAATGATCTGCTTTAGACCTGCAGCTATGGCTTTCGGATCCTCCACATCCACGAGGTTTCCATTTTGACATTGTTCGAGAATTTCTTTGGGTCCACCTGTAGGCGACGCAACTACAGGTAAACCACAGGCAGCAGCTTCAATGATGGTTAATCCGAAATTCTCGCCCGGTGTGGCATTTACAAAGACCCCCTTTCTACGGGCTGCAATCCGGTATATTTCGGGTACTTCGAGCGTTGGATCGTTCTTTTTTGGAATGGCCATTTTACCATACAGATCGTATTTATCGAGCATCAAAAGCAATCTTGTAAGAATCTCCTGCTCGTCTACAGGCATTTCTGTGATATCTTTTCTAACACCGGCAAAAATGGCGAGGTTGGCCATCGCCTGCAATTCTTTATCCTGCCCGTAACAATCGATAATCATTTCAAAGTTCTTTCTTTTGTCGGCTCTTCCTATGGATAAAATCAAAGGCTTTTCCGGGGCAAACAAAAATCGCTCAATCTCAGTATTGAGCCGGTAAACAGTATGCTCCTGTTCGATTGTCATTTTATAGGAGGGCATATCCATCCGGTAAAAGGGGAAAAACAATTCGTCATTAACACCCGGTGGAATGGTCTCAAAACGGGCTTTAAACCGGTTTTCATACCATTTATATTGGGCATTGATCTCATGATTGGTACTTACAATAATCAAATCCGCCGTTTTCAGCGCCTTTTCTTCTTCTTCAATCCGGCGTTCAATGTTGAATTTATCATCGATAGCCTTACTCGTCATACCTTGCTCTAATAAGATATTTTTTTTATTTCTGCCGAGCGAATGACCCGTTGCTACAAAAGGAATGGCAAACATTTTGCTCATTTGCCGGGCAATATAATTACCATCGGCATAGTGTCCATGCACCACATCCGGTAAATCATCTTCATGTTCGAGAAAACGGATCGTCTTATCTACAAACTCATCGAGATATTCCCATAATTGCTCCTTTTGCCGGTAAGTGTTGCCACCACAAACCATCCTGACAACCCTCGCCTTATCGTTGACTACTTCAATTTCTTCGCTGTACGAAGGAGAAACCCTTTTGTCCTGTATACGTCTCGTAAATAAATCTACTTTCCTTACAGCCGGGTGCCGGCTAAGTGCCTCCAGTAATTCAAGTACATATTTTACCTGACCTCCTGTATCTTTATCTCTTCCAATTTCAGGATTATTATAACGTATTAATCCATGAGGACTAATCAATTGGATGTAATATTGTTGCATCACAAGGTTCGTTGATGAGGTCGAAAATTACTTTAAATTACCGACAATCAGAGCCCCGATTATTAAATATTAAATATTCCTTATGTATTCAGGTTCAGGATTTAGTGACTGGGAAATTGGTGACATAACCATCATTATTCATAAAGGTGTTTATCATTTATTTCATTTAATCATTCCTAATCACGATTATATTGCTCATGCGGTATCCAGCGATTGTATCAACTGGAGACGTGTTCAAAATTCATTGTTTGTAGGAGACCCGGGAGAATGGGATGATGACATGCTTTGGACCATGCATGTTTGTGAAACATCTGAGCGATTTGAAATGATTTATACGGGCCTGAAGCGCGAAGATCGCGGAACGACATCCCGGGTAGGTTTGGCAGTGTCGAACGATCTTATGAAATGGACGAAGATTTCGGACGGTGTTTATCCTTTTGAACCGGAAGGCCCCCACTACGAGACCAAGGAGAACAATCCACGTCACTGGCTTAGTTTTCGCGATCCATTCCGATACGAGCATGATGGCCGTACCTATTTCCTGATTTGTACAAGAGCCGCCACCGGACCGGTTTCAAGACGTGGTTGCGTGGGCCTCATTGAAAAAGCAGAAATAGGACTTAGGTTTCACGAACCCATGCTGTACCCTATTGTGTACGATGATATTGAATGTCCTTGTGTATTTGAGTTGAACGGCAGATTTTTTCTGTTAGGTTCTATCCGGGAGGATATCAAAGTTCGTTATTGGTTTTCAGATAGCTTTTGGGGGGAGTATCTTTCCTTTCATGCTGATGTTATTTTGCCTCAGGGTAATTATGCAGCAAGAATTATTAAAGATGGCGAGCATACCCTGATTTATAATTTTTACTATGCTTATGGAAAAATTGATGCGTTGCGGGTATTACCTCCCCCCAAAGAAATAGACACGGATGAAAATGGCCGGTTGGTTTTGAAATCCTATTATCGATGGAAAAAAATGGCTCATACTCCGATAGTGCAATCCGACTTTCACCGCATCGGTCTTTTATTTGGCAATCCCACTGCCGCTGCCAATTTTGAAGAGGATAAATGGACCTTATCAAGCAGAAGTGGTTATGAAATCTGTTGCTTTGAAAAGCCAGCCGAGAGTTTTATCTGGGAAGGGGTGTTACATGTAGAAGGTATGGGAAAACTAGGGCTTGTCTCAGATATTGATGAAAAAGGAAACGGATATTTTATTTCTTTCGATATGGATAATGGGGTTGTACAAATTCGGGCATGGGGTTATAATGCCGGTAACGATAAGTCAAACTTCATTTTCAATAATATCCAATCCCATTTGTTTGAAACCCGGAAGCAAAAAGTTTTTCATTTTCAGCTTATCCGGCACGGGCATTATATAGAATGTAGTGTGGACGGCATTGTAAAACTGACCCTGATAGATTATACCTATTCCGGACCTTATTTAGGACTGTATTCTGCGTCTTCAACCATTTCATTAAAGGAATCTACGCTGCAGGTATTACCCGATTTGGTGAGTGAATATGCAAGTCAGGAAAACACCGTAATGCAGATGGAACAAACAACGACAAACCATGGAATGTAAAAAGATAGGGACAGGAAGCACCGGCTAAATAGTTAAAAAAGTCATCATAAAGTGCGATCGTTTACTATCTTAAATAATCACATGCTGAGCAACATTAAAAGAGGATTTGAATGGTTTCTGTTTGGCAACCTTTTGTATGGGGTAAGTGCAGTGGCACTTGCCCTTGAAGCCACGCTGCAACTGCAGATTCCTTTGAAACATCCCGGCTTTTATATCATGCTTTGTTTTGGAACCGTTGCTTTTTACAGCTTTTCTTATCAATACGATCATCATCCGAAATCAGGTAATAAAAGGGCGGAATGGATTTTTAATAACCGGTTTATATTAAAAAAATTACAATGGATCTATGTAGCCATCAGTGCTATAGCGGGTATTTGGTTGTATCTCAGTTTGCCTGCCATCAGCCGTAAACAGGAGCTGGAATACTTTGCTATGATGGGTTTGTTTCCGGGAATTGCCGTGTTGTATTATGGCATCAGTTTCCCGGGACTATTTAATTTACGGTTGCGACAAATCGGTTGGCTCAAACCTTTTATCATTAGTTTGGTATGGGTGGGATGTATAGGTGTAGCCCCGGTAGTTTTACAAATGTGGCGTTTTCCGGGAGTAGTCATCCCGGTAGCCCCCTTCATTGGCTTCCTGGTTCACAACCTGATGTTTATTACCGTACTGTGTATTCTTTTTGATATTAAGGATTACGCAGCCGATCATAACAGTCAATTAAAAACCTTTGTGGTGCGGGTGGGATTCCGCAAAACAGTGCTTTTTATTGTTTTTCCTCTTGTAATTGCAGGAATCGTTTCCTTATGGTTTTTTCTGGAATGGCAGCAATATTCTACCCTCGGCATTCTTCTGAATCTGATGCCCGTATTGTTTTTGCTCGTTGTTACCTTTCAAATGCACCGATATCGTTCCATTCAATTTTTCCTCGTTG
>JBGSNV010000357.1:0-8977 GCA_041739485.1 Chitinophagaceae bacterium
AAATAGCAACTGCAATAAAATTATCATCATTAAGTTATAATTTTTGGGTAGAAATGAAAAGAGTGTAAATTCCGGTGATGTTGACCCACTATTCCGGACCATGTTGACCCACCATTCAGAGAAAGTGGATAAACATGGACGAGAATCTCCAAAGAGTTTGAATAATTGCTTCGCAGGCGATCAGGATTTTCAGAGAATAAGTACTCAAAGCACTATCTATTCCTGCAAATATGGTTGGCAAACAATTAAAAATAATCGCTTTTATTGAGGAAGAGGAAGCCGAGGTTCTTGATAGAATATCTAATAAATTACCAGTAAATGAAGACACCGTTTATATACCACAGTGGCAAAAAGACCTTGTGCTTGCTGAGTAAAAAAAAAATTCAAACCTTCCCAAGCGGGCATAGCCGGATAATCGAATTGTGACAAATAAGTTTTTAAAAATAAAAATGTCACACTTTTTTGTCAAAAATGTTTTTATAACTTTTCCCTGACGTTTTTTTCATTTTCAGCCCTCATAGCTTTACTAAAAGCAAAGAAATCATCATTATCCATTAAAAATTGCTTGAGTCTTTCCATCGGGGTTTTACTCATCCAAATTTGCTTTTGTATTTCTTTTATTTTTTCAGATGTATCATTCATAATAGAAGAGTAAAGGTATTTAATTTCAAGGTCTCCACCCACTCATAAACATATGCTTTATCCATTGTTTGCAATTCCCAGAGTGTTGTAATGTCTTCCTTTTGAATGGCACTTTGATAATCTTGTATCCAAATCAATTTTGAAATTAATAAATCCTCCGCACTAACAACATAAACCGGATATCCTTCAAAAGTATGTTTCTGCCTTCTGTTAAATTCATTTATACGGAAAGTGTCACTTTTAAGAATGATGAAATCCGCTTTGAACCCCGATGCATAGTCTATAATATTGAAAATAGACTTATGCTTAATTGCCTCCTCAATTGCATCCTTATCACAATAATAACCCTCCTTAAAGAAATTCACAACTTTTTGTACATCCTCCATTCTAATCAATGCCACAAAATCAATATCTCTTGTAGAACGTGGAATTGCATAAATACTCATGGCAACGCTTCCTGAAAGCATATATTGAATATTGTTTTCTTCAAAAAACTTGATAATGATAGCTAAGAATTTAAACATTATTAATTAATTTTTCATTGATTTCAGTACCTTCCTTCTAACAAAACTTATCGTTTGCAAAAGACTTTATAGTATTCACCCTTTCCGGCTTCTAATTTCTTAAAGGAGCCACGAGATGCAGGTGAAAACCCCGGATGGCCGGGACATGCACCTGTATCGGCGGCTAAGAAGGAGTTTACGCCCCCAAGTTCGGAGATTTAGTACCAAAGAGTAAATATCTTTGTAAAGGATACCGCCTCGTCTCACACACCATCATCTTTTGTATGTCATTTATTTTTTCAGATGTATCAATCATAATAGGAGATTAAAGGTATCCCATTTTGATAATTGCAATTAAGAATTTATGATCATGAACCTGAAAAGCTCATGTCGAACATTTAATTAAGTGCATCACCAAAACCGCTTTCTTTAGAGGCGCCCTTTAATACAAAAGCCCCATCATCCAAAGGGGGATTCGCTTACCTATACCCATTTCAATATCATCGGCCAATACAAATCCATTAGGATTTCCAGCCAACTGACGGGAGCCTTTACCTTTTCCACCAATCTCAAACACGATACCGCCCTCGGTCACAAGATCGCCTGTCGGGGAGGCAAGGGGGTTATGACCGGCATTTTTAAATTGATTGATGGCAAATGTTTCACGTATATTTCCAATGTCCGGTTTAGTACGTAATGCATAGCACAGATTGGCATTTTCCATGTAAACTTTTACTGGTTTTTGAAAAGCCGCCATACCCTTAGTGCTGCTATTCAACTGATTGATTAGTTGAGCACGTTCAAAATTTTGAAGGTAAGTGTATACCGTATCTCTTGAAGCCCCTAACTGTTCTGCTATTTTACTAATATTGGGTTTAAAAGGGGCACTTTCAGCAATTATGCCAAGTAGTTGTTTCATTTTAATGATCCCGCTTGTAGTGGTCGGTTCTATTGCCATCAAATCTATTTCGAGTGTTGCTGCCACGGTTTGCAATAACCGTTGGTGATAGACTTCATTATCCAATTCGAAACCAAAAGGCAGGTAACCGGATCGTAGGTATGCCTTAAAATGAACCAATGGTTTGAATGCCGCTGTATGCTGTGCGGCCAGGTTTGTGTGATGCTGAATCAAATGGTCAAGCGAAACCGGATCCAATTTTATTTGCTCATACATTTCAAGGTATTCTCTAAACGACATACCCGATAAATGAAACATGGATGCCCGGCGGCTAAGGTCGGCTTCTGCTGATATAAGTTCTACCGCAGAGGATGCAGTGAACACAATGGACAATTCCGGCATGGCATCGTAAATAGCTTTAAGCTCAGCAGCCCAACCCGGTGATTGATACGGATATTTGTGTACCTCATCAAGATACAGTTTAGTTCCGCCATGCATACTCCAATACTCCGCTATCTGATACAAGGTGGTTGAGTAGAATAGTGGATGGTCTAGAGAAGCATATAATACCTTTTCCTGTTCGGGTTGTTCATTTATCAATTGTAGCAGCAGCGTGGTTTTACCGGAACCCCTCGGCCCTTTGATACCGGTAAGTCTTTCCAGCTTAAGCATCTTTTGCCATAAGAATCTGCGAAAACCGTAATTCGCCGTCTTCATCAATTTGTATTGAATAGCAGACAATTTACTTACAATTTCGTCTATTGCAAAAGTCATTTTTTACTTATTTTGTCTTATATAAAAGACAAATTTAGGCATTTTTGAATCAATTTAATCAAATCATGCCAATAATTAGCTCTTACACCAGCACCACCTATCATTCCCTTCCTCCACCTTACTCTCCGCTTCTGCAAACTGCAATCCTGTTTTTACTATTAACCTTTTCCGGCTTCTAACATCTCAAGCAGCCACGTGTTGCAGGTGAAAACCTGGATAGCTGGGACAAGCACCAGTATCGGAAGCTTCGAAGGAGTTTTCACCCTCAGATTAGGATATTCTAGATTTCTTTTTCTTTTAAGTTGAAAAAGTACAAACTTGCATAATCTGCGGCGTATTTAATCTGTGTTAACCGGAGGGTAAAATATGCTTACAATATGGGATATTTTTAGTGGTCTTGAAAAGACTATTACTTCTTCACTTTCGGCAGCCCAACTGTTTTTAAAGTTTCGTTTGACTTATCCACTTTGTCCTGAAAAATTGGTATGTATTTATACTGTTCCAACCTATTATCAATACGTACAATTGGAATTTTTTTCTCGTTTAATTCTTCGATGGTTTTCATATTAGATAATTTATCCCTGTTAGAACCTTCAAAATCAATGCTAAAATATCTTCGGGTAGTTTAGACCTCGCCCACTACACCACCACCCATCTTCCGTTCCTTTCTTCCATCCTGCCCTCCTTTGCCGCATACTGCAATCCTGCTTTCATAGCGGTTTCTACTTAATTTGATTTATATAAACCTATAAAGATAATCATAGAATTTACTGCAGAAAATAATTAAAGTCATAGTTTGTAAAAAGCCAATGCATCAAATTTGGAATACAACTTTCAGATAATGAAATCAATAAATTTCACTTGTTTTTGGTGGCAAGGATAAATTTTAGCTACAAAAAATAATAACATTCTATTGTTTCATCAAAGGAAGTAAAGGAATCTTTTACAAAGAGAGATCATTCAAAAATTCCATCATGAAAAAGGTCCTTGGTTTTATATTATTTATTACTGCTTTTTTTACAGGATTCGTAACTGCCCAATCGACAGACACCCTTTCGGGAAAGAAAATGAGGCTTGCCATGTGGCAAAAGATGGAAGCCGCTCCTAAAATGACAATTAAACTCCTAAGCACCCCTACAAAATATATTTTTATTGGAAATGGATTTTGGTCGGACAGTCTTAATTGGGAGGACAGGAAAAAACCACCTGCTACGCTGCCCGCTAATGATACCATCTATATAAATACACAAGCAGGCGACAGTTGTATTCTCGATACCGAGCAGTATTTGGGTGAAGGTTCTGTTTTTAGGATCGGAGAACAGAGTCATCTTATTATTACCGGAGACATTCAATTACCACCTATTGGAACCTTTGACAGCTCTTTCACTGACCTGAGAGACGGCCAACAATATACCTATAAAACCTATGGGAGTGATGTATGGATGACCAGAAATCTGAATTTTTATGTACCTCAATCTAAATTGATTAACAATGATACCGCTACCGGACCGGTGTATGGAAGATTGTATAACTGGTATCAGGCAAAAGAGGCTGTACCTGCAGGTTGGCATCTTCCCACCAAAGCAGAGTGTGATAGATTAAGAGCAATTTTTCCTGACAGACTCGATGTGATGGATACCATTACCTGGACCTGCTTACAACCCCGCAATACATCAGGCTTCTCAGCTCGTTCTGCAGGCTATTATTATCTGAATACACAGAACAGTCAAGGATCGAGAACAGAATGGTGGTCGGATTACGAACCCATCCCGGGTCTGATACGGAAATTTGGAATAAATTGTAATGCTCCCGAAAGTTGGACACTAGCTAACTATGGTAAAACAAATAATTATTTCAGTGTGCGATGTGTAAAAAATCTAGTAGATACCCCACCTCCCCCACCTCCAGCTTATGACACTACATTTACAGACCCCAGAGATGGAAAGGTTTATCCGGTTAAAAGGTACAATAATCAAATCTGGATGACCATGAATCTCAATTACAAAACAAGTAAATCCAGATATTATAATGATGACTCCACAAATAGTGTGGCTTTGGGTCAGCTTTACTCCTGGACAGATGCTCAGGTTGCCATTCCACAAGGCTGGCACCTTCCCAGTACTTTCGAATGGGATGCATTGTACGATTATTTGAATTATCTGAGTCCGGGCAGCATTAAGGATTCACTGTATTGGGAGGCTCCAAATACAGGAGGCACCAATTTGAGTGGCTTCTCCGCAAGACCGGGAGGAGTAAAGGATTATCTTGATTTCAGAGATCTGGGACAGATTGGCATTTGGTGGACCTCAACTGAAATTTCGAGTATGGGTACTAAAAACATGGCCATATTTAAGGCATTATTTCACGATTCGCCTTCACAATATTCCGGTGAACAAGAGAAGGGGTTTTTATTTTCGATCAGATGTATCAAAGACTAAAAAAAGACCGGCACAGGAACTGTACCGGTCTTTCTGATTTAATTACCAATGAATGATTATGGTTATACCAACATCGTTACCGGATTTTCCAGGTAAGTTTTAAGCGTTTGCAGAAAAGCCGCCCCTACTGCGCCATCCACACTGCGGTGATCACAACTGAGGGTGAGCTTCATAATATTGCGCACAGCAAACTCGCCTTTTGCATTTCGATAAACTTCTTCCTTAATTTTTCCGACGGCCAGGATACAGCTATCCGGAGGGTTGATGATGGCTGTAAATTCATCAATATCCATCATACCCAAATTGCTGATGGTAAAAGTGTTGCCGCTAAATTCATTGGGTTGTAGCTTCTTATTTTTGGCTTTGCCTCCGAGTTCCTTAGCATCGGCACTGATTTGGCTAAGTGTTTTCTGATCAGCAAAACGTATCACCGGAACAATCAGACCGTCCGGTATAGCCACCGCCATGCCAATATGAATATGATCGTAGGTGCGGATAAAATCGCCCATCCAACTGCTGTTAACCGCAGGGTGTTTGCGCAGTGCCATCGCCGAAGCTTTGATCACCATATCGTTAAAGCTGATTTTTACCGGGCTGATCTCATTCATCTGGGTGCGGGCGACCATTGCGTTGTCCATAACCACTTCCATTTTCAGATAGAAATGTGGTGCAGAGAACTTGCTTTCCCCGAGTCGCTTGGCAATGATATTGCGCATTTGACTGTTGGTATGATCGGTAGACCCTTCACCGGCTCCTCCGGGTACAAAAGGCGCTACTTTAGCAGCAAGTGCTTCTTCCTTTTTAGCAGCAGGTGCAGCAGCAGCAGGCTGTGCAGCTTTGGCGGGAGCCTCAACCGGCTTATAATTTTCAATATCAGATTTTACAATCCTTCCGTTATCTGCAGTACCCTTTACGTATTTAAGATCGATCCCTTTTTCTTCGGCCAGTTTTTTAGCAAGCGGGCTTGCAAAAATCCGACCGGTATTCACCACTTCCTGCTCTGCAGCCGGTTCAGCAGCTTTTGGAGGGGCTTCTGCTTTCTTTTCTTCTTTGGAAGGGGCTTCTTCAGCCGCAACAACAGGCTGTCCACCACCAGATTTGGCTGCCTCTACAATGTCATCAATCGCAAAATCCTTTGCGCCGATAATGGCCAACAAATCGTTCACCTGAATTTTCTCTCCGGCCTCAGCACCCTGAAACAAAAGAAAACCATCTTTATAGCTTTCCAGTTCCATGGTTGCCTTATCGGTTTCAATTTCGGCTAGTACATCGCCCTTGCTTACTTTATCTCCTTTATTTTTTTGCCAGGTTGCAATAACCCCTTCGGTCATCGTATCACTCAAACGGGGCATCAATACCACTTCACCAATTTTGGAGAGGTCAAGGCTTTCTTTCTTTGTTGTTTTAGATTCAGCAGGGGCTTCTGAAGGGGCTTCCTTTTCTTTAGCTTCGCTTTCTTTTCCATTGGAAGAGTTCTCTTCTTTCGATCCTTCCCCGGCAATCAAGGAGGAAATATCTTCTCCTTCCTCTCCCAGGATGGCCAATAAATCATCCACCTGAAGTTTGCCGCCGGCTTCTATCCCCTGATGAAGCAGAACACCATCTTTATAACTGTCCAATTCCATGGTTGCCTTATCAGTTTCTACTTCAGCAAGCAAGTCTCCTTTCTTAACCGTATCTCCTACCTGCTTATGCCAGCTTGCAATTACGCCTTCTGTCATCGTATCACTCAATCGGGGCATTTTTATTACTTCAGCCATTGGATATTTCTTTTTTGGTTGTGCGAAATTCGGTAACTATCCTCAAATTACCATATCAGATTGCAAATGAATCTAAAACAGCGGTTATTTCTGCGGAATTAACTCCTCAAAAACCAAGATCGAGTTTCAATTTTTCTTTTAAGTCGAGTAAAGCAGGATATTCCGATGCCATCAGCCGGAAGCGTTCTGTACTGCTAAGGTATTTGGGTTCCACCTGTTTATTTTGATCCTCTTCGTTCTCAACGACTTCGAACCGGAACTTGATTTCTATATTGTTACAATGTTCTTTTAAAGCGGTCAACAAATCAGAAGCTTCTGCTTCCATAAAACGCTGACTGATTTTGGTATTACTGAGTACACGAACAAGATTGTCTTCTACCTGAAACTTGGCCATTTGCAGACTCGTTACCGTTGTCCGTTTGCTATCCAGCTTTTTTAGCTCCTCAATATGCAGATTCCAGATATGCTGAACGATGCTTTTATCAGGAGCCAAAATTGGCTTTTCCTCCACCACAGTACCACTATTGGCGAGTTTTTCCCTTTTAAGGGTATCGAGTAGAGATTTTTTACCCGGCAGTGGTGGAGTGCCTTTGCTTGTCCTTGGAAGGGACACCGTTACTGAAGCCTCTTTTTTATTTTGTACCGGAGAAACAGGCCCTGCTTCGGGTGGATTTTGTAAAGGTGGTGCAGAAGGCTTTGCGGGAGCAGATACCGCTTTCGGCTGAATCGTTAGAGCAGCTTCATTATTCCTTGCGGTTGTTTTCAGCAAAATGGGATTGATCGGTTTTTCCCGGATAGCTACCGGGGCATCCATGCGTCTTTTTTGCTGTACCCTGCCTTCCCCATGCACAGCAAGATCAATGACCTGCTGCAAATAGCATAATTTGATCAAAGCCATTTCCACATGTAACCGCCGGTTTCGGGCCATTCGGTAACTTAATTCAGCTTCGCTGAGTACCTGAAGGGCGGAAACCAGATAACTTACTGAAATTTTAGAAGCAGTTTCCACATACCGGTCGGCCATACCTTCCAGCACATCGAGCAAGGCAGCCGCCTTTTTGTCTTTGGAGATCAAAAGATTCCGCATGACTTCGGCAAAACCATTGAGCACCATATCCCCTTCAAATCCCCGGGCATTGATGGCATCATAAGCGAGCAAAGCACCCCCGATATCCTGATTTACCAGTGCTTCCAGCATATTAAAATACTGATCTTCATCCAGCAAATTCAGATGCTCTACTGTATTTTGGTAGGTGAGTTTGGCACCGGTAAAACTTACGATCTTATCCAGAAGACTTAAAGCATCCCGCATACAACCTTCGCTTTTCTGAGCAATGATTTGCAGGGCCGCTTTTTCGGCCTCAATATGTTCTTTCTCAATGATCTCTTCAAGATGCTCTACCGTATCTGCGTTGGTTATCCGTTTAAAATCAAATATTTGACAACGGCTGAGAATGGTTGGCAATATTTTGTGCTTTTCTGTGGTTGCCAATATAAACTTGGCATGTTCAGGGGGCTCTTCGAGGGTTTTCAGAAAGGCATTGAAAGCTGACTGTGAAAGCATGTGTACCTCATCCACAATATAGATCTTGTATTTGCCGTATTGCGGGGCAAAGCGAACCTGCGTTACGAGATCGCGGATATCATCCACACTGTTGTTGCTTGCAGCATCAAGCTCGTGGATATTGAGAGACTTTCCTTCATTGAAGTTATTACAACTTTGACAGTTGTTACAGGCCTCTCCATCGGGCTGCAGATTGTCGCAGTTGATGGTTTTGGCAAGGATCCGGGCACAAGTGGTCTTACCCACCCCTCTCGGGCCACAAAAAAGAAAAGCGTGCGCAAGCGTGTTGTTGGCGATCGCATTTTTTAGCGTGGTGGTAATATGTTTTTGACCGATAACCGTATTGAAATTCTGCGGCCGGTATTTTCTTGCGGATACAATAAACTTTTCCATGGGGC
>JBGSNV010000360.1:0-4029 GCA_041739485.1 Chitinophagaceae bacterium
GATAAAGAAATCTCCTTACGGATACACCTGAATGATTATTACGATTTGCATTTTGGCTACTACGATGATCAGGATGAATTTATTGAAATTGTACATCCATTAACCGAAGAAGAAAAGAAAATACTACCCGAAAGATTAATAAAAGTGATGAAAAAAGTGCTGGACGATGAAAAAGGCATGCGGATTCCTAATAAGCTGCTTTTTTCTTAAATGAACACTTACTATTGATCAATCGATTTAATTTGAATCAGATAAGTAATCTGAAAACAGACTAATAATATTTGTTTACGTACAAGAAAACCCTATAAGATGTCGCACACTCCTGTCCTATGAGCATGCAAGCAGGGGAATGATCATTTGGGGGGACTTTTCTGCCCTGTCTGCCAACAAGCAGCCGACAGGCAGGTTCCATCCCGGATAAACCGGGATTAAAACATGACAAATAAAATAGCATTTTTTGAAAAGCCGGTTCCCCCGATCATCCGAAGCTTCGGATGATCGGTACCACCTCTTTATAATGCTGAAATGCTTTTTGTTAAGTTTTCATCGCTTTTTTATGCATAAATGGGGGTTTACCCTTGACAATTAGCCGGTTAGGTGCTAATTTTATATTATGTTCGAAGTCTTTTTTACCCATATTGAGGAAAAAATCATGCTGCAACCGGCAGAAAAGACCTTGATCAAAACTTTTTTTGCTCCAAAAAAAATTCGCAGGAAACAGTACCTTCTGCAGGAAGGCAATGAATGCAAACACATGGTTTTTGTAGAAAAAGGACTCCTGCGGAGCTATAATGTCGATGAAAAAGGAAACGAACATATGATTCATTTTGCCTGGGAAGGCTGGTGGATGGCCGATACGCTTAGTTTTTTGTCGGGAGAGCCTTCCACTTACAATATCGATGCAATTGAAAATTCAGAGCTGCTGATGATTACCCTCGATGGCTTTGAAGAAATGGTGGATCAGGTTCCGGTGATGGAACGCTATTTTCGAAAGCTTTTTCAAATGAACATTATTTCCAAGGAAAGAAGACTGATCAACTCGCTGAGTTTTACGGCAGAGGAGAAATTTGTGCGGCTGATGGATGCTTCCCCCGAAATGATTCAACGCATTCCCCAACAGCTCGTTGCTTCCTATTTAGGTATAACTCCCGAAACCCTTAGCCGCATCCGGAAAAACCTGAACCGGCGTGCTGCAAACGATTGATTGATCTATATCAAGTCTATTTCTTAACTTAAGGCAAGTGGTATCGAAAAGACATTGTTTACCTTTGCCGGTTCCAATAAATAAATGATTGAATGAGGTATAGCAATACGGTCGCTATTCTTGGCGCCGGAAGTGAAGATGGTATATGGTTGGCAAAAAGTATCTGTAAAAGTTACCGGATCTTATTGATGGATGAAGGTTTGCAAAAACTTACTGCGCTTTCTTTGATTGTAGGACAACATTATCAGTCTGCGCTGACTGAAAATTTGCTATGCAGCAAGGAAGCCGGCTGGGAAGCGGATATCATAGTGATAGCAGCCCCTGGGGATGCTCAGGAAACTATTGCCGAACAAATACAGGAAGTGGCCACCCGAAAAACCGTGATATTGCTCAACCGCAGCGCAAGCATGTTGCAAAAAATATCCGGTATCCTACCCCACTCAGATCTGGCAGAAGTGCTATTGGAGCATGCTCCGGAAAGCCCCGTTTGCAAAGCTTCTTTATCCGGCATCAATCAGGTTGCCCTTGACACGACCACGAAACTCCTAACTTGTTGTGAACCAATCAACCTCAGGGTGCATCAACTAATTTCTGTTTAATGTGTTATAGGTAAACACACCCAGGCATTCATCAGAATGACAACTTCCCTTTTTTAAATAAATTAAAAATTTATATAACATATTATGCAAACATCCACACTTTTTAATCCCTGGAATTTATCCGGTCTTTCGCTGAAAAACCGCATGGTAATGGCACCTATGACACGCAGCCGCTCCGATAATCCGGAAAAGAAAGCTACCGAACTTACCGCTACCTATTATGCACAAAGAGCATCAGCAGGACTATTAATCACCGAGGGAACCAACGTCAGTCCGATATCCGTTGGATATATCAATGTGCCTGGCATATACACCCCTGAACAGGTTGCCGGCTGGAAACTTGTAACCAAGGCCGTACACGCCAATGACGGTGCTATTTTTGCGCAACTTTGGCATGTAGGACGTATTTCTCACCCCGACTTTCATAACGGGGAATTACCCCTTGCCCCTTCTGCCATCAACCCCAATGAGAAGTCGTATACCGAAAACGGATTTCAACCGACAGTAACACCGAAAGCAATGACCGCAGAAGATATTGCGCAGACGATTGAGGATTTTAAAAATGCGGCTGCTAATGCAATCGAAGCTGGTTTTGACGGCATCGAAATTCATGCTGCAAACGGGTACTTATTTCATCAGTTTTTTAATAAAAGCAGCAACCAACGAACAGATAACTACGGTGGTTCTATTGAAAACCGTGCGCGGATCTTATTCGATACGCTTGACGCGATGCATGGTGTGATTGATTTCAGCAAGGTAGGGGTTCGGTTGAATCCTTCGTTACACGGAGCTTTTGGCATGGAAGCTGACGAGGAGACGATTCCTGTATTTGAATATATCGTAAAAAAACTGAATGACTACGGTCTTGCTTACCTGCATCTGACCGAACCTTTTACTCCGGTAGAAGACATTCCTTTCCTGGTAAGCGAGGTAGCTAAACATTTCCGGCCTCTTTTTAAAGGCACCCTCATTATTAATAAAGGATTTGACAAGGAATCGGCCAATGAAGTACTTGATGCCGGTGACGCAGACCTTGTTGCTTTCGGTGTTCCGTTTTTGGCCAATCCCGATTTAGTAGAGCGTTACAAAAATGATACCCCGCTAAATGAACCGGATCAAAGCACCTTCTATACATCAGGAGCAAAAGGATACACCGATTATCCTACACTGGAAAAGGTAGCGGTCTGATTTTAATAGAAGGGAATCAACTATTTATAAATACGCTTTTCTTTAGAAGGGAAGCATCAAAATAATAAAAATGGAATCTTTAAAAAATAAAACAGCAATAGTAACCGGCGCCGGTAAAGGGATTGGTAAGGCAATTGCCATTGCGCTTGGCCACGAGGGTACGCATGTAGGACTGATCAGCAGAACCGAAAAAGACCTGCAGGAAGTAGCCGCCGAATTGAGAGCGATTGGCGTAAAAACCACTTTTGCCTTAGCCGATATCAGCAATCGTTCCGAAGTAGAAAAAGGGATCGCTTCCATCGAATCTATCCTTGGCCCTACCGATATCCTCATCAACAATGCAGGTACCGGTACTTTCGGCAAGTTTATGGAGTTAAGTCCCGAAGATTGGGAACAACAAATTAAAGTGAATCTTTTTGGCGTGTACTATGCCACGCGGGCCGTATTGCCGCAGATGATGGAAAGAAAAACGGGGGATATTGTAAATGTGGCTTCCACAGCCGGGCTTCGGGCTTCTGCCGGTGCAAGTGCCTACAGCGCTTCCAAATTCGGATTGATGGGATTGACGGAATCGCTGATGCAGGAGGTCCGTAAATTCAATATTCGCGTAACCGCTATGACGCCAAGTACCGTGGTAACGGATCTTGCCAAAAGTGCCAACCTGATCAACGACAATGAGGAACGCATGATACAACCCGAAGATTTTGCCGAACTATTAGTAGCGCAGCTTAAACTGAACCGTCGGGTTTTTGTGAAAGAAAGTTCCATTTGGTCCACCAACCCCTGATAAGGGTGCCACCCTGTGCAAAACCTTACGTATTAACAAGTATAGAATTATCAAGAAAATGAAATGCCCACGAAAAGCTGCACACCCAGCAAAAATGATCATTGGGCATCCGAAGGTTCGGTCCGAAACTTCGGACCCATATGACAAATAAAAAAAGCAGGCTTTAGCCTGCGCATTATAAATGAACCTATGAAAATAGAAATCTGGTCTGATGTAGTTTGTCCTTTTTGCTATATTGGCAAAAGAAAATT
>JBGSNV010000408.1:0-8064 GCA_041739485.1 Chitinophagaceae bacterium
GAAACCCCTGCAGCCCGGCCTTGCAAAGCTTGCGCAATTCCAACTGCCGGGAAAGCTGTTAGATCCGCGCTTTTCACCCTCGATACAGAGCCTGTTAAATCAGATTTTTTTACGGTACCGTAACCTATCACGACCACATCATCTATGACAGTTTCACTCTCTTTCATAATTACGGTAACATAGCTCCGGCCCTCCAATGGCACCTCTTGAGTTACCATACCGGTGTAGGATAATATCAGGACAGTACTATTTGAAGGTGCTTCAAAACTAAATTGACCCTCCTTATTGGTGGTAGTGCCAATCTTTTCTGTGCCTTTTACAAGTACACTTACCCCTTCTAAGGGCCTACCCGCTGCATCGGATACAGTGCCGCTTACAGTGGCGCTGTTTTGATCAAAAGGAAGCGGATTCGCATAAACATCTGCCGAAAAAAAGCCAGGGATAAGAAAAAGTATAAAAAGCCAGAAAGTATAGGAAACAATTCTGGAAAAGAAGCTATGGAAAGTGCCTCCATTAGTTATGTTTGTTGTTAATATGATTTTCATATAGCAATTGTTGGTTAAAAATTGAATTCAAGAATTTGAATACAGCCTGTTTTAAGCCCGTCAAAGAATATTGAGCTTTTAAATTGAGATGGCTAAGGTGGCTTAAATGAAAGCAGAAATCGAGTACAGATAAATAATTTATCCATTGACCAAGCAATTAGATTTTTATAGGCACAATAAAATTACATTTTTTTAATTGATAGTACTATACAGGATTATCAATAAACTGTATTGGGGTAACTATTACAGCAAAAAATGAATTTGGTGACCATTCATCATTTGTAATTTTCGGTTCTTTCCTTTATAATCATTCAAGTAATAAACGCATAGCAACCATTCACTCTGTTATCATTCCTTTAGAAAATGATAAGGAAATACACACATTGGAGAATAGCAGGCATTCAATTTGGGCCTAACTGCTTCAATTTTACAGCCTATAGATTGCTTAAAAGGTATCCCATAATTTAATAATCCAAAAATTATTGCCAAATGAAAAAATGTTACTTTATTCTAATTTTAAATCTTTACTGTTTTATTAATTTGAATGCCCAACAGGTTGTTTTTGATGATGATTATGCTCCGGGTGTTTCTTTTACAGGTTTTGGTTCTACCAATAATAATGTCTCCGTTTCTAATCTTCAGGCATACACCGGGTCTTCTTCACTAAAAATAACCCTTGCCGGTTCCGGAAATTATTCCGGCGGTCGCCTCGAAACAGCCATGGGTAATAACCTCTCCACCTATAATGCCCTTACCTTTTATATAAAGGCAAGCAAAACAGCCAACCTTAACCTTGCCGGATTCGGTAATAGCAATGGAGGAAATGCACTTGTGGTTTCACAGGCTAATATTTCGGTTAATACCACATGGAAAAAAGTCATTCTCCCTATACCTGATCCGTCGAAACTTAGCTCAGAGCGAGGTTTATTTCAATTCAGTGAGGGACAGGATGAAGGCGCTTACGATATTTTTGTAGATGATATCCGTTTTGAAACCCTTGGCAGCGAGGTTGGGGCACCTGTATTAACCATTCCCACAGAAACTTTTCAGGGCTTTATTGGCGAAGCTGTTGCCAATACGGGCAATCTTGTAGCTGTATATCCCATCAATAGTGTAAATACGAATATTACTTTAGGAAAAAGGTATATTAACTATGTAGCAACGGATCCTTCGGTGGTCGATATTACTGCGGGTGGTTCTATTTTTACACCTATATCAGGTGGTGAAACCGCCATAACCGGCTCACTTAATACTGTACCATTACCCGGCATAATTACCATGTCGGTTTATCCAGCCAACACGGGACCCGAAATTCCAGTTGTTCCACAGGCAAGTGTACAATCCCTTTTTAGCAATGAATATACTAATCTGCCGGTTACCACATGGTCCATAAATGCAAACAGGGCTTCCGTTAGGGATGTAAATGTTGATTGAAACGATTTAAAGCGATACTTTTTTGGAGGTACAACAGGAACCAATTATTGTCAAATTCAGTTTCCGGCCATTGATGTAAGCAGCAGAAGTCATTTACATCTGGATGTTTATACAAATGTTGCAACCGCTTTTCAGGTAAAACTTGTAAATGCTTCAGCACAGGAGTTCAATTATAATGCAGTTACAAATCTTGGCGGTTTACCCCTTCAAACCTGGAAAAGTTTTGATATTCCACTAAGCGCTTTTGCCTCCATGGGGCTTACCAATGTAAATCAGATACTGCTTTCTGCTAGTTCAGGCAGTACCGTATATATCGACAATGTAGTATTTACCTCCGTAGTTCCCCTGCCAGTAACCTATGCTGCTTTTGAGGGTGTTAAGCAAAAAAACACTGCACTTCTTACTTGGGAAACTTTAACTGAAAACAACAATAAAGGTTTTGAGATTGAACATAGCCGCAATAATCAATTCTGGCAACGGCTGGATTTTGTAACAGGTGCCGGTAATAGTAATGCTCAACAATCCTACACTTTCACCCATAATTCCCCGGTAAAAGGAAGTAATTTCTATAGATTGAAGCAGTTAGATCTGGATGGGAAGGCCAGTTACAGCAAGATCGTTCAATTAAATTTTGAAGACGGAGTACAGCGGGCTTTGGTGTATCCAAACCCAGCAAGGGGAATCTTGTGGTTACAAGGAGAAGATATTGAACCTGGTACTACCATTCAAATATTGGATTTAAATGGAAGATTGATTAAAACATTTGGCCAGAGAACGATCCAATCTGGTATTACAAGACTGAATATAAGTGGCATTCCCGCAGGACTTTATATTATTAAAATTGGCAATAAGGACAATTTATTTACTGATAAAATTATAATCGAATAGGTTTAAGGGGATAAGAATCCCGGAAAATTGTTTCATAAGCAAGCAGTCGAAAAAAGTCGTCTTACAACTTGTAAAAGTTTGTAGGGCGGCTTTTGCCTTAAATGCACCAAAATAATTTACAGTTTTTAAAATTGCCCTGTTAAAGCGTGCAGTTTAAATAAATTATATGAGGCCTTCAATGGTTACTTTTTCGCTTATTTTCTCCTGTATTTTTTTTCAAATTCAGGGCATGCTCAATTCAAACCCGCAGGAATATTTAATATTCACGCAGTACTGCAACAGGGTATCCCTATTCCTGTGTGGGGAAAGTCGTCGCCCGGTGCTTTTGTATCCATTACGTTTGTAGCAACACCATTCATACAATAGCCAATGAAGTCAGTTTCATTTGAACAATTATTCTACAGTAAAAATATTCCTGTTTGCGAAAGGTTCACCCAACCAGAATTACATATTTTTACAAATAAAATAAATTTTCAACAGTTGAAACCTAGTAATAAAAATGCAAAATAACATAACTATAAAATTATATAAGGATGTTTTTCTAATACTAATAATGTCTTTATCCTTAATGACTCAATTTTCCTGTGGAAAAGATAGTAACCCTGTGACTCCTCCTCCTCCACCCCCACCTCCGGTAATACCACCCCCCACTTTTGTTTCGGCTGCTGCGGTTATCGACTCTATGGGCACTGGTTTCAACCTGGGAAATACGTTTGATTATGCATTACAAAGCACCAGTCCTGCTTCTATTTACCCAATTATTGACCTGTATGCTAATGCCGGCATGAGACATGTCCGTATTCCTGTAACCTGGATGGATGGTTTTGGTGGAAATACCCTTGCCAATGCTACTGGCAATATAAATTTTACGAATGCCCGATTTATTCAGTTAAAAGCAGTGATTGATTATGCAATCAGTAAAAGATTGATTGTTGTTTTAAATACCCATCATGAGCATTGGCTGAATAATAACTATAACGGTTCGGCACAGTACAATACCGCTTTTACCAACCTTTGGACCGGAATTGCCACCCATTTTAAAGACTATTCCCACTTACTTGTTTTTGAGGTACTAAATGAACCACATGGTGTGTTTGGTGATTGGAGTGGTGGAGCAAGCCCGTCTAACAGTGCCGCTTTGGCATTAACCCGGCAAATAAATAAGGTTGGTTATGACGCAATCAGGGCAACAGGTGGCCTGAATACCAATCGTGTAGTGATGGTTTCTACTAACGGAATGGGAAATCATAATCAGTTAGATGATGTGTATCCATCCATTGCAAGTCTTCCGGGTGGTGGCACAGACAAGTTCTTGTCGTTCCACGTGCACACATACGACCCATGGGCGTTTTGCGGACAAACCGGAAGCAACACAGCGTGGCCGGGTAGTAGTTCCATAGCTAACTCGCTAAGAACGGTTTCAAATTATGCAAAGACATTAAATGTGCCTGTTAACTATGGGGAGTTTGGGGTAGGGCGTGATGCCAATGCTGCCGAACGGAACTCCAACATTGTACGGGAGTATTACAGAACCATGCGTATAACCTGCCTGAGCGAAAAAATGTCGCCAACCGTTTGGGACGACAGGGGATGGTTTGGTTTGGTTAATTCGGGTGGAAATAGCTTTTTACACAACATCATACCTTCTATGATGGCACCATAATGTAATGAGATGGCGTAAATCTTACCTGTTCAATACTTAAGGTGTTAAACAATAGCATTAAAAGGACCTAATTTCTATGCAAAAGATTTAATATTTTTTACCGAAAAAGACTGACCAACCATATACCCAAACAAAACATAAAAAATCTCTGTATTACGGGCATTGGGCAACAACTGATTTTGTACAAAATAAAAACCGATTGCATGCACATTAGAGCCACATAGTACCGGCTGGCTTAAACTCTGCCGGATAAGCAGCTTTATTGATTGTTTGAAATCTTGGGCAACTCTTTATTTCGCTTTGATGTTCTGTTACCATCAACTTAATAGGTGGTATATCCTACACCTGCCTACGTTTGCAATCCGAAGGAGCTACTTTTGAAAGCGCATAGACCACAGCAACTTCACCGGTTTACCGTATGAATTACTAATTTATCAGGAGTTGAATTAATTGTGAGCGTTTCTCCGGAATGCCCTTGTTGTCAACCAGATTTTTTACCGCTACTTATCTGTAAGCTTTATTTTTGCTTTGGCTTACCCATTTCGCTACTGGGCGGCTTGCTGCTATTAGAACTGCTTTTCTTTTGATTATTTCCCAGTTCATTAGCACGAGCTTCAAGTAACAAATTTAAAGCTCCAAGTTGTTCATTAAGCTTTTGTAACCCAGCAATTAATTTCTCTTGCCCAGCAATTAATTTTTACTATCCGGCAAACTGCTGCTGCTGTAATTGTATGATTAGGTCCTTATCCAAAGTGCAAGCAATTTCAAACAACTTTATCAATTATCTGCTAAGAGGAAATCCACATTAGTCCAAAAAATGGTAATATTGGGCTGAATAGTTACAAATACGAATATGAAATCCCCATGAGTTTTGGAACACCCAACACAATTGAGTATTAAGGTTCCGATCCCGATAGCTACCGGGACTATCGGAACTATTTGACAATTAAAAACAGTCTCATAATCTTAGAGACGCACAAAAAATAAATGAACAAATGAAAAAATTATCCCTTTTAGTTTTGCTCATCAGCAGTTTGACAGTACACGCCCAAAAAAAGCAGGCTACTGCCGGAGACAGCCGTTTAAACGGACTGGATGGGGAACTCCAAAAGATTCTCACTGATTGGAAGGCGGCGGGCTTTGCTGTAGCCATCGTTGAAAAAGATAAAGTTATTTATGCTAAAGGATTTGGGGTTAAAGACATTCAATCAAAGGAGCCGGTTACTCCCAATACTTTGTTTGCCATTGGCTCTTGTACCAAAGCATTTACTGCCAGTTTAATAGGGATGCTGGCAGAGGAAGGAAAGTTGGATTATGATGAGCCCGTACGCAAGTACCTGCCTATGCTGGAGTTTTACAACAACGACATGAATAATCTGATTACCCTGAGGGATATGATGAGCCACAAAACAGGTTTACCAAGACATGATATTTCCTGGTACCTCAACCAAAGCGAAAACAGGGACAGTTTAATTCAGCGGATTAAATACATGGAACCTACCTACCGGCCCAAGGAAAAGTACCAGTATAATAATTTTATGTTTTTGGCACAAGGTGTGGTGGTGGAAAAACTTACCGGAAAAAGCTGGGAACAAATCATGCGGGAGCAATTTTTTACACCGCTTGGTATGACAAGAAGTGATATGCCCTATAGTTCCGTAAAAAATGATACAGATCTTGCATCACCTCATGAATTTAAAAATGATAGTACCCTGAAAATAGTGCCGCATTATAATATTACAGGCATGGGACCGGCAGGTGCTGTTTACAGCAGTGTCAACGAAATGAGTAAATGGGTACAAACCTGGATTTACGGTGGAAAATACAAGGGCGTACAGGTAATTCCTTCAAAACATTACAAAGAAGCCATTTCAGCACAGAGCGTTTCCGGCTCAGGTGTTCCGGATAATCTTCACCCGGATATCAGCGGCTCCAACTATGGTTTTGCATGGAGCCTGACAAGCTACCGTGGGCATTACCGGGTAGAACATGGCGGTGCTATTGATGGGTTTATTGCAAGTACAGGCTTTTTTCCTTCGGATAGCATAGGCATCATTGTTCTAACTAACCAAAGCCTTCGTCCTTTATCTGCCATTGTTAGAAACATCATTTCGGACCGAATGCTAAAACTAACTCAGATAGATTGGAACAAAGAATTATTAGAAACCACCGCTAAAGAAAAAAAGACCCAAAAAGAAGCTGGTGAAAAAAGCAGTGATACGAGAAAAACCGGCACTAAAATGTCGCACCTGCTTACTGACTATGCAGGCACCTATAACCATCCGGGATATGGGAATATCAACATTTATTTAAAAGATGACAGTCTGTTTGCAGGAACGCAGAAACAAACCTTATGGCTAAAACACTGGCATTTCGACATATTCGTCCCTTATTTCACTGAACCTGGCGAAAAAATAGATACAAGTGAAAAAGGAGATATTTCTTTCAGGTTTAACACCGACATCAAGGGAGATATACAATTTTTAAATGCCTATGGTTTCGAAGCACCTGAGTTGCAACTCGAATTCAAAAAAATACCCCAAGTTGCCTCCCTCACCATTGTGGAATTGCAGGGCTATACCGGCGAGTATGAATTGGCCGGTACATTAATAAAGATTTATATACAAGGGGAAACGTTGATTGCCGAAGTGCCGGGGCAAAAACCTTATGAACTGATCCCAACAGGCAACCATCGCTTCGCTTTGAAAGCCATGACGGGATATCAGATTCAATTTGACAAAAAACAAGGGACATCTGCAGAAGCGGCAACTTTTATGCAGCCCAATGGTAATTTTAAAGCAAACAGAAAAAACTAAATCATGCGTTACCTGATCTTTGGATTTGTATTGTTGTTAACGGCAGCTTGTAGCCAAACACCTGCTTATGAAACCATCATTAGAAATGGAACGGTTTACGATGGATTGGGCGGCGAACCCTATCCGGCCGACATTGGCATCAACGGAGATACCATTACTTTTATCGGTGATCTATCGGGCAAAAAAGGAGCCAACGAAGTGGACGCCAAAGGGTTGGCCGTTGCTCCGGGTTTTATAAATATGCTAAGCTGGGCCAATGTCTCTTTGCTGGAAGACGGCCGGAGTCAGAGTGATATCCGGCAGGGAGTAACCACAGAAATAATGGGGGAAGGATGGAGTATGGGCCCTTTAAATGCAAAGATGAAAAAAGAAATGCAGGAAGGGCAGGGAGATATCAAATTTGAAGTGGTCTGGAATACGCTGGGAGAATACCTGCAACATCTTGAAGACAAAGGCGTGAGTTGCAATGTAGCTTCCTTTGTGGGCGCTACTTCTGTACGAATTTATGTAATGGGAGAAGAGGATCGCGACCCTACCCCTGCCGAATTGGATAGCATGCAGGCATTGGTTCGCATGGCTATGGAGGAAGGAGCAGTTGGGGTAGGTTCTTCGCTGATTTACCCACCGGCATTTTATGCCAAAACCAATGAGCTGATTGCACTTTGTAAAGCCGCAAGTCCATATGGGGGTATGTATATAAGCCATATGCGCAGCGAAG
>JBGSNV010000011.1:0-4424 GCA_041739485.1 Chitinophagaceae bacterium
GATCGCCCTCTCCGTAAAGCAGGCCGATCACCACATACGCACCATTCACCCGCACATCAATTCCGTCGTGGTGCATTTCCAAATAATTGTTTTTCGCACCTGGTCTAGTGTGCAACTGGCCAGCATACTTATCTTTGACCCGTTTCCAGCAGGCCTGCCAGTCGATGCCCTCCTTATACCATGTAAGTACATTACGGATAACTTCGGCATACTGACTTTCAGATGGAATTGCTTCCAGACCCTTCTCAACCACCTTGCGCATATCGGTTTCAAAAAAAGCCTCGGAGTACATAGCCCCTATAAATTGTCCGGCATAAAGCCCGTCGCTGTAATTCATTATATGTCCGAATTTTTCACCGAGATCAATCGGCACCTGCGGCAGTCCTGGTGCGATAAGCCCGGAGTAGTCGGCCTCAATCTGATAATCGATTGCATTAGGCGCATCATTGAATTGTGGGTGGCCTGCGTCTGGGGGTGCAATGCCCATCCGCAAATTAGAGCGTCCGTTAGCATTAGCACACCACAACTGATAGCCAGAGTTGGCAAAATCAAGGCCTGCCTGTTTATAACTGATGTTGAAGCCATGCTCTTCCAGGGAGCGAAGAAAGGTCATTTCTACATAGAGATCATCTTGGTTAAATGCTTGGTTTATAAGAGACGGCGTCCATTTCGGCATGCGCTCGGGCATCCCCGTCTTATCGTCAATGGGAATGATCTGAGCGTTAAACTTAAATTCAGTTCGAGCACCCCAGGAAACACCAGCGATTTGCCCAATCCAACCCGCTTCCATTTTGTTGAGATACTCCTGAATACTGATTTTGCGGGTTTGAGTTGCGGAGGGTTCTTCAGCCTTGTACATATGGTAAGGATAGCCTTCCCCCATCAGAAACTTGGGGGAAGGTGCTTTCAACCCATGCGCTTCATTGTAAAGCATTGGCTGAACATCCACCTCTATATTGGCCCTTATGTTGAATGTTTTAGTAATTCGATAAACGACTTCCGGTGAGGTGAATGCCGAGGCGAAGAATGCCGGTGCAATCAGTATTAAACAGATTTTAAATAAAGCGTTATTCATACTTACTCCTATTCAGTTTATTTGAAAGCAATGGTTTATTTCTTCTGAAATTCACCAAAAGAACGTCCCAGCGCTGTAATTTCTTTGGATAGCTCTGCTTTCATAGCTTTTAAAATTTCTTTGTATTCGGGGTTGTTTGCGAGGTTTCGCGTTTCATTTGGGTCGTTACTCAGGTCATACAGTTGATCTGGATCCACAATACCAATTCGTTTAGCCTGACCAAATGGTGTTTCCCCACTCAAACCTTTTAATTTACCGCTTTGTGCTAAATCAGCCACTGAACCACTCGTTGGAGGAACGTAACCTTTTTTTAGCTTTCTTGAGTCATATCTAATGGCGATGTACTTGTATTTTGGACCTATAATCGCTTTGGTGTGCCCCATCTCAGTAAATATATAGGGCTTTAAAACCTCTTTTTTGCCTTCCCAAACCGGAAGAATGCTCCGGCCATCTAAATGCATTCCTTCCAAAGGCTTAGCCCCAGCAATCGCCATAACAGTAGCAGCCATATCTGTGACATCTAATAATGTGCTATTATTCGTGTTGGGCTTAATGACCGCAGGCCACCTAGCGATAAAGGGAATCTTGCTACCACTCTCGTATGGGGTACTTTTGCCTACATTTTGTTGGTCAGAGAGGAAAATAACCAATGTATTTTCAACATCTCCTCGTTCAGCCAACTTATCCAAAATGGCCCCCACTCCCGCATCCATCCAGGTGACGGTTTCAGCCATTATTTTCCCCTTTTGTTTGACTGTTTTGAGAATTTCTTCACGGCCAGGCATAACACCCAGCGCTCGGTCACTATAGCCTTCGGCTGTCATGTGAATATCTGCCGAAGTGATTTTTTCTCGCGGCCCATGCGTGGTGGTAAACGCTGTCCACAAGAAAAAGGGTTTATCCTCTGGGGCTTGATCTAAAAAATCTACAGCACCTCGCACCGTGTATTCGACATTGTGGTGTTCAAGTGCCGAAGGGTAATGCTCCAAATTTCCGTCAACCAGGCATTCGGCATAATCAAAGCCGAAATGTTTAATAGTTTCGCTCAAATACTTTTGTGCCGCTTTTAACTGGAATATCACTTTAGGGTCTCTTGGATCGGCATCTTTAGGGAGATCGCTTGTAAGATTGCTTGGATGTGTAGGATTATTTCTCTCATGACTCAAATTATGCCATTTGCCCGTAGCTCCAGTAAAATATCCCTCTTTTTGTAAGGCTTGAGCGATGGTTTTTGTGTCTTCTACGAAATATGTGCTATTCCCTATGGTTGCCTGACTTGTCATTGGCAGGTGAAGCGGATTACGAGCCCGACTGGCATATTGACCAGTTATACAACTGAATCGTGTAGGTACGCACAACGATGCCGTTGTGTAAACTCTGGTATGCACAACCCCTTCATTGGCTAGGCGATCAATATTGGGTGTGTGCACCTGCTGCCCTCCATAGGCCCCAAGGGTATTCATTTCCTGATCATCACTGATGATGATGATAATATTAGGCTTCTTCTTATCAGCAATTTTATTTTCTTGTGTAAAACCAGATATAGCAAAGGACACAAATAGTAAAAGACTAGCAATCAACTTTTTTTTCATCTGATTTATATTTTTAAACTTCCAAAGAGCTAGTTCTGTGAATGACTCTTATTTTACTTTTTTTATATCATTAAGCGCTACTAACTGCTTTTTAGACTTGGTCAACGTGAAAAAAATTAAAGCAACCTCAAATGAATTATTTGCACATTACTGGCCAGCGTAAATAATTGAAATAATTCCTGCTACAAACAGAATAAACATGATACCGAGTAATACGTTGGTGCTTTTTGACGAGCCCTTAAACTCTTTCCAAATAAAAACACCCCACAAAGCAGCAACCAATGTCGCTCCCTGGCCAAGACCATAAGAAACTGCCGCACCAGCTTTTCCTGCTGCAATAAGATTCAATGAGTTTCCAATTCCCCATATGATACCGCCTAATACACCAACCAGGTGAATTTTAAGGCCACCACTAAAATATGCCTTGTAATTGGTAGGCTCTCCGCTGATAGGCTTTCTCATTAATATGGTGTTGAATAGAAAATTACTAACGAAAATTCCTATCGCAAAAATTACAACCGCAGTATATGGAGTCATTTTACCAACAGCAGGACTTACAAAATTGTCAAGATCCATTGATGCTGCTATAAAACGATAAAAGAAAGACATAAGTACACCAGCAAGAATGGAAATAAGTATTCCCTTTGAAGTTACTTTTTGATTGCTGGTAGATGTTTTTTTAAATGCTATGGCATTAAGAACTATGGCTACTGCAATAAGAGCAACTCCAAAGAATAATAATACCGGATCGCCTTTTTGTGAGCCCATATAATTGATGATTACCCCTAAAACCAGTGCAATACCAATTCCTACCGGAAAAGCTACAGCCATTCCCGCAATCGCTATTGCTGCTGACAGTAAAATATTGGCAGCGTTAAAAATAATACCACCAAAAAAAGCACTTCCGATATTTTCCATGTCTGCCTGCGCAAGATCATCCATAAAACTGCGTCCACCATCGCCAATACTTCCAATAGTAAAGGCTGAAATTAAAGATATTAACAAGACTCCTATAACATAGTCCCAATAAAATAATTCATACCGCCAGGTTTTTCCTGCTAATTTTTGGGTATTACCCCAGGAACCCCAACAAAGCATGGTGATTACGCAGAAAATAATGGCCAACGAATAACTGTTTATTATATACATATTGCTAAATCTTAATTGTATTATGATTATAATTGATTTTATTTTTATTTAAAAAAGCGAAAACTTCTTTTTCGGTGGGTACTGAAGGTTGAGCCCCCATACGTGTAACACAAAGGGCAGATGCTGCGGAAGCAAATGTTAGGACATCATCCCAACTCTCTCCTTTGCTAAGACGGGCTGCTAAGGCGCCGCAGAACGTATCTCCGGCAGCAGTAGTGTCAAGCGTGTCAACCTTAAAGGCTTCTTTACAAATTTCTATTTGCTTGTTTTTTAGTATGCACCCTTCTTTTCCCAGAGTAAGCAATACTGTTGATGCTCCCATTGCAATAAGTTTTGCAATGATGGCTTCATTACCAATAACATCAATTTCTTCTCCTGAAATGGTTTCTGCCTCTGTTTCATTAACAACCAAAATATCTACATTTTTTAATATATTTTCATCTATTTTTCGGGCTGGTGCAACATTTAAAATGACTTTCTTATTGTGTTTTTTAGCCAGGCAGCAAACCGTTTTTACTGTATCATATGGCACTTCCATTTGAATCAGTACTATTTCAGCATTGGCAATATTTACTTCTAACTTTAGAATATGATCGGATGTTAGCATA
>JBGSNV010000013.1:0-7661 GCA_041739485.1 Chitinophagaceae bacterium
TACTATCGAAATTACCTTGGACAAATACCAAACTAAGGTAGTGACCTTAAGCGATGATCAAATCATCGGTGCTTCTTACGATAAAATCGATGTGGTTACAAAATCACTGATCAGAAGTATTTTGTCTTCTAAATACAAAAAAGCAATTCACTCTATTGCACCTGCCGCTGTTACCGTAGATACTCCTGTAATGGCTGCAACCGGTGGAGCAGATGCTTTGGCTGATCCATCAGGAAGAAAACGTTTAACCTATGAAGACCTTGTGGCCTTTAAAGATGCCTGTGATAAAGCCGGAATGGCTGAGGATGGGCGAAGATTGGTTTTATGTACCAACCACTGGAACGATCTATTGCTAGACCGTAAAAACTTCGGTAATCAATTGGTTGATTACGCAAAAGGAAAGCCGGCTCCTTTTATATCCGACTTTGAATTGCACAAATACCCGGTAATGCCACTTTACACTTCTTTGAAGGTTAAAAAAGCATACGGGGCTATTGTTGAAGCAGGTGATACCGTTGCATCGGTATGTTTCGTAAAAGAGAAAATTGGTAAAAAAACAGGCTTGACCAAGCAATATTTTGCAGAGGCCAAAAACAACCCTACGACCCAAACCAATGACCTGTCTTACAGACACTACTTTATTGCAGTGCCTTACCAAAACAAGCACATTGCTGCTATAGTATAATTTACCCCAACCCTCCGGCTATCCTTCGCCAGATAGCCGGATTCTATAAAATATAAATTAACATGCTCGATTCCCTCCTATCACCAATTATCCAGATTCTGATGCTGTTTTTTACAGCACTTATTACCTGGTTCTTTTCAAGATCCAGATATAAAATGGATTTGAAGTCTTCAGGAATCGACAATGAGATAAAATCAGCTGACTATTACAGATCCTTACTTGATGATATGGCTATAAGGCTAGACAATGCAATCACCGAACTCATGAAGTTGGAAGATCGATTTGTAAAGTTGATGCAAACCAACAGGGAGCTTTCTAACACGAATATGCAATTGATGGAAACCAATAAAGAATTATTGGTAGAGCTTAAAAAGTACAAACAGTTAAACGGCAAAAGAGAATAGCTATGGTTACGAGCGCAGATTGCACTAAAAAATATGGAACCCCGGACATTCACATGGAGCGAAAGGAAATGGTTCTCTGGGACATTCCTAATGCTATTAATGCAGGAATCCCAGAATTGCCAAATAGGCTGTATTGTAATAAGGACATCGTAAAGCCACTAGAGAAAGCTTTTCAGAATGTTATAGATAGGGATTTGGCTTGTCATATTAAGTCCTGGGACGGTTGTTTCAATATTAGAAAGAAAAGGGGCGGATCTACCTACTCCCTGCACAGCTGGGCAATTGCCGTAGACTTTAACGCAGCCTGGAACGCCTTTGGGGCAAAGCCTCAAATGTCTTTGAAAGTGGTGAAATGTTTCACTGATGCCGGATTTGAATGGGGTGGTACCTGGTCAAAAAAGGACGGAATGCACTTTCAATTAAAATCGATCTAATGAGGTACTTATTAATCCTGCTCGCCTGTTTTTTGATAGGATCCTGTGGAAGGCGACCCATCACCAATACGGTAAGTACCATTGACAGTACCCACGTTGAGCGTAAAGTAAATATTAGGGACACTATTATCAACCTGCCGTTTTATAAGGTGGGAGTTTCAGTAGCCGAAAAAGACCTAACTGAAACACCTCTGACTAAGACCAACGGAAATGCAAAAGTTGAACTATATAAAAAGGATGAAATCATTTACGCTAATGCCACTTGTGATTCGCTGGAGCTTCAACTTAAGCTAAAGGATAGCATTATATCAACATTTCGCGATCGTAAAACTGACACGGTAATTACCCTGCCTCCGGAACAGGTGAAATATGTTCCCTGGTATATAAAAACACTTGCCTGGATAGGTGGTATTGCGCTATTGATCCTGGGCATTAAAGTGGCATTATTTATTTACAAACCTAAAATTTAATAAAGATGAAAAAACCAGACGTATTCAAATCACACCCAAAATTAGAGGAGTATTTCGAGACCTCTGATGGGACAAAGTTCTTTCAGGAACACGATGCAAAAACATTCTCCAGAACTTTAAAAGATAAATCTGTGAAAACGGTAAAAAGGCCTGCGGAAGTTGAAGCTGATGAACCTGTTACAAAAACACCAGCTGACAAATCCACGAAAGGTTCCAAGCCAGAAGGATTGACCCCAATGCAAAAGGCAAAACTTAGAATTGAAGCCATTGAAAAAATGGAGACCGTTGCAGGGGTTGAAGAAGCCTTGAAAGAGGAAACCGCTAAATCTGTAATTGCAGCCGGTAAAGCACATATTGAGGCTATTGAAGCTTCAAATGAAGTGATCAACAAAGAAAAAGAGTAATATATGTTACCAGGATTAGATATAAAATTTGACAATGGCAATATAGGTACCGTTGTATCTACTGCCGACGGTGTATTTGGTTTGTTGGCCTCGGCAGTTGCTGTTGTTGATAAATTCGAACTGGAAAAGGAATATACCCTAAAAGGTATGGCCGATGTGGCCGCATTGGGAATCCTTCCGGATGTTGATAATTACGCCCTTTACAAGTGGCTAAAAGAGTTCTATGAAGAAGCGGGTGAAGGTGCTGAACTCTGGTTAATGGGTTTCCCCAAAGCCGACAAACCAAGTGATTGGTTCACCGCAGATGTAGTTACCGGGAAAGCTCCAGCAGAAAAGTTGCTGGATGTTTCAAATGGTCGGCTTAATGCATTGTTCACCTGTTACAATCCGGTAGCTCCATTTCTTCCGGTTATTGTAGCCGGATTGGATGACGATGTGGCTTTAGCACAACAAAAAGCCCAATTACTGGCG
Source organism: Chitinophagaceae bacterium (assembly GCA_041739485.1). Classification (GTDB taxonomy): domain Bacteria; phylum Bacteroidota; class Bacteroidia; order Chitinophagales; family Chitinophagaceae; genus Phnomibacter. The sequence continues at coordinate 2,869 of JBGSNV010000013.1, forward strand.
GTAAATTATACCAAAAATAAATACACCCCACTATTTGTGATCCTTGAAGGTTTTGCCTTCGATGGGGATGCCATAGGTCTTACAGATCTATTATTAGGTGAAGACAACCGTGTAGGGATCTTTATAGGAGATACCGAAAAAAGCAGCGTTGACCCGGTTACATTAGGAGCTGCTTCAGGAGTGCTTGCCGGAAGATTGGCAATGATTCCTGTACAGGAGAATCCCGGAGCCGTAAGAAGGGGTGCATTGGCAACCTTGACCGCTTTTATTGTAGATGAAAAGGTGGAGCTATACGATGTAGAAGCCCTGCACAATAAAGGTTATATCACCTTCCGGACACATGAACGCAAAGCAGGCTATTATATCAGTGATGATCCTTTGGCAACTAGTATAGATGATGACTACCGGCAAATAACCCGTAGAAGGGTAATTGATAAGGCTTACCGGGTTGCGCATAATATTGCCAGTGAAGAAATACTGGCAGATTTTGACCTGAACAACGATGGGACTATTTCCCCTTTTTATGCCAAAACTATTGAAGGCAATATTGAAAGGGCAATTTTTAACCAAATGACTTCCACTGGGGAGCTTTCAAGAGACCAGTCCAATAAAGACGATAAAGGCGTGATCGCTAAATTCAATACAAAATTGAACGTAGCAACAACCAACCGTATCGAGCTTTCCCTAAAGGTAAGGCCTAAAGGATATGCCCGTTGGTTTGATGTTTTATTGGGGTACGATGTTTCACTTAACAACTAATAATTATGTTTAATAGTAGAGAATACGAATGGGCAGACCTAACCCTGATTTTAGGCGGAAAAGATATCACCGAGATTCGAGCGGTAAAATATACCGAAAAGATAGAACGTGAAGCTGTGTATGCAAAAGGCAGGAATCCTCACTCCATTCAAAGTGGAAACATTGCGTATGAAGGTGAAATCACCATGTTGCGAAGTGGATATGAAAAACTGGTAAAAGCCGGAAAAGGTAGTGTTCTTGCTTTGGCCATGGACGGATTGTTTTCTTATGGAAATCCAGCTGATGGAGATGCTTTATTAAGCGATCGTGCCTCAGGCATCCGATTTGCAGAAGCTGCAAAAGAATTTAAACAAGGCGACAAATTTCAGGAAATAACCCTGCCATTTATCTGCCTTAACATTAAAAATCAGGTTTAAGCTATGGAACAACAAATCACTAAAGAACAAATTGAAGCTTGGAAAAAAGCTCACGAAGGCGTTTTTAAAATTACTGTTGAAGACAAGATTGCTTATTTAAGAAGCCCAACCCGTAAAGAGTTTGAATACGCTTCTCAGGTTGCAAAAACATCTTCTATAAAGTTCAATGAGTATTTATTAAAAACGTGCTGGTTGGCCGGTGATCAAGAAATACAAACCAAGGACTCTTATTTTATGGGAGCATCCGGGCAAATAGCTGCTATTTTAAATATCAAAGAGTCTAAGCTGGAAAAGCTTTAGAGGCTGCGAAAATAGTAGATGAAAAAGCAGAATGGATTCGTATAACCAATGCGCAATTACGGTACTATTTTCATATTGACCCTGACAGCCTCAGTGATGAAGAATGGGCAAACCGAGTAAAAGAATTACAATTTATTAGACAAAAGGAAAGCAATACCTAGCCTTCCTTTTGTTTTTATCACCACACTTTAGAAATGGATAGTAACTTAAATTACATACTTAAATTTAGTTCTAATGCCGATAAGGTATCGGCTTCCATTGATAAATTAGACAAAGGTGTAAATCAGGTAAGCAAGCACGCTGGTAAAATGGCCAACGGGTTTTCCAAGGCGATGGATAAAATAAACTCCAAGCTTAGTACCATCCAGTTACACTCCTTTATTCAGAATGTACAATCTGCATCTCAAGGATTGGATTCCATAAATGAACCAGGATTAAAATTAGGAAGCTCCTTAGCCGACTTATCGGCCATAACAGATGTTACTGGAGACAAGCTAAAAGAAATTGAAGGTTATGCCAGGGAAGCCGCTAAAACCTTTGGAGGTGATGCCGCTGCTGGTGTAGAATCTTACAAACTCATTCTATCGCAATTAACTCCTGAACTTGCCAAAGCCCCAAAAGCTTTGCAAGCAATGGGAACGCATATTAATACACTCTCCAAAACAATGGGTGGAAATACCGCAGCGGCAGCTGAAGTATTGACCACTGCGATGAACCAGTACCAGGTATCTACAGCAAACCCAATTAAGGCAAGCCAGCAAATGGCCATAATGATGAACATAATGGCGGCAGGAGCTAAAGAAGGATCAGCGGAATTGCCACAAATTAAATCTGCCTTAGAGCAAAGTGGTTTGGCTGCGAAAACTGCAGGTGTTCATTTCTCAGAAGCCAATGGGTACATTCAACTATTGGATAAGGCTGGTAAAAAAGGATCTGAAGGCGGAGTTGCTTTGCGTAATGTAATGGCATCCTTAGCTCAAGGAAGATTTTTACCGAAAGATGTACAAAGAGAATTACAAGCTGCCGGGGTTGATATTAGTAAGCTTACAGATAAAAGTTTAACACTTTCAGATAGATTAAAACCCTTACGAAGCATTATGAATGACCAGGCATTGGTTACCAAAATGTTTGGAAAAGAAAACAGCAACGCTGCTATTGCCATGATTAGTGGCATAGATGAAGCTGAACGATTAACGACTGCTATTCAAGGAACCAATACAGCCTATGAACAAGCTGCTATTGTTATGGATTCTCAAGCAGAAAAAAACGCAAGGTTAAAAGCCCGGGTAGATGATTTTAAAATCAGCATGTTTAATGCTACAAATGGCGCTTTAGGTTATGCATCTGTTATGGGGGATGTGGCTTTTGATATTTCCAACCTCCTGCCATTATTTAGCGGTTTTGGAACAGTATTACAGTATGTAACCAGTGCTACCAAGATGCAAGCCTTATGGACTAATATTGTAACTGCCAAAACTTGGCTTTGGACTGCAGCACAAACAGCTTGGAATATTGTGGCAGCCCCTATTTTCTTAATACCAGCCATTGTACTAGCTATTGGAGCTGCCATTGTTTGGGTGGTTTCTAAAACTGAAGGTTGGGGTGCAGCTTGGGAGCATACAGTTAACGGAGGAAAATTATTATTTAAACTGTTTAGCGAATTTGTTAAGCTGGAATTTATAACCGTATCCAATGTATTAATGATCGCCCTGGACAAAATCAAGAAAGGCTATTACGAATTTAAGGAAGCTGTTGGTTTAGGTGATAGCAGTGAAAACCAACGCATCATCGCGCAAATTGATGCGCAAACCAATGCTCGTAAAAAAGCAATGATAGACCAGGCTAAAATAGTTGCGGCAACTGCGTTGAAAGCCAAGGAAGAATTTGAAAAGGCAGGCAGTTCCATAAAATGGAAAGTTAAAGCAGCTGTTGTAACCGCAGGAACAGATGGGATCAAGACACCAACTATTCCGGGGATTACCCCAGATGGAACTGGCGGAACCGGTGGCGGTGGAACCGGAACTGGTGAAGGCACTAAAACCAACAAAGCAATTGCCACTGGAGGTACAAAACACACTTACGTTACCATAAATTTAAAAGAGTTGGTAGGTGTTTTAAACATAAAAGGAAACGATTTTAAAGATAGTGCCAAACAAATGCAGGATCAAAGTACCGATGCTTTACTGCGCACTTTGGCACTGGCAACAACAGCAGGGAACTAATGAAATTTAACGACACCGACATATTATTTGCATCGCTGGTAGGCTCTAAAGTGATAGAACAAATCCCACGCTTTTCAGCAGTGCAGAATGAGTTGATGAAGCATGTATTGCCTCCCTTCAATATTTTACCGGTGCAAACCGATCAAATAAATGTGGATGCGGTAAATGGTGAAGCTGCTCCAAACCTATGGCAAGCCGATGCGCCAACAGCTGAAGCAGATCAGTTTTTCCCATTGTCATTATCAATTGATGAAGGTGCGACTTGGTTTTTGTTGCCTTATGAGCCGATGATCAACATCAACGGAAAAAATGAGATCATTAGAAGAAAGGTCGCTAAATCTGCCTCTTATGACCAGATAAATAGAAAGGGATCCATTAAAGAGCGTTGGAACCAGGATGATTATGAAATAACGATCACCGGGGTTTTGATAGGTTCAATAATGACCGGTAATATGGGAGACTGTTTTCCAAAAGAGGATTTTGCAAAGTTGAAATCTGTTCTCACAGCTGCGAAAAGTATTTATGTTACGTGCCCTCCTCTTGAATTATTGGGGATTGGTCAAATAGTAATAGAAGATTTCAGCTTTCCATTTACCAAAGGTGAAAACGTACAGGCTTACGAGATCAAAGCATATAGTGATTATGATTATAAATTATTACTCGATATAAATGATTAACAAAAATTTTATGAAAGCGAGAACGCTGGTTTTAATTTTGTGCATCGGACTGATGTGCTTAACGGGATTCGGGAATACTACAACCGACCTGACCGAAAATTCGACAGCTGATGTGATCCAAATGGATCAATCAGTAATTGTAGTAGCTGCTCCAGAAATGGATGTTGAGTCTTCCAAAATTGATTGGGAAGAGTTCAGGCAGAAAGTTAAAAAAGCTTCTCAGGAAGCAGTTCTTGAAACGAACCGAGAGTTATCGCAGGATAGCCGCTACGATGCCTTGTTCCAAGAAGCGGATGAAGCATTCAATCTAATTTATCAGGAACCACTTAATGAACTTAGAGATGTAGGTTGGCAAATTAATAAAATGGATTACAACTCAAAAGAGAATCAGCACTTACTGCAAAATCTGAATAAGGATC
>JBGSNV010000005.1:0-9187 GCA_041739485.1 Chitinophagaceae bacterium
AATGTGGCTGGAATTATTGAGAAAGAAAAAATTGTCAAATGACAGTACCAACTACCTTTATCAATACTGTACTTATGAAGAAAGAACCCGGAAAAATGCAAGCTATTCCCTGCGTTTACACTTAAGTTGACGCGTATGCCCGTAGGGGTAGCATTATTTCAACATCATAGTAGCACGATGGTGAGATTAGCCCGGATTGCAGCGTATATCCTTTTTGGGCGCATTGGTAAGCTTTTGAGCATTGAACTTTTAGGGCGCCCCAAAAGATAGCAGCGGAAAGCCGGAGACCCATGCAGCATCAGGGAGCCAATGTACATGCTCCAAAAAGAAAAACCATCGGCTTTTTTGGTGCCGATGGTTTGGTTGTGTATTGCAATTTTAAGATTAATTCCTGACCGGCTTCCCACCCTTTAGCACGCTCTGAATCCTTTCAAGTGTTTTCTTTTCTCCAGTTAAACTCAGGAAGGCTTCGCGTTCAATATCGAGCAGGTATTGTTCGCTTACAAGGCTAGCTTCGCTCAGGTCGCCGCCGCAAAGTACATAGGCGAGTTTGGATGCAATCTTTTGGTCGTATTCGGTGATGTAGTTGCCGAGTTTCATACCATTTAAACCGGCAATCATAGCACCAAGGGCGCCACGTCCAAGCACTTTTACATCGGTACGCTGCACAGGTGTTACATAACCCTCGTTGTGCATTTCGAGTACGCTGCGCTTGGCATCGGCAATACGGCGGCTTTGGTTCATACTGATTTCATCAATGCCATGCCGCATGATACCGAGGTCGAAACTCTCATGAGCGCTTGTGGCTACCTTGGCCATGCCAATCGTAAAGAAGCGTCGCTTCAGCGGTTCTATTTCAATTTCACCATCAGCGTATTCATCGCCGGCACGTAGTGCAAACTCTTTGGTGCCGCCACCGCCGGGAATCAGACCTACGCCTAATTCTACCAATCCGATATAAGTTTCAGCAGCAGCCTGTATTTTATCGGCATGCAGGCTGAATTCGCAGCCTCCGCCAAGCGCCATGCCATGCGGGGCTACCACCACCGGTATGCTGCTGTAACGCAAACGCATGCTTGTGTTCTGAAACATCCTTACAGCCATATCAAGTTCCTCATATTCCTGCTCAATAGCAAGCATAAAGATCATGCCCACATTGGCTCCCAAGCTAAAATTGGATCCTTCGTTAGCAATCACCAATCCTTTGTATTTTTCTTCGGCAATTGCTACACTTTTTTGGATACCAGCAAGTACATCGCCACCTATTGTATTCATTTTTGTATTCCAGCTAAGGCCTACTACATCGTCGCCCATATCCACAAGGGTGCAGGCACCGTTTTTCCAAACTGTTTTTTCTTTCAGGTCAGATAATATAATCATACTGTCGCCACCCGGAAGTGGGAGATAGGTCTTGCTTGCAACGTCATAGTATTGACGTTTTCCGTTTTCTATTTTATAAAAGGTTTTGTTGCCTTCGGCAATAAAGGTTTCCACCCATGGGGCTACTGCAAAACCTGCTGCCTTCATGGCTTCCGTTGTTTTGGCTACGCCAAGGGTATCCCAGCTTTCGAAAGCCCCGATTTCCCAGCCAAAGCCAGCCATCATACCATCGTCAATCCGATACAGTTCGTCGCTGATCTCGGGGATGCGGTGGCTGATATAGCTGAATAAATGATAATGGAATAAGCGGTAAAATTCACCGGCTTTATCGGTTCCGGCAACTACGGCTTTCAGTCTTGTTTTAAGATCATCAATGGGTTTCGCTACTTCTAGGGTAGCAAACTTTGGTTTCTTCTTGGGCTCGTATTCGCCGGTTTTGAGGTTGAGGGTGTACAATTCCTTTTTGCCGCCGGTGCGGTCCATTTTAAAGAAGCCACCTCCGGTTTTATCCCCGAGCCGGTTATCGGCCACCATTTTCTCCAGCCATGCCGGAATGGTGAATAGGTCTTTGGCTTCGTCGTTGGGACAATTGTCCTTAACTCCCTGAGCTACTTTTACCAGGGTATCGATTCCTACAACATCGGCTGTACGGAAGGTGGCGCTTTTGGGTCGTCCCATTGCAGGTCCGGTCAGTGCATCAATATCATCCGTTGTTAATCCAAGTTGATCCATTACATGCATCACAGCCATCATACTAAAAACTCCAACGCGATTGGCAATAAAGGCGGGAGTATCCTTGCACAATACGGTGGTTTTACCGAGGTAAAGATCTCCGTAGTGCATCAGAAAATCAATGACTGATTGATTGGTATGCGGGGTAGGAATAATTTCGAGTAAACGCAGGTAGCGTGGCGGATTGAAAAAGTGGGTGCCGCAGAAATGCTTTTTAAAGTCTTCGCTTCTGCCTTCGGCCATCAGGTGTATGGGAATGCCGGATGTATTGGAGCTGATCAGGGTACCCGGTTTACGGAATTGTTCAACCTGATCGTAAATGATTTTTTTGATATCGAGGCGCTCTACCACTACCTCAATGACCCAATCGTAATGGGCAATCTCTTTCATGTTGTCGGTAAAGTTGCCGGTGGTGATGCGTTTTACCACATCTTTGGTAAATACCGGGCTTGGATTGCTTTTTACTGCGGCAGTTAAGGCATCATTCACGAGTTTGTTACGCTCTGCGGGTTTGGTGCTTTCTTCGGCACCTTTGGGTACCATATCGAGCAACAAAACAGGCAGGCCAATACCTGCAAAATGACAGGCTATCCGGCTGCCCATGACACCTGAGCCCAGTACGGCCACTTTTTTAATGGAACGATTCATATGGAAGAATATAATAGGATTAACAGGAACACGAAGTAAGGAGAAATTAGTTGCATAAACAACTAAATTTTTACAAAAGTGGATGAAGCGGGGTATTGCCGCCAAAATCAGCCTTTCTCTGTTTACCTATGTTTCCGGGGGTTTTATGAAAACTCCCTGTGGTTTTCACCGGCGCTGATTTTAGAGAAAGATGAAAGGATAAGGCATAAAAAAAGGCATGGTTTTCAATGAAAAAAACGATGCCTCAGGAAATTTTAAAAAGAAAATCAGACAACAATAATGGGTCTGGCAGGTAATAATATTAAATTGGAAAATAGCATGATTTTTTGAAATTCGGTTAATGGATTGAGTATTTAAAGTTTCTTAAATGGTTTGTTTATTGATTGAAGTGGTAAAAGGGATTGTGCCTTACCGCCCACCGGCCGGAGAATAAATTGGGATAGCTTGCGCCGAAAAGGTCTTAGTCTATCATTCATTAAAAAAGCGAATTCAAGAAAATCAAAAGGATTTCCCATCCAGTTGCTCTCAGAAATCTCTGATTCATAGTTTTTCATTTTTTTTTAAAATTTAAATGATTTGATTATTTCATGATTGGTTTTAGGGAGGAAATACCTTCGGCAAATTGAATCTTCAGGTAATAACTCCCTTTTGAAAGGGTCTCCAAGTCATTCAATGTCAGATTATTTGAACCTTTTTGCAAATTCAGTTTACCGGATCTGACTATTTTACCTGATTGATCGAAGACCGAATAGCTTGCATTTTGTTGCATTTTGCTCCAAATCAACACTTTGATCAGATGCTGAAAAGGCACGGGACCTACAGCAAAAACCTCGGTTTGATCTTTACCAAGTGCTACACTTTGAATGGAACTGTATTTTTCTTTTCCATCTTTTTCTTTCCACTTCAGCCGGTAATAATGAATTCCTTTTAAAGCCTGTTGATGGATAAATTGATAAGTAATTCCATTGGGTACCATGATTTGCAGGCTTGAAAATGAAGTTCCATTTGTACTGTGTTCAATCTCAAATTGCAACAAGTCAGTGGAGGAGGCTATTTCCCAATTGAGCAGGGGTTTGCCATTCGATTCTATAACTTTAAAGAATCTTAGTTCGACTGGTAAAATAAGCTTACTTCCAAAAAAACCGAACCCAAAAGGACTAAAGGAGGATACGGGTGGTGTCCATATTTCGAGTGAATCCTCTGCCCATGATCCTGCATTTTTAAATTCACCCTCTTCCCGAATGGAAAAGCCAGGTTCCTCTTCTCCGCTTAAACTCCAGTTTATTTCACCATTTACGATGTTACCGTGCGTTATACCAACTTTATCTTTTTCATCGGGCAAAATGGGCGCCCACTTTGTATTTTCCGGTTTAATATACTTAAGACCAATTTTTAAACTAACAGGAACCCGGGCATATGTAGATGCTTTACCGATTTCCCAATATTCTTTTTGATTAACGCCCGAAAGGAAGGCCGAAGTATAAATACCATCATTAATCGGATTTTTGCCTGGAAAGTACTCCATTGAAAAACCAAGGGGATCTTCTATATCGGTAAGATTTAATAAGACGGGTCTGTAAGGATTGGATGCTCCTTTTTTGCCCACCGGATTAAGGAGAGTTATACCTAATACATCCATATTTAGGTTTCGCACCATAGGCCCGTTCAGGAAGCTTGAGTCCGAAGCCTTATAAGCCACGGCTTCGGGTTGCATCAAAAATGTATAATTTTTATTGGTGTTGATCAATCCATTTGTAAGAATCAGTTTTTTAGATACAGTCGTTGCATTCATTATATTTAATTCGGCCGGGTTGTCTACCTCCATATTGTAAAAAGATACCTGCCGGTCACCGGAAAGGGTTTGATTTTTCGTTCCCTTAAAAAGGACCCGACTATTACTACCTAATGGATCCTCCCAAAGCCATTCGCCATCTATCCGGGCATTTCCGCCAATGACGAATCCAAAGCCATTTTGTGCCTCCGGAGTAGCTGATAGAATTGGGACCTTTGAACGTTCATTGGAAAGAGTTGCTGTATTTTTTATAAAAAGGCTGTCGAGTACCCATATAAATCGCTCCTCATTGCCGAGGGTATTTATCATGGTGGCATTGTCTTCAATCAATAAGTTTTTGGTAAAAATGGCATCAAGTGCTGCAATGGTAGCGGTTTTCGGACTGGAATAATTAAGTCTGAAGGTATCTATTTCGTTGTCAATATCACCCCAAAACAGCAGGTGGTCAAGATTACCTGTGAGCTGCAGGTTGCCTGTATTGCGGCCTCCAAAAAAGTTATTTGCACCCCCTTCTGAAAACTTTTTGGGACTGCTATTATATTCTATGGTTTTGGGTAGGGTAAGTGTCTTGGATTGTACGATTAGTTTACCGCTTATCATAGTCAGTTTTTCGCTGATAGTGAGGTTGTTGGAAGTAACCACATAATTGCTGTCAGGAAGATTGATATATTTTAAATCCAGCGGATTCTGAACCCTTTTAGCCAAAACAGGTTCATTATTGGTGTTATTGATGATGACTTCTTTAACGGTCAGTGGGGCATCCCCGCTGATATATTGAGGCATGGCTGCATTGCCTTTTTGCCCAACCATGTAAAGCTTAAAATCATTCCAGGCAATGGTGCCGGAATCATAATTTAACCCGCCTCTCAATCTGAGATCTTGCTGTAAGATTAAACTCCCCGATGGTTTGCTGACATCTACACTAAAAAGATCGTAGCTCACATTATTATTTGTCAGCATTTGGTCGCCCCGACCTACAAATTTCAGATTATTGCCCGGTCCATAATCAACCTGATCGCCGGCTGGTCCCGGAAATTCAATTTTCACATTGGTTTCATCATCAATAATCAGGTTGCCTCCAATCTCCATGGTGGTATCCGGCATATACAGGGTTCGGATGCCTTGGGTAATATTATCTTTTGTGCTGTAAATGGTAAAATCTCCCAACACCCCAAATCCTTTTTCAAGTTGAAGATCGGTTTCAAGGGAAGATGTATTCCAGATAAAATGCCAGAATTTTTGTCCGGTGCCTCCCATTCCTGCTGGTTTGCGACCATCCACAATGGCAGTAGAACCCTCCTCCCAGGTAGCCCTTGGCAGGTAGTTACCATCAGGCGATGCTATATTTGGCCGGCTGTTGATATGTGCGCCTCCGTTTTTGTACACCAGATTTGCCGAAGAGTTATTCCTTGGGTTGATATTTCCCGTATTTTGGTGCATGGTTCCATACACACTGCTTCCGCCTTCCACACCATTATCTGCAAAGTTCATGGTTGCAGAGCCCAAAATTTCATAAGTGGATCCCGGACCTATCCAGATAGCGGCACAAGTAAAATTGTTAGCTCCGGATTTTCCATTTTTACCGTCTTTTAAAATAATGACTCTAGTTGCTCTTGTGCTGCTGGTAAAGGCGGTGCCATTCAGTGCTTTGTCAAATTCATAAATCAAATAAGTCATGATATCTGTAGAGACCGTTTCTGACCATGATTCAACAGGCGGGCCTGCATATACAACTTTTCCCCCGCTTAAAAGGTTTGGACCAATCTCAGTACTGGTAGAATAGAGCGTATTAATACTAGCTGCAGGTGGGTTCCCGTTTTGGTTGGTCACCCCATCAAATCGCACAATGACAGTTCTGTCAAGTCCGGTTTGAGCATCGTTGCCTTTCGTAAAGTCGAAACTTATCTTATCGCCAACTACGTCGATTTTAAAGCCGTAGGCAACTGTTGAAGGATTGGTAAGATCCGTTGTACTTTGATTAGAAGTATATACAACTACGTCATCGAGCCATAAAGTAGAAGTGCTGGTAGAGTTAGAAGTAACAAATATTACCGGAAAATAGGTTGTGTTATTTTGGGCCGGAAAGGTGAAGGATACCCTTCCCCAGCTTGTACCGGGTGTAACTGTACCTAACCCCGATGTGCCAATCGTTTCTTCAGAGGAGGCTATTCCAAGCGAAACTGGAGCAGTAACGCTCCCGCTTCTTCTTGCCCAGGCAATAACGGTAACATAATTTACCCCGGTTTCCGGTGTTGTAACACTGTATTTTGTATTGTAAATGTTTGCACCTGTACTCAGGTTGCCCGTAAGGCTTGCATAAAAAGAACCAGAACGCCTATTGGATCCTGTATTGGTTCTTGTAAAGGTTCCGGCTCCGGTTTTTATCCAATTGGAGAATTTGGTAGCACTCTCAAAACCTGGTTGGGCTTCCAGGTAGTATGCCTCGTCAAATTGTGAAAAGCCAGTCAGGGTTGAGAAAATAATTATAAGCAGTAAAATTTGCTTCATTAACAGACAGTATTTTGTAATGATCATCGAAAAAAATGATAAATAGATTCTGTATACTTATCCCGATGTTACCATTAAAAGCCTGCTAACGAATAACTATCCATCTATTTATCAAATACCTTATCATTTTAAATACGCAGTTTGTTTTAGATTATTTCGTGGAATTTTAAATATTCCCATTTTGAAATTTATTTGAAAAAAATGAGTTTTCAGAGGAAAAAGCCAAAAAAATTGACTCAAATTGGGATTTTTAAACCAAAATAAATGCATCATAGTTTCAAAAAAAGCGCACTTAGGTCATTTATCTAGCTTGTTTAGGGTATTCCAGGAAAGGCGCCTTTATTTCCTCGGTCGGAATCGGGGGAACTGAAAATTCCAATCGGTGGTGGGGATGTTAAAGGGTCTTTTTTAAAAGGAATAAGAGGGATTTTAAAACAACAGGCAAACTTCGATTTTCAAAAAGGAAAGGGGGTAGCTTTTAAAAGGTCGGGGATCATATTTTTATTTTTTTGATCTCACCAACAAAAAAAGACCTCCATATGGAGGTCTTTTTTTAAAATAAAATAGAATAAAATTATTTAGGCATTATTACTGCGTCGATAACGTGTACAACACCGTTTCCAGCTTTAATGTCAGCAGTGGTTACATTCGCACCGTCTACCATAACTTTTCCGTCTTTAATAGTAATTGTTACTTCAGCACCATTTACAGTTTTAGCTTTCATACCATCTGTAAGGTCTGTGCTCATCACATTACCTGCAACAACGTGGTAGGTAAGGATAGAAGCTAGCTTTTCTTTGTTCTCAGGCTTCAGTAAATCTTCCACAGTACCAGCAGGCAATGCGTCAAATGCAGCATTGGTTGGTGCAAATACAGTAAAAGGACCAGGACCGCTTAAGGTTTCAACCAAACCGGCTGCAGTTACAGCAGCTACAAGGGTTGAGTGGTCGGGTGATCCAACAGCAATATCAACAACGGTTGCAGGTGCAGCAGGAGCTTCAGGGGCTACCACTTCTTCAGCTGCAGTTTCTTCGGGGGCGGTTGCTTCGCCACAGGCAATCATGGAGGCCATTGCTAGCATGGCAACACTCAACTTTAAAATTTTCATATAATTGTGTTTTTGTAGGCTTTTAACAATAAAGCCGGGGAGTTGTTCTCCAAGAATGCCCAAAAATCTTCAGAATTTTTAATCTAACCCTAAAAAGGGGTTCTGAAAGTAGTAAAATGCACCTGAATCAGCGTTACTTATTAATAAAATAATTTATAAGTAATATCATTATATACCAACAGGTAACGGTGCAAATAGAGCATCTTCGTATCGGGGGGTGTTCTGCACCGGCAATAAAACAGGTAAGAATCTTTAAAAACGGTCTCTGAGTGTTAAAGAGCTTCTAAAAATGAAACTTTGGGCAACCGATCACCAATCTTTTTACAAAAAGTAAAAAGATAAAGCAAAAATCCCACTGAATGACTGTGTAAACAGCACTCATGAGTATTGTGGATTAAAATCCCGAGAGGGTTGATTGAATTACAGATAGGATAAAACCATATTTGAAATGTCCGTATATTAAAAAATACAAAAGACAAATACTTGATTGAATGTTTCAATTTTATTTACTTTGCCTAATAAACAATTAAACTTTTATGGCCTTAGTATCATATTCCACACAAGAAACTATTCCTTCAAACACAGCAAAGAATGAGGTAGTCCCTGGTGGTGAAACCCTCGCAATATTAATGGCTGGCGCTTTTGCCGGGGTAGCTATGACCAAAGCCGCCCGCAAACAATACCGCAAGCTTGTTAGAAAAGCTATGTGGAAAGCCATGGGTATGAAGCTTAAATCCTTCTTTAGTTTTAAAAAGCAGGATCCTGATACGGTAATGGGATTAAATTTCTTCGTATTCCTTCTTTTAGTGGTGCTGGGGGTTGCTATCGGAGCAGCTATTTTTGGTTTAACCGGCTTTCTAATATTGCTAGGTCTTGCAATCATCATTTATTTATTGCTCCGCGATCGTTGATGCATCCTCTGCTTTTCTAACTTCATAAAAAAAAAAGGAAGCCTGATTGTAAAATATCAGGCTTCCTTTTTGGGTATCATTACCCGGCGTTCAAAGATTATCGACCAA
>JBGSNV010000074.1:0-5057 GCA_041739485.1 Chitinophagaceae bacterium
GCCAGGAGTGAGTTCCAGGTCTGTTTTCAAAGCCATCTATCAGGAATCCTGATTCTAAAAGATAGGGTGCCCTTATATTTCGATACAAATCAAAACGCGTTCCCATAATACCAGAAATACTCTCTAATGGTAATGGTTGCCACACTCCGGTAACGGGCTTCTTGTCTTCAGCTCCCACTTGTACGATACTGAAGATTACCAAAAGAACTCCTACAAATAGTTTTGTGAGTTTAATTTTAAAAAATTTCATAATCTTTACTATTTATTTTATCTATATATTTTCATTTTTAATCAAAACCAATCCGTAAATTCAGATTATCCCACTGTTATGGTCTCATCGTGGTTATCGGGAAACGGGCGAAAGCGTCCTGGCCTTTTCCTTTTCCAAAATCAGTTCCATCCGCTGAACTACCTCCGGGTACTGGTCGTACACGTTCACTTTTTCTTTTGGGTCGTCAGTCAGGTGATACAAAGTGCTGCGGATTGGCTTTGTTCCTGGTTTGGCCTGCTCGGGGTAATGGTACATCGACCTCGGAACTCCACCCATGGTGAGCAGCCATTCTTTTTCCCGAAGCCCAACAAAACTGGTTCCACCGGCTTGATAGATCACATAATCGCGAATGGAGGCTTTGTTTTTGGATCCAGGAAGCAGGTGACCGAGAAAACTGAAACTATCCATTCCCTGCCTGTCGTCCTTTTTTCCCAATAAATCTCTGAAAGTGGCATAGAAGTCGGTTAAGGAAATGAGATTGTCGGTTTCACTGCCCGGCTTGATCTTCCCCGGCCAACGGGCCAAAAAAGGCACTCTGGATCCACCCTGATTAGGACCGAACTTCATTCCGCTCCAGGGCGCATTTACAGAAAACCCTGTGTTTTCGTCTGGACCTCTTCTATCGGCTCCGTTGTCACTCGTGAAAAAAATCAGGGTATTTTCCGTCAGTCCAAGTCGGTCAAGCGTTTCAAGGATCTGCCCAACAGACCAATCACAATCCTGGATGTAATCGCCATAGATTCCTGCATTGCTTGTTCCTATAAAACGCGGAGCGGGACGGATAGGGACATGGACCTGATGCGTTGCGTAATACAAAAAGAACGGCTCATCCTTGTTCTTTTCAATGAAAGAAACAGCTTTTCCTGTGATGACATCGGTCATGGCATCAAAATTTACACGGGACTTTTTTGCACCGCCTCTGCCGTTCTGATCGAGCGAATCTTTCGGATGGATCAACTGATGGTTTTCAATATAAACGACCGGTGCGTTGTCCAGATTAATCGGAAAACCGAAATAATAATCGAATCCGCGTTCGAGGGGCCCAGGAGTTAAACTGTTTCGCCAGTCAACCGGATCATCCCCGAAACCGAGGTGCCATTTTCCGACAACACCAGTGGCATATCCCTCCGACTGCAGCATAGATGCGATATTCGGCCTATCAGCGGGAAGCTGCATCGCTTCCGGACGGCATAGAAGCCCAATCTCCTGGCGCCAGGGGTACTCACCCGTCATCAAACTGTATCGGGTGGGCATGCATACGGAACTGGGTGTGTTTGCGTCCGTAAACCGAATCCCTTCCTTCGAAATACGATCAATATTGGGCGTTTTCACTTTCGTTGCTCCATAGCTACCTATGCTTCCATACCCTATATCATCCGCTAAAATCACAATTATATTCGGCTTATTCCCTATCGTTTTGTCCGTCGTTTGTTTCTGCGCGGAAAGGCCTTGCATTGCAACCGAACAAATCATAAACACCAAAATTCTTTTCATATGAAGCTATATTTTTTAAATATCAAAATAATCGTAATGCTATCTCTATTACATGTATCCTAAAAACAATATCCGGAAAAAACGGATTACACACTGATTATACATTTAATCAAGTTTGAAGTACGTGACAATCGTAGTGTTATCAATTTTGGCATCTACATATGGAATAAGCGAAACATTGGAATTCTTTACAGAAAAGGCTATGCCATCGCCTGCTGATTTTGTTAGCATCCCTTTGAGCGTTGATAGCTGGGCTGATTTCCCTTTAAATGGCTCCTCCTGAGGCGCACCCTTTTCCAGCTTTTGTGCCAAAACAACGGGGCCGTAGGTAAAGGCAACCCAGCTTGTATCCGAGTCGCCTTTTGTAACTTCCGCTTTTAGCAGAAATTCCATTTCAATATCCAGCACATCTCCATTTTTCCATTTGTTTGAGACAACAGGATTGCCCTGTTCATTTAAGGAGGGGGCTATTTTCTTACCGTTGAGGGTAAGGTTCTTGCAGGTTGTATTCACAGGCATCCTGATCTCACAATCAAACTGTTGCTCCTGGTTACCCGAAAACTGAATTGAAGCAGTCTGTTCATAAGGGAATTTACTTTGAACCGTTACTTCGCCTTCACCTAAGGTTTTGCCCAATGATCCGGTAAAAGGAGACAGGCTATTAATAACAAGCCTGCCTTTTGTGGTTCCCAGCATTCTGTTAGCATACATTTCCATCACCCGAGGTATGCTAGATGCACAACAACTTTTCCAGTCTTTATACGGCGGTTCTTCCTCGTTAGGACTTGTGAAATAGCAATAGAGCACCCCATCCCGACCCTGATGTCCGAATGTATCATTATACAGGCAAAGCTCAGCTTCGTCCATATATTTTTTTTCTCCGGTAAGTTCGTACAAATGAATATTCATCTGCATCCAGGTGGCATCACTGCAACCTTCAACCTTAAGATCGGCTGGATGGAAATTAGAGGGGGGCATAAAGCATTCACTTGTAGTTTCTTTACCTACTTTTCTAGACCAAGGCCCTCCCGTAACAGTTAGATGCTGATCCTTAATTTTTTGCCAGGCATAGGTAACAGCATCCAGGTATTTTGTGTCGTTTGTGGCCCGGTAAATCATGAGATATCCAAGAAAGTTGGCCATTATCTGGTATGCTTTTCCATCTCCCGGCTTGTAAAGCTCCCCTTTTTCCAACATCGTACTCAAAAGCCGATGCCTGGGATTGGCTTCACACTGGTCAACAATATGTAATGAAAAATCCAGATACCGCTTATCCCCGGTACGAGCGTAAAGCATCATCATTGATTCCAGCAGCGTTGCTGACGACATACCATATCTTGTCCCTGATTTGGTGATGTTATTTCCTGTTTCTGGTGCATACACGTTTACGAGTAAGTCCGCCATTTTTCTGCAGGCGGCAACTATTTTGGAGTTTTCAAAATGTCTTTCATAAAACAGAAGTCCGTAGAGATTGTAACGATGCACCCAGATATCCCAAGCGTTACCCCTATTCGGACTGTTGTCGAATCTACTATCTCCCGCATAGGTTCCCAAATATCCATTTTCAAGTTGCGTGGCCAGAAGACGGTCGATCTGACCCTCCATGGTCTTTTTAAGCTCAGGATCCGGGTTTCTGAGATAACTAAGTGTAGCAGTATGCAACCACTTGCCGAAATGCTCCCCCATCCAGGTATGAGGACCGGGCCTCTTTTCAAAACCTTGCAAAATCCATCCCGTATTCAACAGCCAGGGCATTCTTACATTCCGATACAAACCAAGCCTTTCACCCAGTAGCCCGGTTGCATCGGTTACCGCTAGCGGAGACCAAACATTTTCGATCAATAAATTACCTGCCACACCATGGTCGTTCTTAAGATGGTCTCCCGATTGGGCTACAGTTACTCCATAACTGAATATGCACAAACCAAAGAAAACGACACTTATATATATTTTCATTTTATTGCTCATAAGTTAATCATTTTATGCATTTGAATGCGTACTAAAACCCAATGGCAGCACCACTTTTAAAATTATTTATGCTTCTGTTCATAGTCTTTAAAAAAAACCCATCGGCCGGTTACGTGTTCATTTAATCAAGTTTGAAGTAGGTGACAATCGTAGTGTCATCAATCATAGCATCAACATAGGGAATTAAAGAAACATTGGAATTCTTTACAGAGAAGGCTATGCCATCGCCTGCTGATTTTGTTAGCATCCCTTTGAGCGTTGATAACTGAGTGGATTTCCCTAAAAAAGGCTCCTTTTGGGCTGCACCTTTTTCCAGCTTCTGTGCAAGAGCTACAGGACCGTATGTAAAAGCAACCCAGCTTTTACCTCTATTACCAGTTTTAACTTCCGCTTTTAGAATAAATTGCAATTCAATAGTCAGTTCATCTCCATTTTTCCATGTGTTTGAAATAACAGGATTGCCCTGTTCATTTAAGGTGGTGACTATTTTTTTACCATTGAGGGTAATGTTTTTGCAGTTTGTATTCATAGGCATCCTGATCTCACAGTCGAACTGTTTCGCCTGGTTATTGGAAAACCGGATGGTGGCAGTCTGTCCATAAGGGAATTGACTTTGAACCTTTACCTGCCCTTCACCGTAGGTTTTGCTCAGCGAACCAGTAAAAGGAGAAAGGCTATTAATAACAAGTCTGCCCTTTGTAGTTCCCAGCATACAATTAGCATACATTTCCATCACTCGAGGTATGCTAGATGCACAACAATAGGCAGGATCATCTTTGTATGGTGGTAGTGCTTGATTAGGTCTGGTGAAATAACACCACTTTACTCCATCCCGATTCTGATGACCAAGTGCATCATTAAACAGACAAAGTTCCGCTTCATCCATATATTTTGTTTCTCCGGTAAGTTCATACAAATGGATATTCATTTGCATCCAGGTTGCATCACTGCACCCCTCTACATAACTCTTTTCTGGAAGAAAATCAGACATACGTGAGAAACATTCAACACCCCACGTTTCATCACCTTCTCTTTCCCCTGACCAAGGTCCCCCAGAGACAATCAAATGTTGAGCCTTGATTTTATTCCAGCCATGCATTACGGCATCCAGGTACTTCTTATCCTCTGTGGCCCGATAAATCAATAAATACCCTAAAAGGTTTGCCATTGTTTGGTATGCTTTGCCATCTCCCGAATTATAAAATTCACCTTTTTCGAGCATAGTGCTCAAAAGCCTGTGCTTGGGATTGGCTTCGCTCTGATTGACAATGTGTAATGAAAAGTCCAGGTATTTCTTATCTTTAGTTCGCTCGTAAAGCATCAT
>JBGSNV010000123.1:0-2176 GCA_041739485.1 Chitinophagaceae bacterium
AGATTTAATGCTTGCCCGTGCAGACAGGACAACGGAACGATATTATAGTATGTCAAGCCAAATCCTGGTAGAACGAAAAAAATATTACGAGGTTTTACAAAAGGTTCAACATGGCAGTGGGGATATTTCAAATTG
Source organism: Chitinophagaceae bacterium (assembly GCA_041739485.1). Taxonomy (GTDB): domain Bacteria; phylum Bacteroidota; class Bacteroidia; order Chitinophagales; family Chitinophagaceae; genus Phnomibacter. The sequence continues at coordinate 136 of JBGSNV010000123.1, forward strand.
GTTAGACTGGTTTTTACATTGCCTTAAAAATTCAATATTGGCAACAGAAACTACTCTTCAAAAAATATTACGCAAAACCAAGTTTTGGAAAATTCACGAAAGTACTGAGTTTAATGAAAGACAAAGATCCGTGCTAAACAAACTATTTGACGGATTTGACGGAAAACTGAAATCATCAAAATGGGCAAAGATTGCCAAATGTTCACCCGATACTGCATTGCGTGATATTAAGGATTTAATTGATAAGGGAATATTACGACAGGAGCAACAAGGTGGACGAAGCACAAACTACGAACTTGCAGACTTCTAAAGGCAACACAACACTACCGATAACATGCGGCTTACTCCTATGCAGGTGGATGGAATAACAATCGGCTGCAAATCGCTATAAGCTTCAGTTCGGGGTTGATGTTCAATTTTCAGCTTTAGTTCATTGCATTCGTACTAATTGCGCAACGTCCCCTCCGTGCCTCCGGGAGACGTTGCTTGAATTCGACCCGCAAATCGAGCAACGTCTCTGATTGTGAACCGATAGGTGTGCAGGCAGGGAGTTGCGATTTAAACGCTACATGCGCAATGTCCCCTCCGTACCTCCGGGAGACGTTGCGACAATCGTAATCCATTACAACCGCAAACCGGCGAGCTCAAGGCTTTTTCTTTTTACCTGACTTAGTTCGTTGCTCTCCACAATGGAATCGGGTAAAAGCACCAACGAATTACCATCGGTTTTCCACCAATTACTTTCCTTTAAATGCGACACATGAATCAGACCGGCGAGGTATTTCCGGTCTTCCCGGGCATGCCACTCCTCAATGCGTTCAAACCGATCGCGGGGCACTTCCTGCTCATGCTGAAAACTAAGGTAAACCCGCAGATAAAAGTCTTCACTCAATTCGCCCGGCGTATGATGATATCTTTTTTTATACTCATACCGGTACCCGTAACGCAGGGCGGAAATATCACTCAATACCGCTGAGGCGGTGGGGAAACTACCGGCACCCTTTCCATAGAAAAATTGCTTATCGGCAAAACTGCTTTCGATGACTACGCCATTGTATTCGTTGCGAACGAAAGCAAGATGATTGTCGGGTTTTACAAACTGCGGCAACACAAAGGCTGCTACTTTACCCGAATTTAATTTTTTGGCCTGCGCCACCAACCGAATGGTCCAGCTTTTTTCGGTTCCCACCTGTGCATCAAAACCTTCGATATTCTGTATGCCGTTGAATAAAATATTATCCGAAGTTGTTACAATGCCATAGGCATGGGTCAGCAGGAAGGTCCATTTATTTACTGCGTCAAACCCTTCTACGTCAAGCTTAGGATTGCTTTCAGCAAAACCAAGCTGTTGCGCCTGCAGCAGCGCATCGCGGTAGTCGAGTTTATCTTCAAACATTTTGGTAAGGATATAATTGGTGCTGCCATTCACAATTGCCTGAATGCTGTGCAGCAGATCGTTGTCGTAGTATTCTTCGAGGTTGCGGATCACCGGAATAGAAGCGCAGGCTGCCGATTCGCAAAGGAAGGAACCACCGGTGGCTAACTGCAATTCAAGCAGTTCGGCCAGGTTTTCCGCAATCATTTTCTTACTGGCACTTACCACCTGCTTCCCGTTGAGTAAGGCTGTTTTTACAATATCAAAGGCGGCTACCGAATCATCAATCACTTCTACAATGACGTTGATCTCCGGATCAGAAAGCAATTCGTTTTTATCGGTAGTAAATAAATGATCGGGTGCCTGCCGGGGTTTGCCCGGATTTTTGATACATACTTTTCGTATAGTGGCTTTGAGCGAAGGCGTTTGTTGAAGCACTTTATAAAGCCCTTCGCCCACGACTCCAAATCCAAAAAGACCAATCGTGAGTGATTTATGATGCGCGGAAGCATCAGGCGTTGTTTGCGTTTGCATGTGTAGTTGTTTTCTGATCAATAGACCGGGTACTTACCTGCGATAAAAACTGCAGAATAATTTTTTGTAATTGTTCAAATTCAAGTAAAAAGCCATCGTGGCCAAAATGCGATTCAATTATTTCGAACCGGG
>JBGSNV010000143.1:0-20213 GCA_041739485.1 Chitinophagaceae bacterium
CTGTTATAGTCCTCGTTTGCTGGCCGGTGTTCCATTGGTAGTTGGTGAAGTTGGGCGGTGCTATTATTGTGTAGTTAGGGGTACAAACAATCGTATCGTTGCCTAAATAAAGACTATCAGAAGGTAGTACTTGCACCGTTACCGAATCAGCCGAGGAGCAGCCCAAAATGGAAGCTTTTATTATATAAGCACCAGCCTTTGGCCAGGATAGGTTAATAGTAGTATCGTTGATTGCATATACCTGCTGTAAGGCATCATCGTACGTCCAATGGGTTTGCCTATTGGCCTTATATTTATGAGCGGTAAAAGTGGCAGGCTGGTTGGTGCATATTGTTTTAGGGCCTGTAATTTTTATACTATCGCATACACTTATTAGGCTGCATAAAGTATCTATTTTCAATATTTCATTTTCATGCAAGAGCGTTATATTTTCTATTTCATGCACATTGGTTTTTATCACCAATTCTTGTTTGTAAGGTTTGGCCGTAAAATTTATGGGCGATAGGCTAACAATACCCATGGTATCTTGGCCAAAACAATCGCTGATTGCTATTTCGCCAAATGGATTGTAACGGTAAATGTGGGACTCTGCTAAAGGGTTGGTTAATCTACTTGCCGATAAAATATTAATAAAACTATCTGTCCCCATGCTAATTTTATAACTCGGTACACTACCGTTTGCACTGCCCAGTGCATTAAATCCAATGCCGGTAACAATTTTTCGTTGTTCAATAATGTTGTATGATTGATTTACAGTAACAATATATTGAATGTTTGAATCAAACTCGTTTTCAACCAAAAAAGAAGCAAGCCCTTGGCTATTAAATCCATTATTGGTTATGGGTACAACGGCACAATGGTTGCAAATATTAAGCAATTGTGATTGCTTAATATTGAGTGTGGAGGTATCCATTGTAGCCAATATCCACGAAAATTTGGAACCAAAATTGGGCGAGTTCACATATTTTCCATCTTGGTATATTTTTAACCCAAGGGTTCCATCGGGCAATAAGATTACTTGTCTTGGTAATCCTGAGTAGTAACCAATTCCCACTCTATTGCAATTATTGGGCGAAGTGTAATCAATTGCTTTTATTACGTTGCCGGTGCTTAATTGTAACTTAACAACCTTTGTGGTGCAAAATTCGTACTGAAAAAAAGCAGTCAAATGGTCCCCATTTAATATAGCCCCCATAAAATGGTTTCCCACAGCAGCATTTCCCAGTTCAAAAAGTTTACTATTTTCAATCTGCAGGTTAGACAACAGGTTAGCCATTGCAAAATTATCACCATTTTGGGATACCGTGCTTAGCAACACTAAAAATCCGCCTTCTGTTTTTTCAATGATTTGGCATTTGCTAATGGCATGATAATTGTTAAATGGCGGAACCGTAAAAGCCCTAATACTCAAAACAGCCCCTTGCTTATTAAGCAATGCCGTAAAGAAAAAATGCTTAATTTTTGTATCTTCTCTTTGTTCTACAACACCCAGTATAGCAAGGTCACCGTTGCTGGTTTCTATGGCATCTAAAATACTGGTAGTGGAATATGGAGTATTAACATAGTAGTTGGCCGAAAAATAAAGCTGGTATGACGCATTAACATATTTAATATGCGCTTTTGATGATCGAAGTTGGCTGAAACGATAATGGTCATATATCAAATGTCCTCCACTATCCATATCTATTACTACAGGAAGAATATTACTATTAATATTTTGCCACTTATAAAAGAAAGCGGAATCGCTTGCTTTGGGTTGGCCAAAGCAAGCGATGTAAAATAGTAAACTAAACACTAAACTAAAATGCTTATACACTAACATTATTGATATCTCAATTAACAATTACCATACCATACTATAAACCGGGGACCAAGGGCCTCCACCTACAAATGTGGTAGGGTTAACCTCGCAACCCGTAGTAGAGTTTTTATAGCGATAATAATATTGAGTACCTGGAGTTAAGGTAATACCACTGGTTACTACATCGGTACTGTTAAACAATTTGCGGTAAGCAATTGTTGAAAAGGTTGAATTGGCAGAAAATTCGATATATTGTTGACTGGGTAACCCTAAGCCATAGTTAAAGCAGCAACTGGCACAGGCCGCTACACCTCCTATACCACCATCGGCACCATTTAAATAGACTGGGTGTACCGCTGTGCAGGTTGTTGAATTTTGGTTCAAACTGATAGTAGCAAGCCCACCATTAATAGGGTCCTCAATACATTCTGTATAAACCCTAAGCCTAATTGTTTTTGTATAAGTCCAATTGTCCCATTCTAACCTAGGAATGTATTGATATTCAAAAGAAACCCTATATCTATGTTGGGTGGCATCCAATGGGTTTAAACCTAAATCCACTATAGTAATATTAGCAATATTTAGATCCCTCCAAACAATGGTGCTGCCATTTTTAATTTCTAACCTACCAACTGTTTTTAATGCAGGGTTCCACGGCGCTTGTAAAACAATTGCATTTTTTGAATTCACAATAAAATTTGCATGTATTGTTTTGTACGTAACACAACTTGTTGTTAGGTCATAATCTTCGCCAATCGCCGTGGGAAAATTGTCTTCATCAAAATCAAAACAACTTGGCTCCGTATCAAAAGTTCGTATATTATTCATAGGCCTATCTATGGTGTTGCCATTTTCATCCTCATATTCCCACTGTAGTTGTTGGTTTACCACAGTAGTAATGGGTTTTGAGTTTTTCTTGATAAAGTCAATCATTTTTTCTTTTACTTCGGCATTTAGGGCTTGGCTTTCCACTCTGTTTTTTTTGCACCCATTTACTATAAATAACATTGCAAAAAAGCTTGTAAATAGCAGTAAATGAATTAAATTGGTTTGTTTGTTTGTTTCATAACAGGTATGTTTTTTGATGAAAGAGTAAGAGTTTATTATACTTTGTTAATCGTAATATTCTTTATTGTTTTTTAAAACTAAATAATAATACTGATAGTGCATGCACTTAAATCTATTTATTTATTGGTTTGTATAAAACTTAATATACTGTTAACATAATAATCAAGCCCAAACAAATACTTATACAATCCAACCATTTGCCGACTTGTATAGAAACCGTAGGTTTGGTACAAAATCGAACCTATAAACAGGTCGCCGAAAAAATTCCTAGCATCCGTAAAACCTACCCAAAATATCTAATTAGCTAAAACCATCCTGCTTTTAGTTTTTTTGCAAAATTTATCAAACCTCCTTCAAACAAATTTTTTGCATTTTGAATCTTATTGTGGTTTCTCAGCGATTCTTTGTAACACCCTTATCTTTATCATCCTTTTTATAATTATAAAAGCTTTCAGTTGATAAATGTTTTACTTTTCATAAAGAAGGATTTCTCATTTATTATAAATAGAGTATATGCCCTACGACAACAATACCTTTCAGAATCTCATTGACCATTGCAAAGAATATGGCTATATTTTCAAAACAGCGTAATTTACGATAGTCTTGCTTCTGTATATGACTATTGTCAGAACGGGGCACTTCTTAAGAAAAATATCCGCGATGCCAACCGGCATAAGGAAAATGATAAGTTGAAATAAAGAGGCAGATCGTTGAAAAAATGTTAATCAAACTGCTTTAACAGCCGGCTAACAAGCAGGCGATTATTTTCGACCCTTCATGCTTGTTGATCCCTTTTTGCATAGGGGATGCAGGACGTATTTTTTCAACCTCAAAAACAATATTTATGCAAAAAAACTGGACTCTTTTTGTCGGAGCTTTCATCCTTAGTATTTCATTAATGGCACAGCCTGCATCAGACCCGGTGGCCAAAGGAAACAAACAGGCTGGAATTCAGATCATGATTTCTCCAACCGACACCTATTACAGCGAAACGGCGCTATCTATCAGCAAAACCAACAAGATTTACGGGCTGCATGTAGCCGGAGATTATGGTTGGTTTATTGAGCGGGGATGGCTTATCGGGGTGCAACTCAATGCAGGCTTTATCCATGAAACCTATAACAAAGACGAGCCCTTTGGTTACAAAACCGATGCCTTTGATATTGGCATTGCCCCAATGACCCGCTATTATTTCTCCATTGATCGCAAACATCGCTTTAAGCCTTTTTTAATGGCAGGGTTGCCGATTACCTACACCCAAACAGACCGGTTTTATTTCCGGCAGTCGGGGAACGATTTTAAAGAGGAAACGGTAACAGCTAAAGGGACTTTTGGATTGGGAGCCGCTTATTTCGGGAATGCAGGCAGTATAGAAATGAATCTGAGCAATCTTGGGTTGTTTTTAGGCTTTCATAAGTTTTTGACAAAATAGATTTTGAGAATGTGCTCCCTTTTGAGGTGGCGGGACTCAAAAAAACCGATAGGGAGGCTTGTCTCTTTACCGGGTTTTTGCTTTCAGCCGATTAGGTATAGCCCCAAATGCTTCCTGTTTTCAAATAAAAAACCACTCCGGGCCTTATCTTTGCACCCTTTACAAAAAGAAGGGGCATTCATCCGGCCTTCTGATACCGCAAAAACAACAACATGTCTTACGATAACAATACCTTTCAGAATCTCATTGGTCATTGCAAGGAATATGGCTATATTTTTCAAAGCAGCGAAATTTACGATGGCCTTGCTGCTGTTTACGACTACGGTCAGAACGGGGCACAACTCAAGAAAAATATCCGCGATGCATGGTGGAAAACCATGACGCAGCTGCAGGATAATATTGTGGGTATTGATGCGGCTATCTTTATGCATCCCACTACCTGGAAGGCGAGCGGACACGTTGATAATTTCAGCGATCCCATGATTGACAACAAGGACAGCCAAAAGCGTTACCGGGTCGATCACCTGATTGAAGCCTATGCCGAAACCCTGGAAAAAGAAGCCGGGGAGGCCATTATTACCAAGATGGAACAATTGCTTGCAGCAGATGACCTGAAAGGGATCAAGGACCTGATTGTGTCTAATAACATGAAATGCAACATCAGCGGTACCTGCAACTGGACCGATGTGCGTCAGTTCAACCTCATGTTCAGCACCGAATTGGGTAGCCTTGCCGATGAATCGAATACCATTTACCTGCGCCCCGAAACGGCACAGGGGATATTTGTGAATTTTCTGAATGTGCAGAAAACCGGCCGGATGAAAATTCCTTTCGGTATTGCACAAACCGGAAAGGCTTTCAGAAACGAAATTGTGGCCCGTCAGTTTATTTTCCGCATGCGGGAGTTTGAGCAAATGGAAATGCAGTATTTCGTTCGCCCCGGCACGCAAAAAGAATGGTATGAACAATGGAAGGCGGCAAGAATCACCTGGCACAAAGAGGTAATGGGATTCCCTGCTGAAAGGCTCAAGTTTCACGACCACGTAAAACTCGCCCACTATGCCGATGCGGCCGTGGATATTGAATTTGATTTTCCGTTTGGCTGGAAAGAATTGGAAGGCGTGCATAGCCGTACTGATTTTGACCTGAAACAGCATCAGGAATACAGCAAGAAGAAGCAACAATACTTTGATACGGAGATCAATCAGAATTATATCCCTTATGTAATTGAAACCTCTGTAGGTCTTGACCGGTTGGTGCTCGCTACACTGAGCAATGCCTATGCCGAAGAAAAGTGGACGAAGGAAGATGGCAGTGAGGACAGCCGGGTGGTATTGAGAATTCCGGCCAATCTCGCCCCAACCAAACTGGCGGTATTGCCTTTAACCAAAAAAGACGGACTGCCCGATATTGCCCGTGAAATTATTGCCGGATGTAGAAGCAGTTTTCCTTGCTTTTATGAAGAAAAAGATACCATAGGAAAACGTTACCGCCGTATGGATGCTATTGGCACTCCCTTTGCGGTTACGGTAGATTATCAAACCAAGGAAGACTGCACGGTTACGATTCGCTACATAGATACGATGACGCAGGAGCGGATACATATGAGCGAGGTAAAAGCGAAGGTGCTGGAAGCAATTACAGTTTAGGCTTTTTTGTTTGTGGTTTATGGTTTTTTGTTTGTGGTTTATTGTTTGTGGTTTATGGTTGCGCAAGGCAATTAAAGATTTAATATTTTGGATTTGATATTTGACGCAAGCGCATTTATATTTCGCCGCAATGGGAAAGTCATTGAAAACGGGGGCTTAAATATTTTGAATTTGTTATTACGTTCCTGAGTGAAAGGATTTGAGATTTTTTTGCATAGAATCTAATGGTATTCTAAGGTAATGCTTCCGGTTTCATGAATCTTGGATGAACCTGAGCATATAAATATAGGGAGAGATAAAAAGTTATAGCCAATGCTTGAAGACAGAAAGACTGAACATAAAACGAGGAACTAAAATGCCAACTGTACATTTAAGCAAATCTGGTTGTCTTGCTTACGGGCTAGGGCGACCATTTCGTAACCAAAAGTCTTGAATTTCGCCACCGCACGACAACGATAATATTGACAAAATGATTTTAAACATTACGACCACTCATAAACCAGCGACCGACTTAGGTTATTTGCTACATAAGCATCCCGACAAATTTCAAACTTTGGAATTATCAGTTGGTAAAGCTCATGTGTTCTATCCTGAAAAAAGTGAAGAGAAAACAACTGTAAGCGTTTTGCTTGACATTGACCCAATAGATATGGTTCGTGGAGCAAGAAATTTGGGTGGTGACGGCTTTGCTCTTGGACACTATGTAAACGACCGACCTTATGTTGCGTCATCATTTATGAGTGTTGCTTTATCAAAAGCGTTTTCATCTGCAATGAAGGGAAAGTGTAAAGACAAACCCGAATTGGTTGATGTGAAACTTCCATTTGAAGTAACCATTGCTGTTATTCCCGCACCAAAAGGCGGAGAAATTTTAATTAGAAAATTCTTTGAACCGCTTGGCTACCAAGTTGAATTAATAAAGCATCAATTAGATTCTAAATTTCCTGAATGGGGCGATAGTAAATATTTCACTTTAAAGTTAAACCATACAATAACCACAAAGGAATTGTTATCTCATCTTTATGTTCTAATTCCAACCTTGGACAACGACAAACATTATTTTGTAAGTGAAAATGAAATTGAAAAACTTTTGCAAAAAGGTGAAGGATGGCTAAAAGAGCATCCTGAGAAAGAACAAATCATTAGGCGTTACTTAATCAATTTAAATTCCTTATCGAGACAAGCACTTGAACGATTAAGTGAAGGCGAAGAAATTGGAGACTTAAGCGATGAGTTAGTTGAAAAAACAGAAAAGCAAAAACGAAATGAAACCTTACACGACAAACGAATAAAACTTGTCGCAGAGAAAATAACCGAATCAGGAGCAGAACGTGTTTTGGATTTAGGTTGTGGAGAAGGAAAATTAATCAGACAATTGATAAAACAAAAACAATTTTCTGAAATAGTTGGAATGGACGTTTCCTACAATGAATTAATTAAAGCCAAGGAACGATTACATTTTGAAGAAATGTCCCCGAAACAAAAAGAAAGAATTAATTTGTTTCAAGGCTCATTAACATACAAAGACCAACGATTAGAAGGATTTGATGCGGCGGCAGTAGTTGAAGTGATTGAACATTTAGACTTGAATCGTCTTAAAGCATTTGAACGAGTTTTATTTGAGTTCGCTAAACCTAAAACTGTTGTTCTAACGACACCAAACCAAGAATTCAATGTGATGTGGGATAAGTTGGATGCTGATGAAATGCGACACGATGACCACCGCTTTGAATGGACAAGAAAAGAGTTTTTGGAATGGTCAAATAAAATTGGAGAAACATATAATTATAAAGTTGAGCTTTTCCCTATTGGAGACGAAGTTGAAAATATAGGAGCTCCTTCACAAATGGCAATATTTACTTATGGAAATTAACGTACCCGAATTATCGCTTATAGTTTTAATTGGCGTTTCGGGTTCAGGAAAGAGCAGCTTCGCCAAAAAACACTTTAAACAAACAGAAATTCTATCTTCTGACGAATGCCGTGCATTGGTTTCAGATGATGAAAATAGCCAAACAGCAACCAATGATGCTTTTGATGTTTTGTATTACATCGCTGGCAAAAGGTTAAAAAGTGGTTTGCTAACAGTTATTGATGCCACAAATGTCCAAAAAGAATCTCGTAAAGGATTAATTGAATTAGGAAGAACATATCATTGTTTACCTGTTGCTATTGTTCTTGATTTGCCTGAAAAAGTATGCGAAGAAAGAAATCAAAACAGACCTGACCGCAACTTTGGTGGATATGTAATTCGTCAACAAAATCAACAATTAAAGAAATCTATCAGAGGATTAAAGGAGGAAGGTTTCAGGCAAATTTATATTCTGAAATCAATTGAAGAAGTTGATGCTGTACTCGAAATCAAAAGAGAGAAACTTTACAACGACAAAAAAGATACAACGGGTCCGTTCGACATCATTGGTGATGTTCACGGATGTTTTGACGAATTGCAAGAACTTCTTTTAAAATTGGACTATTCTGTAAATCGGACTGATGAAACTGATAAGAATTTTGGCTTTAGCGTTATTGCTCCTGAAAATAGAAAAGTAATATTCGTCGGCGATTTAGTTGACCGTGGCCCTGATTCACCAAGTGTTTTACGTTTGGTTATGAGCATGATAAATTCAGGTGTTGCATATTGTGTTCCTGGTAATCATGACTTGAAATTGCAGAAATACTTAAATGGAAAGCAAGTTCAATTAAAGCATGGATTAGAAGTAACAGTTAAACAACTAGAAACTGAAACCGCACAATTCAAATCAACTGTAGAGAAATTTCTATATGGATTAATCAGTCATTACGTATTTGACAATGGTAAATTGGTTGTTGCCCATGCTGGTCTTAAGGAAGAAATGCAAGGGCGTGGCTCAGGTGCAGTCCGTTCATTCTGCATGTACGGTGAAACGACGGGGGAAATTGATGAATTTGGTTTACCTGTAAGACATAATTGGGCAAAAGAATATCGTGGAAAAGCAAAAGTTGTTTATGGACATACCCCGGTTCCTGAAGCAGAATGGTTAAATAAAACCATCGACATTGATACTGGTTGTGTGTTTGGTGGTAAATTGACAGCTTTACGCTATCCCGAAGAAGAACTAGTTTCAGTACAAGCTAAAATGGTTTATTGTGACCCAATAAGGCCAATCAATTTTAATGAAAATCATAACAAACTTAGTTCGCAACAAGAGTATGATGATTTATTAAACATTGAAGATGTTACTGGCAAACGTATTGTACAAACAAGACTAAGAAATAACATCACCATTCGAGAAGAAAACTCCATTGCAGCATTGGAAATAATGAGCCGATTTGCAATTAACCCGAAATGGTTGATTTATCTTCCACCAACAATGTCGCCTTGTGCGACAAGCGATATTCCTGAATATTTAGAGCATCCTGATCAAGCTTTGAATTATTACAAGAAGCGTGGAATTGAAAAAGTTGTTTGCGAAGAAAAACACATGGGTTCAAGGGCTGTGTTGGTAATTTGTAAGGATGAAGAAACTGCAACCAAACGTTTTGGCGTTCAAAATGAAGGTATCGGAATTTGCTTTACACGAACAGGAAGAAATTTTTTCAACGATGCTGAAATTGAAAAAGAATTTATAGGGAGAGTAAATCAATGTTTAACCAATACAAATTTCTGGGAAAAATTCAAAACAGATTGGGTTTGTTTAGATGCTGAATTAATGCCTTGGTCTGCAAAAGCACAAGCATTGCTTAAAGACCAGTATGCGGCAGTTGGTGCAGCCGCTGGTGGAGCGTTGCCTGAAGTTGAAAAGGCTTTACAATTAGCTTTTGACAGAGGAATAAAAGATGCTTTACCCTCATTAGAAAAATTTGCAGTAAAGAATAATGCAATTTCAAAATATGTAAAAGCATATCAAAATTATTGCTGGACAGTTGACACTATTGACGATTACAAATTAGCTCCATTTCATATTTTGGCAACCGAAGGGCAAGTTCACGTTGACAAAACAAATGAATGGCACATGGAAAACATTGCTGAAATATGTGCAGGCGACTCCAAACTATTTATGGCGACACCGTACAAAATTGTTGACCTTAACGACCAGACAAGCTATGACGAAGCTGTAAACTGGTGGATGGAATTAACAAAAAAAGGCGGAGAAGGAATGGTTGTAAAACCGTTCGACTTCATATCAATAGGAACAGAAGGACTTTTACAACCTGCTGTGAAGTGCAGAGGAAGTGAATATTTAAGAATTATTTACGGACCTGAATACGACCTGCCTGAAAACATTGCAAGACTAAAAAACCGTGGGCTTTCGAGAAAACAATCTTTAGCAATTAGAGAATTTGCTTTAGGCGTTGAAGGGCTGGAAAGATTTGTAAAAAAAGAACCATTAAGACGAATACATGAAAGTGTTTTTGGAGTATTAGCATTAGAAAGCGAAGATGTTGACCCACGACTATAAGCCAACCCTTCGCAGTCATAGACATTGGCAAGCCACACAATGCAACCGCACAGCCCAAAGCTTGTCAAAGAGTATGCCTGCCCAACCGCACGGTGGACAAGAAAGCACTGGCTATAATAGCATCTACCCAAAAGGAGAGGTTTCGTGTCCCAAAGCCAGTTTTGTGGTTAATCATACATTAGTTTTCAAATCAAGTTTTGTGGTAAAAATCCCGCCCTTCGGGTAGCTGTAAACGAATAATCTATATTATTTCAAATGTTGGAAGGTCTATTGCCTGAAGCAGATTTTGCATTTAAATATATTGTAAATTAAGAAAGTATGGAAGCTGAAAGATAATCGGATACTACATTTGTATCCATTAATAATTTTTCCATTCGTTACGCATTTGTTTAATATGTTCGTTTAGGTTTTTACCTTGTTCTTTTGTTATAATTCCTTTGTATTTTTCGGATACTTTCCTTTTCTCCGGAACAATATTTTCCTGAAGCACTTTAATTAAATGCGATTCCTCCAACTCGTGTAACAGGCCTATTGCCTTTTGGTTGGTTATTTGTATAAGCATTATATTATCCATCAATCAAAAATTTTAGCAGAAGAGGTGTTTGAAAATTCACTTTAGCTAAATAACGCATCTTTTAAAGATAACACAGTTTTTGAATCTTTCGTTATCCAAAGTTGTATCTTCTTAAAATGGTTCATCTGTTGCAATCTTAGGCTGATTTGTATCACCAAATCTTAGTTTAAGGCATTACTTGAAAAAACAGGGAGTGTAATGAATAGTGTTGTCATTGCTACAATAATGGGGTTACCTCTGCATTTATAATCGTTTCTTTACATCCTAAAATGATGGATCATTGGCTACACAAAAATATCAGGAGCAGATAAGTAAGTATCAAACGGAATTGATAAAGTTGCGTACCTATAGTTCGCGGGTAGGGTGGGCAAGACTTCTTTGTATCGTCCTTGCAATCAGCCTTATCATCTGGCAATGGCCTGTTTTTCAATGGTTACCCACTTGTTTTATTTTTGTAAGTGTTGTTATTTTTTTAAGATTGGTGGCTATTGCCGTTGATACCTCTGCAAGAATCCGGCATTTGGTTTTGCTGATTGAGATCAATGAGGAAGAGTTGCAAATAAAAGCGGGCAATTACTACGAACGGTTTGATGGAAAGGAATTCGCCCCAAAACTGCACGAATATGCACTCGATTTGGATCTTTTGGGCAGGGCCTCGCTCTATCAGTTTACCCAAAGGGTGGAGAGTGAGCCGGGAAGACGTATCTGGTCAGAATGGTTGTTGCAGCGGGCAGACAATCGCGAAATTGAAGCAAGGCAGGAGGCTGCCAAAAGTCTGGCAGAGGTATTGGAATGGAGACAGCTTTTTCAGGCTACAGGTAAGGCAAAACCTTTTACGGCAGCCACCGAGCAACATCTGAATACCTGGCAGTCGTTTTCTTTTCAGACATTTACCCGTTCTTTCTGGAGTATCCTTCGATGGGTTGGCCCATTACTTTCTGTATCTTTTTTGCTTGCTTATATCTTCGATTTTATTTCGTTTTCTGCGTTCAATATTTACCTGTTGGTTTTTTTTATTGCTACAGGTTATATTAGTAAACTGGCTACGCCTGCTTATCATCAATTAGGTAAAATTGCAGAGGAAATCAATACGCTTTCCCGTTATTTGGCTTGTATCGAGGAAATGCCTGCCAACACATCACAGTGGCTGGAAAAGCGGCTCAAGACCTTAATTACGCCCGGAGAAGAGCCTGCCTCAAAGCAGGTTTTGAAATTAAAAGGTATTCTGAAACGCATGGATTACCGGTTGAATCCGGTGGCTTTTATTCCCCTGAATATTTTATTTTTCTGGGATCTGCAACAAATGATTCAACTGAGTAGCTGGCAAAAAGCACATAGCCATAAGCTGACTACCTGGATGAAGACCCTTGGTGAAATGGAAGCGATTGCTACCATCAGTACGCTTGTGTACAACCACCCCGACTGGTGTTTTCCTGCCATGCAATCTACCCACGGTTTTTTCGAGGCTAAGGCGCTCGGCCACCCTTTGATACCCGAAGCCAAAAGAGTATCAAGCGATTTTGAAACCCGCGGTATACCTATGGTTAATATCATTACCGGTAGCAATATGGCCGGAAAGAGCACTTTTTTGCGAAGCATTGGTTTGGCTATGGTGATGGGACAGGCCGGTGCGCCGGTATGTGCAAAAAATGCGGTGATGAGTAATATGCAGGTGATGAGTAGTATGCGGATTGCTGATAATCTTGAAGAAAGCACTTCTACTTTTTATGCTGAATTAAAGAACCTGAAACGTATGATTGATGCTGTAAATGCAGGGGCTCCGGTGTTTTTGTTGATGGATGAAATTTTACGGGGAACCAATTCACTCGATCGTCAGAAAGGCTCAAAAGCACTGATCCTTCAGTTGATCCGGAAGCAGGCCGCCGGAATGATTGCTACCCATGATCTTGAGCTTGCCGAAATGGAAAAGGAGCAAAATGCATCTATCCGTAATTATCATTTTGATGTTCAGGTGGCTGGTGAAGAATTGTATTTTGATTATGCCCTGAAAACCGGGGTTTGTCAAAGTTTGAATGCTTCCATTTTGATGAAGAAGATCGGTATTGAGATGAATGGGTAGATTTTTTTTATTAGGCTGGATAATGATATGTACTGTAAAAGGGTTACGTATATTGATTTTTTTATATTTTTTACAAGGGTTTCTGGTTACCAAATAATTTATCTTCTTCCCAATTTTCAGCATTTTTTTGGATGTAATTGGAAATGTTGTCGAATGATTCCGCATCCCGGATAATATTATCATAAAACCTGGGTTGCCAGCCAAAATCTAAACCCAATCGGTTGGCGTGTTTGGTTACGGAAGATTTATATCCACCTACAATAGACGAAATGGTATTTTTTCCCTGATTTTGAAACCGTTGTTGACCGGGGGTTTGTGGTTGGTCATTTGATGGATGGTGCGGGTCCGTACCCGGTCCCGGTCCCGGATTCGGATCCGAATTGGAATCGGATTCGGAATCGGAACGTAGAGACAAGGCATGCCTTGTCTCTACGGGTGGATCCGGATCAACATCAATGTTCCCTGCGCCATCCGGGGAATCGGTATCCCCCACAATTGTATTCCCGTTCTGTAAAATAATAATGCCGTGTATATGATTTGGCATCACGGTAAATTCCCCTAATTCGACATTTTTTGCATGGTTTTTTATTTCAAACCACAACACATTGGCAATGACACCTACGGGTGAATAATGCATCACCCCGTTTTTGATTTCACCGAAATAATGGATTCTATCTTTGGTGCATATGGTGATATAATAGGCGCCTTCATTGGCATAATCCCAATGTTGCAAACGGGTAGAGGCGATCCGGAATTTATTTTTAAATTTCTCATTTTCCATAGTTCTGAATTTTCTTTCAGGGTGCTTTTAGTTCCTTCCTCTAATTTAATTCATTGGTTTAATAAAAAAGGCATTCAAAATAAAAACCTTCAAAAAAATTATCAGAGACATCTGGCATATTTTTCCAAATTGCATGTATTATCCTTATCCGTCCCTGCTAAGCCCGGTTTCATCACAAGTTTGTAAAAAAGCCCCTCTGCTTGTTCTATCCTTGCATCCTAAACAGTCATTATGCACATTTCACCAACCATCAAATCGCGCTTCACACAAATCGAATTTTGGGGACTAACTTCAGTCTTTAGTATTGGCTTACTTTTTTTTACGTGGCAGTCTTTAGGATCTCCTGACTCAGGCGAGGGTCGCGCATTGCAAAGAGAGTTTTCAGAATGGGGTATTCAGTTTGGATATTATAAGCATTATTTCATCCCGGTAGTTCTTCGTTTTCTCACCTACTTTGTCTGTTTCATGTACCTCAATTTCAGGTTATTGCCGAATATCATTGAAAATGGATTCACTTGGAATTCACTGCTCCTGATTCTCCCCGGTTTCAGCATCATTCTTGGAATGAATGTTGCTTCAGACTTTTACCTTCATGCTTACCTGATGAAAAGCCTGGGAAACGAAGACAAAGCAGTTGCCTATATATGGCAGTCGAATTTGATTTATTCCCTTTGGCTTTGTTTTGCTTTTGCTACCTATACGCTGGTAAAATACGGTGGTTTGCTTTTGCTTTCTTATTTTGAAATTCATACACCCAAAGTCGCCTATTTACGGCAAACACCCCTGATAACCTGGCTGATGATTGTGCTAATCGGGCTTGTACTTTCCTTTTTCAGCAATCCTGCCATATCCCTTTTATGGCTTACTATATTGCCGGTACTATCTGTATTTTATTATCTCGGTTATTACCGTTTTATTCCATTTGCCTTAACCAAAAAAAGGACAAAGTTGGTCTATGCGTTTTTAGTAATAGCCTATTCCATATTATCCTGGATGTTTATTGCAGCTATCGTTATGGGAATTGCAAACAGAGAATATCCCGGGATGTTAGCGGCCGTTTCCACTTCCTTTTTTTTAGCAATAATCGCTGCACCCGCGCTTTGGGTTTGGTTTCATTACCAGCAAAAACGGAAGGAGAATGTACAGGTATTAGAACAAAAACTTGGTCAGTCCACTGCACAGTTAGATCACTTACGCACACAAATTAACCCACACTTTTTATTCAACGCACTCAATACTGTGTATGGACTGGCCTTAACTGAAAAAGCAGATTCTACCGCGGATGCCATCGAAAAAATCAGTGAAATGATGCGCTTTATGCTGCGGGAAAATCAGGAGGCAAGCATTCCGCTACATAAAGATCTGGAATATCTGAGCAATTATATAAGCATCCAGAAAATGCGGCTTGCCCATAGCCATGATATTGACTTGCAGTTCGATATTCCGGAATCCATTGACCCTGCGCTTTCTATTGCCCCGATGATCCTGATTCCGTTTGTTGAAAATGCATTTAAACATGGCATCAGTTTGCAATCTCCTTCCTTTATCAGGCTTGTCATTACGCTCGAAGAAAATCAGTTGTTTTTCACGCTTCAAAACAGCACCCACGACCGGCATTGGCTCAACGACCCGGAAGAGAAGAATCATGGAATCGGACTTCAAAATGTGCAACAACGACTTGCTTTATTGTATCCTCAAAAGCATATCCTCGAAGCTAAGGAGCTGCCGGATCAATACAAGGTGGCACTTACCTTACTTTTGCAATAATATATGAAGGCAATTGCTATAGACGACGAACCAATGGCGCTGGAAATCATCAAAGCGCATGCAGCCAAAATTCCATTTCTGGAATTGGTGGGTACCTTTTCGCAGGCCGGCGTAGCTATGGAATTTATGCAACGGCAATCAGTAGATCTGTTGATACTCGATATTAAAATGCCGGATATTTCGGGGCTTGAGTTTTACAACTGTTTACACATAAAACCGCTTGTAATTTTTAGCACCGCCTATGCCGAGCATGCTGTATCAGGGTTTGAGTTAGATGCCATTGATTATCTGCTGAAGCCTTATTCTTTGTCAAGATTTATGAAAGCATGCAATAAGGCGCTTGAGCTTCATCTGTTCCGACAGGGTGTTGGTTCAAAAGATGAACAGCATATTGTATTGAAGTCGGGAAACGATCAGTACAAAATTGCATACAACGATATTTTGTGGGCCGAGGCTACCGGCAATTACGTCACGTTTACGCTTACAGATCGCAAGCTGTTGGTTCGAAGTACTTTTGGAGAAGTGATTCATTGGTTGCCCCCCAATCAGTTTTTCCGTATTCACCGGTCTTTTTTAGTAAACCTTAAAAAAGTAGAAAGAGCAGATAAAGTACAGGTGTTTATTGCCGGGAATTCTTTACCCCTCAGTGAAGGATATTATAAGCTGTTTTTGGAAAGCTGGAGGTAAGCTATTTAAAAAGGCAGACTGACTTACTGATTATTTTTCAATGGCGTTTTAAATTTTTCCGCATTGCAGATTTAGTTTGAATGAGTTAGCACGAACCACCAAAACATGTATTTATTTTAGAGGCTTTTGGTTTTTTTTGGAATGTTTTTTTACAGTGGTTAGAAAAGCCCCCAAGTCTTTAACAAACATAGTTGGTTTTTCAAAGTGAATATTGTGCCCGGTATTTTCATAAATTTTATGAGTGATTAGATTGGGATGTTGACTTTTCAGTTTTTTGTTTTCATTTTCAAACGGGAAAAGATCCTGTTTTGAAATTGGATCTAAAATTAGGATTGGAACTTTCAAATTTCTAAAGATAATTTTTGGCTCAATCATCGACATAGATTCTCCAAATAAATTTGACTTAGTTGGTCTTAAGATATTATCTAAAAATTCTTTCTCATTGCTCATGTTGAATAATTTCTCGACGCCGGTTCCGATACTCCATTTTCCGTTTTTGTCCATTGTCAACCAAGCTAAGAGTTCAAATTGTGTACCTCCGCTATTATAATCATAAAAAGATTTATAAGCTTCATATTCACTGTTGAATAAAGAATATTCTATTCTGTCATTAAAAATACTTTTAACTCTGTTTTCTAAATCAGTTGATGAAAGTTTATGGTAGTACGTATTTGTTGAAACGGAACCGCCGTCTTCTAGTATTAGCCCCAAAACCAGGTCAGGATAAGCGTCATAAAAAGCGGTTGCAATTATTCCTCCTCTTGACCAACCGCCAATTACAGCTTTTTCAATTTTCATCACTTCCATTACCCCTTTTATATCATCTGCTACATGATATAAAGAAACCTCATTTTCAGGTATTCTTGTAAGTCCGTGTCCATAATAGTCAATTGCAATTATGTAATAGCCTTCTTTAACCAAATCTTCTGCTATTTCTAATAATTCGTAGCTATTTGTGAAACTCCCATGTACCCAAATCAAAGGTGTATTCTTCCGATTACCCCATTCAAGATAGTGTATTCTTGTATTTTTTGTTTTTACAAAACCACCATTGCTTTTTTCAAAATTATCAAATTCAATTCTTGCACTATCATATCGTAATTTTATATCAAATGATTTCTTTGATAGAGATAAATCCTGTGCAAAACAAAAATTAGCAACAATAAAAAAGGGGATAAAAGGGGAGATTAATTTAATCATGAATTTTGGATGGTTGTTTTATAAATTATTACCGATTTATTTTTTCCGAAACAAATCACACCTTCATTAAGATTGCTAACAAATTTAAGTGTTTCCCCGCATTTTTTACCATTGGATATCCTCCTTTTTAAGCTTTCGAAGAGGGCAGTTGGTTGATAACCCGGAAATCTTTTCCCTGTCTTTTTGCCCTAACAACGGCAATACTAAAACCCCTGAATCCGGTTAAAAGCCTGCAAGATTCCAACTCAAACCAATTGACTGATGCTTCAATTTTCCATCCATCCAACCCTTAAATAGTACTGCACCTCACCGGTTGCCTGTAAAAATCATCTTTTAACCTGACCAATATCAGTTTTATACAGCTCATCATGGGGTAATTTGCTAACCTCCAAATACCGGGTTTTTTACTGACTGTTTTATAATTATTGCCGGTATTTGATTCATGTTTTAAGAATTTTATATGGCAAAAATTACAGATATTACCAAGCCAATCGACCTGTTGCATCATGCAAAAGGCACAGGGCATAAGCGGTTGCAAAAGCCCGTTTACATGAATTTTATGCCGCCCTGCAACAGTGCCTGTCCGGCAGGTGAAAACATTCAGGCCTGGCTCGATGATGCGCAGGCAGGCAGGTATGAAGAAGCCTTCCAGCAAATTGTAAAGGATAATCCTTTACCGGCCATTATGGGGCGTATATGTGTAAAGCCTTGCGAAACAGGTTGCAATCGAAATCATATTGATACGACAGTAAACATTCATGCCGTTGAACGCTATATTGGAGACCTCGCTATTGAGCAAAAATGGAAGCTACCGGCACCTGCTACTAAAACAGGCAAGCGGGTGATGGTGGTTGGCGCCGGACCTAGTGGTCTTTCGGCTGCATATCATTTAACCCGGTTGGGTCACGAAGTAGAAATTTTTGAAGCCGATGCTCTTCCCGGTGGCTTATTACGTTGGGGCGTTCCCGAATATCGGTTGCCTAAAAACATCCTCGATGCCGAAATTCATCGGATTTTAGATCTGGGAATCCGGCTGCATGTCAATTACAGAATTCATGATCTTTTGAAGGAAAAGGAAGCCCGCGGTTTTGATGCGGTATATTTATCTATTGGCGGTCATCTTGCGAAAAAGCAGGAAATCCCCGGAGAATCGTCGATCCCAACCTTTCATGCTTTTCAGTTTTTGCGTAAGTTCTACAATAAGGAATTACCCGCCATGGGAACGAAAGTGATTATATATGGCGGTGGTAAACTAGCCATGTATATTGCCCGCATCATCAAAAGACTAGGACTTGAAGCCATTGTTTTATATGAGGGCGACCGCAAAACCATGCAGGCCAATGATTACGAAGCCGATGATGCTATGGATGAAGGGGTTGATATTCAATTTTTGCACAAAATAAAAAGTATCGATGGTCAAGTGGTGTTGGTAGAAAAAATGGAGGTGGTAAAAAACAAACCTGCTTCAACGGGGGAGGAAATTTCTATGGAGGCCGACAGCATCATTTTTGCACTCGGGCAAGAAGTGGATACAAGTCTGTTCCATTCCGTTGAGGCAGTACAAACAAAACCCGATGGTGGAGTGGTAGTAGATGCCAACCGAATGACCGGATACGCAGGTATTTTTGCCGGAGGCGATATGCTGCCCGGCGAACAAAAAAGCAGTACCAATGCTATTGGACAGGGGAAAAAAGCTGCGAAATATATGGATGCATGGCTGATGGGTACGGTCTATGAAAAGCCGCCTAAACCTCCAACTGCCGGATACAAGCGTTTGCATATCTGGTATCAAACAGAAGCGCCTGCTTCTGCACAACCCCGGCAGAAACCTGAATTAGCTGCGCAGAATTTTAATGAAGTGGTTTCGGGTCTTTCCGAACAACATGCACAGTATGAGGCACAGCGATGTTTAAGTTGTGGCAATTGTTTTGAATGCGATGCCTGTTATGGAGCCTGTCCGGAAGATGCCATTATAAAACTGGGAAAGGGAAAAGGATACGAATTTAATTATGATGCCTGTACAGGTTGTAGTATTTGCTTTGAGCAGTGTCCTTGCCATGCTATTGAAATGATTCCTGAACCTGAAAATGTATCATGATGAAAAATAATACGAAGAAAATAGCGATGATGGATGGCAATGAGGCTGCTGCCTATGTTGCTTACCGGCTCAACGAGGTTTGCGCCATATATCCAATCACTCCGAGTAGTACGATGGCCGAATTGGCCGATGAATGGAGTGCTGCAAAGATTCCCAATATCTGGGGTCAGGTACCCGATGTAATTGAAATGCAAAGTGAAGGGGGTGCTGCCGGTGCCGTACATGGTGCATTGCAAACAGGTTCGCTCACTACTACATTTACAGCTTCGCAAGGCCTGATGCTCATGCTGCCGAATATGTATAAAATTGCAGGTGAATTAACGCCGGCCGTTTTTCATGTAGCTGCAAGATCACTTGCAGCACAGGGTTTATCCATTTTTGGCGATCATCAGGATGTAATGGCGGCACGTACAACGGGTTTCGCCTTGCTGTCATCTGCCTCCGTTCAGGAAGCGCATGATTTTGCCCTGATTGCACAGGCTGCTACTCTAAAATCCCGAATTCCTTTTGTGCATTTTTTTGATGGATTCCGTACTTCTCATGAAGTGAATAAAGTAGAATTGATTGAGGAGGATACCATGCGAAGTTTAATTAATGATGAAGATGTATTTGCGCATCGGTCAAGAGCTTTAAATCC
>JBGSNV010000203.1:0-10437 GCA_041739485.1 Chitinophagaceae bacterium
TGAAAACAATTATTTGGAAATGCACCACAGCAATATTGATGTGCGTTTGAATGGCGCATTTGTGGTGATCGGTCTGCTTTACGGAGAGGGCGATCCTGACCAAACAATTATTATCAGTACTCGTTGCGGCAATGATTCCGATTGCAATCCGTCAAGTGCAGGAGGGATACTTTTTACTTCAATCGGTATGAAAAATATTCCAGAGCCTTTTACCGCTAAGTTGGATCGTGAAACAAAGTTTAGTTATACGTCTTATAATTTCCCTGCGCTAACAGAGGTTTGTCTCAAGCTGGCAAAAGTAGCGATTGTTAGAGAAGGCGGAAAAGTAGTAGGGGATGATGCAACTGGGCATTTTGTCCTTCCGCAGAAGCCGGTAACTATGAAGCCCTATGTTTCCGCTGCCCGCCCTGAACCGATTTCAAACAGCCGGTTCACTGCTGAGGAAATGGCAAGTATTAAAATTAATGATGAACGCATTAAGAAAGAATTCGCTAAGTTTTTACCGGGGTGGGAGATCCTCAGCTGTGCAGATATGAGAGCGACCGGGCAATCTAAAGAGCATGTTTCTGGAGTGGTAGCTTCAGCCTTTATTTCTCTTCCGCGGGATGTAACAATCCCTTGCGTGATAAAGAACAGTGTACAAATTCCTTCCGACAAGAAAACCACCCTTAAACTAACTGTGGCTAGTGCTCCGAAAATTGGCGGTCCCTGGAAGTTGAAGGTGCGTGTAAATATGGCGGATTATTATGTAAAGACAATCGTCAAGCCGGAAACATTTACGTGGCAAAATATCGAAATCGATCTCTCTGAATTTGCCGGGAAGAAAATCGATCTTGAGCTGTTTAATAATACAGTTGGCGACTGGACGAAATCCTTCGCTGCATGGAAAAGAATAGAAATCCTATCGGAGTAAATGAGCTGGTATTTTGGTGGCCATAACCACAGGTAAACTGGTTATTGAAATGGGACATAAATTATAAAATAACTGGAAATAATAAAGGGACGTATGAAAACATTAATAGTATTATTCTTCATGGTGTGGAGTATTGGATTAACCAAATCTGTAGCTCAAACTCGTAAAATCAGCTTTGCAGCATACAAAGACAAAATGAAGGCGGGCTGGATTGGCCAGATGGCTGGCGTATCATGGGGAGCACCAACTGAGTTTAAGTTTAAAAGCAAAATCATTCCTATTGACGAAAAGACAGGATTACCGGAGTTAATGAAGCCCCTGACCCATAATACGGTAAATCAATCGTTTTCTCAGGACGATCTTTATGTGGAGATGATTTTTCTTGGAACGTTGGAAAAATACGGACTTGAGGCTTCTCGCCGCCAGGCGGGGATTGACTTTGCAAACTCCAAACCTCGACTATACTGTGCCAACGCCATCGGCCAGGGCAACACCCGTCTTGGTATTTCCCCACCGTGGTCTGGTCACCCAAAATTCAATATACAACCAAACGCCATTGACTATCAAATCGAGGCCGACTATTCCGGGCTTATTGCACCAGGTTTGCCACAAGTGCCTGTAGATCTTGGGGAGATTTTCGGGTCAATCATGAATTACAGTGACGGCATTTATGCAGGACAATTTGTCGGCGCAATGTACTCAGAAGCTTTTTTCGAAACCGATATGCGTAAGATTATTGAAAAAGGTTTGGAAGCAATCCCTGCAGAAAGTCAGTATGCGAAAGTAATTCGTGAAGTATTGCAATGGTCACTGGAAGAGCCTGACTGGCAAAAGACCTGGCAAAAAGTTGAAAATAAATATGGTGGCAAAAAATACGGTGAACTTAAAAAAGGAGAAACTCAGCTTTTAGAACTTCATGATGGTGACATCGATGTACGGGTTAACGGAGCATATATCGCAATTGGTTTGCTCTACGGAGAGGGCGACCCGATTAAAACAGCTCTTATTAGTATTCGCTGCGGAAATGATTCAGACTGTAACCCTTCAAATGCTTTGGGTATTCTCTTTACCTCTATGGGTTTGGATAAAGTGCCTGACATCTTTAAGGACAGTGCGAAGATGGATGTTAAATTTTCACACTCTCCGTATACGCTATCCAAGCTCTATGAGCTATGTTTCGAGCTGGTCAAGAAAGTGGTTGTCAAAGAGGGTGGTGAAGTGATCGGGGAAAAGGAAGGCTACTTCCTTATTCCTGTTAAAGTTGCAAAACCATCTCCCTATTTTTCGGCAGCGAGGCCGGAGATTGTTGCTACAAACTACCGGTTCACCCCAGAGGAGATAACGCAAATCAAGGTTGATGCCAGCGAACTTGAAAAACAATTTAATTTGGTATTCCCAGGATGGCAACTCATCAACTGTGCTCAGGTTGCAAATACAGGGCTTCCTGTTAAGGGAAGCGAGGCTCTTATGGCAGCCTTTATTACCCACCCTTTATCAGAGGCTAGTCCAGCTATGATTACCAAAAAGGTCGAAATTCCTAAAGGGAAGAAGACCACACTGAAACTCAGTGTAACTGGTTATGAGGGCAGGGATCAGCAGTGGGAGTTGCTAGTTCGGGTTGATATGGCCGATGTTTTTCAAAAGGTGATTATGGGCAAGAAAAAGCGGCATTTCCCAGTTACAGATCTGCAGGAAATTAATATTGATTTGACCCCATACGCAGGCAAGGAAATCATGATTGATCTCTACAACCGCCCTGCACCCGGGGGAAATCCGCTGACGGCTCTGGCATACTGGGGGAAGATAGAAATCATATCGGAATAAAGTTGTAGATCAATTTTAATATAATAAAGTAAAACATGAAATGCCACGATCTGCCGCACATCCGAGCACAAATGATCATTGGCATTCCATATGACAAAAGAAAACAGCAGGCTTTAGCCTGCGAACTGAAAATGAACATATGAAAAAGAGAAATATTTTTACGAGCGTATTGATGATGGGAATGCTATGTTTAAGTGGCATAGTGGCAGCACAACGTAAGCCCAACGTTATCTTTTTTTTGGTGGATGACCTGGGCTCGGGAGAAGTGTGTAGCTATGGAAGTAAGTTTCATGAAACGCCTAACATTGATGCGTTAGCGGCGCAGGGGATGAGGTTCACCACTGCCTATTCCGCCAGCACCTTGTGCTCGCCTAGCCGGGCTGCACTCATGACGGGTTGTTCACCGGCTCGTTTGCAACTCACCGACTGGATTCCTGGTCAGGTTCAGATCAACCGTAAATCGCTGGTGCCCGACTGGAAAACCTTTATAGACAAAGAACGCATACTGCTTCCCGAGGCTATGAAGGAGCAGGGTTATACCACGTGTTTTGCGGGTAAGTGGCATCTGATTCCACAGCCTACGCCTAAAGATCGTGAACTCAATGACAAAGATCATTTGGCTGCGATCAATGCAATGTACGATGATTACCTGCCCGAAAATAATGGGTTTGATGAAAACTACGGGGGCGCACACCAAGCCAATCAAGGACAAAACTACTTTTATCCCAACTATCAAAAATTTCGTAATATGGAAGGAATGGGCAGCCCGGACAAGTGCCTAACCGAAGTGCTGACCGATTGTGCCGTTGATTTCATTGGGCGTAAAAAAGATGAGCCGTTCTTCCTGGAGCTCTCTTATTATGCGGTGCATAGTCCGCTTACCGGCAAGCCGGAATACGTTGAGAAATATAAGCGTAAGCTAGCCGACAACCCGAAGGCCGACTATTATATGAAGAACCCTAACAAAGCGGCCATGATACAAAGCGTAGATGAAAGCGTTGGCCGGGTAGTCGCCAAACTCAGGGAGATCGGGCAACTGGAGAATACACTGATCATCTTTACCGGCGACAACGGCAGCGATGGTGATGGATATGTGCCCAATTTTCGTGGAAACAAAGGAACACCATATGAGGGAGGCACACGGGTGCCGTTGATTGTTTCCGGACCAGGCATAAAGAAGGGCATTAGCGATGTTCCAACCATCGGGATGGATATTTACCCTACCATTCTCTCGTTTATCGGAGCACCTTTAAAACCAAAAGAACATCTGGACGGGGTGAGTATCATGCCGCTATTGGCGGGTAATGGAACCATTGCCGACCGACCGCTCTATTGGCACTACCCGCACTACGATAAAACCACGCCATTTAGCACAGCAATTATCGGTGATAGCAAGGTAATACACTATTACGATGATGGAAAGGTGGAACTGTATCAGCTTAAGGATGATGTGATGGAAAAGAATGACCTCTCCGCAAAGAACCCGGAAATGGCCAAGAAGATGGAGGAGGAGATGATCAAATTGCTCAGGGGGGTCAATTATCAGCCTGCTCTTCCCAACCCTGATTACGATCCTGGCAAATTTTCAGGAGGTATCCGCGAGTACAATAGGCTTCAGGAAAAGGAAAAAAATAAGAATAAGAAAATTAAATAGTGATTTTTAAAATATGAAAATATGGAAAGTCGTATCAAAAATTTAAAATTTAACCTCGCAAAATTATCCGCTCTGGTTCTCTTAGTGCCTTTTATCTGTGCTGGACAAGCGAGCACTAATGAAAATAAGCCCATGACAGGCGTTTGGCAGCCATTGCCGTTAGTGAGTGCCTCTGGTATTATGGGAAAGCGTTTTGATTTGTATCGAAATATCAGGGCACCCTATCTTTTAGAAACAGGATTCCTGATTGATGGTTTTGAAAACAGACCCGGAACACACGCCTGGCAAGGAGAACATATCGGAAAATACATTCATACGGTTGTAATGGATTATCAGATAACGAAAGATCCAGAAACTAAAAAAGAATTGGATGATTTAGTAAAACGACTACTCGCTACCCAAATGGAAGATGGATACATGGGCACCTACCATCCGAGTGTAACTTTTATGAAAGTGCCTGAAAATGGTAAGACTAATAAGGATTTAGCAGATGATATGGACTATGAAATTACCGAAGGGGAAAAGCCAAAAGGAGGCTGGGATGTCTGGACTTTTCGCTACAATTTGCATGGACTGTTGTTCTATGAAAAATATTTTCCAAATGAAGAAGTAGTTACTGCATGCAAAAAAATGGGCGACTTGCTTATCAGTATTTATGGACCAGGGAAATATAACCTTACAAAATATGGTAGCCGTAAAGGAATCTCAGCAGCAACCCTCCTGGAGTCAATCGTTATGCTTTACGAGCGAACCGGTGAAAAAAAATACCTGGATTTTGCCGAACACATCGTGAATTGTATAGAAAAAAATCCTGATCTGAATATCACCAACTCAATTATGAACAAGGAGGATTTAGTCCATCCAGGTGAAGGAAAAGCGTATCAGTTGATGTCAACTTTGCTTGGATACTACCGGCTTTATCTGGCAACAAATAATAAAAAATATCTTGATGTCTTTGAAAAATCCTGGGTAATCATAAAAGAAAAGCATCTTGCTGTTACCGGAGGACCATGGACAAAAATGATGGATTATAACGCTAATCAGGAATGTTTTGCCAGAACGGATGGATTTTACCCCGGAAAAGAAGTTGTAGAGGGCTGTTCCGATATGTCATGGATACAAATGTCTGTTGCTTTGTACGAGCTTACCGGAAATCCAAAATATATAAGAGAAGCAGCGTATAATTTTTATAACGAGTCAATTATCCATCAGGGCATTGACGGGTCAATGTATTCTGCCTACACCAAAACGAACAGAACTGATGGAAATTTCAAATTAAATTACTCCTGTTGCGCTTCAAGCATTCCCCGCGGCATGCATGTATATGCCCCTACAATGATCGGACACATCGGTGGTAACCTGATTATTGGCAGCCTTTCACCCTTCAGCGCGTCGCTTACAGAACAATTTGGTAGCGGGATGGTCAACGTTGAAAGTACTTTTCCCTATGAAGGGAAAGTAACAATCACCTTATCACCTACCGAGTCCAAATCTTTTACTGTTGAACTTGTCATTCCTAAAAATACATCTTTTAAAGAAGTGGCGATTAATGGTAAACCTGTTAAAGGAATCATCAATGAACGTGGAAATTATGAGATAAATAGTAAGTGGGAAAAAGGCGATATCATCACTGTTGATCCAGCGTATCAGCTCAAGGCACATACCCAAAAAGGAGAAGGCAATTTAACCTGGGTGGCTTTTACGTACGGCCCCATTACCCTGGCTCAAAAAACCTTGGATTTAAAAACAGTTGAACCTTTTATGAATTTTAAAGAGGAGGAAAAAACCAAAATGGCGAACATGCTTGTGAAATCTCCTGGTTCAGAAATCGCTTTTAAGGTTCAAGGTACCAACATCACCTTTATTCCAATTTGGGAGACCGCCAACGAACCTGAATTTGGCGGTACAAAAACTTACTTTGGCATTGCGGGTAACCCCAATGAACCTCAGGTATACACAGATAGAGAGAAAAAAAAGGAACCTTTAAAGAATTAAAATGAAAAAATATATAAGTGTCATTTGCTTTGGTTTGGGCATATGCTTTAATGGAGTATCTGTAGCTCAATCGGCAGCCCATTTGAAGAATGACCATGGTGCCGAATGGCAGCCATTACAGGTTCAAAGTACTTCTGGTATTATGGGGAAGCGTTTTGATTTATATCGAAATATCAGGGTTCCCTATCTTTTAAAATCGGGGTACCTGATTAATGGTTTTGAAAGCCGACCCGGAGTTCACGCCTGGCAGGGAGAACATATCGGCAAATATATTCATACGGTTGTACTGGATTATCAGATAACAAAAGATCCAGAAACTAAAAAAGAACTGGATAATCTTATCAAACGACTTCTCGCTACCCAGATGGAAGATGGATACCTGGGCACCTACTCTCCGGATCTAACTTTCATGAGAAGGCCGGAAAACGCTAAGGTAAATAATGGTGTCGCTGATGATGTGGGGCTTGAAAATGGAAATGGCGGCAGGAAAGCAAAAGGTGGCTGGGATGTTTGGACTTTCCGTTACAATTTACACGGATTGTTGTTCTATGACAAATATTTTCCAAATCAAGATGTAGTTTCTGCATGTAAAAAAATGGGAGACTTGCTTATAAGTGTTTACGGTCCTGGCAAATATAACCTCACAAAATACGGCACTCGCAAAGGCATTTCTGCCACAGTCCTTCTGGAGTCAATCGTGATGCTTTACGAGCGAACCGGTGAAAAAAAATACTTGGATTTTGCCGAACACATTGTCCGATGTATAGAAGAAAATCCTGATCTTGATATTACCAACTCTATTATGATCAATAAGGATGTGGTTCATCCGGGAGAAGGAAAAGCGTATCAGTTGATGTCAACGCTACTTGGTTACTACCGCCTTTACCTAGTAACCCAGAATGAAAAATATTTGAATGTGTTTCAAAAATCTTGGGAGATCATAAAAGAAAAACATTTGACGGTTGCCGGAGGACCGTGGTCTGTAAAAATGCCATATAACGGCAATAACGAATGTTTTGCCAGAACTGATGGATTCAACCCCGCGGGAATGGAGGTCGAGGGGTGTAGTGATATGTCATGGTTGCAGATGTGTGCTGATTTATACGAACTGACCGGTGATCCAAAGTATGTAAAAGAAGCGGAATTTAGTTTATACAACAGCTCGATTATCCACCAGGGTCCTGATGGGAAGCAGTATACCTACTACACCAGAATGAATCGAACTAAAGGAGATTTCACCGAGTATATTCATTGTTGTTCTTCCAGCATTCCCCGTGGCATGTATTTATATTCAAGTACGATGATTGGACAAATAGGTAATAACTTGGTTATTGGTAGTTTGTCACCCTATAGTGCTTCACTTACAGAACAATTTGGTGGCGGAAACCTCCATATAAAAAGTGCTTTTCCTTATGAAGGGAAAGTTACAATCACTTTATCGCCTGCCCAGTCCAAATCTTTTCCTATTGAATTGGTTATTCCTAAAAATACGTCTTTTAAAGAGTTGGCGATTAATGGTAAAATAGTTAAAGGAGCCATCAATCAAAGGGGGAATTATGAAATAAAAGGCGTCTGGAAGAAGGGTGATATCATTACTATTGATCCCGCTTATCAACTTAAGGCGCATACCCAAAAAGGAAAAGACAACTTGACTTGGGTGGCATTTACCTATGGCCCAATTGCGCTGGCTCAAAAAACTTTAGATTTAAAAACAGCTGAACCTTTTATGAATTTTAAAGAGGAAGAAAAAACCAAAATGGTAAACATGCTGGTGAAATCTTCTGGTTCAGAAATTGAATTTAAGGTTAAAGGTTGCGAGATCACCTTTATACCAATTTGGGAAACAGCTAACGAACCTAAATTTGGGGGAACAAAAACTTATTTTGGCATTGAAGGTAACCCTAATGTTTCTGCAGCCACATACAAGAAAAAATAAATGTTTATCAAAAGAAAGAAAAAATGAAAAATTATGTAAGTGTAGCTTTGCTTGGTTTGGGCATCTTTTGTAATGGAGTGTCTGTAGCTCAAACGGCAGCCCATTTGAAGAATGATCATGGTGCCGAATGGCAGCCATTACAGGTACAAAGTATTGCTGGTATTATCGGAAAGCGTTTTGATTTGTATCGAAATTTCAAGATGCCCGATCTTTTAAAATCAGGATACCTAATTGATGGTTTTGAAAAAAGACCCGGAATCCACCCATGGCAAGGAGAACATATCGGCAAATTTATTCATACCGTTGTGCTGGATTATCAGATAACGAAGGATCCAAAAACTAAAAAAGAACTGGATAATCTGGTAAAACGTCTTATCGCTACCCAGATGGAAAGCGGATACATGGGCACCTACCATCCGAGTGTAACTTTTATGAAAAGGCCCGAAAATGGTAAGACTAATAAGGATGTAGCAGATGATTTGGAATATGAAGTTATTGAAGGAGAAAAGCCGAAAGGCGGCTGGGATGTCTGGACTTTTCGCTACAATTTGCATGGACTGTTGTTCTATGATAAATATTTTCCAAATGAAGACGTAGTTGCTGCATGCAAAAAAATGGGTGACTTGCTTATCAGTATTTATGGGCCAGGGAAATATAACCTCACAAAATATGGCAGCCGCAAAGGAATTTCAGCCGCAGTCCTCCTAGAGTCAATCGTGATGCTTTACGAGCGAACCGGTGAAAAAAAATACTTGGAATTCGCCGAACACATCGTTAGTTGTATAGAAAAAAATCCTGATCTTGATATAACAAACTCTGTTATGAATAACGAGGATTTAGTCCATCCAGGTCAAGGAAAAGCATATCAGTTGATGTCAACGTTGCTTGGATACCACCGCCTTTATCGGGTAACCCGTAATAAAAAATACCTTGATGTCATCGAAAAATCTTGGGAGATTATTAAAGAAAAGCACCTGACTGTTTCAGGAGGTCCGTGGTCAAGAATGATGGATTATAACGGGAACCAGGAATGTTTTGCCAGAACGGATGGATTCTACCCCGGGAAAGAGATCATCGAGGGCTGTTCCGATATGTCGTGGATACAGATTTCTGCTGCTTTGTACGAACTGACAGGAGATCCAAAGTATATAAAAGAAGCTGAGGTTAATTTTTATAACGGGTCGATGATCCATCAAGGCATTGACGGGAAGCAATATACTTACTATACCAAAATGAATCGAACCAATGGGAACTTTACCGATGCAATCAACTGTTGTTCTTCTAGCATTCCCCGCGGCATGTACGTTTATACACAAACGATGGCTGGACACATCGGCGGTAACCTGATTATTGGAAGTTTGTCACCTTACAGTGCCTCACTTACAGAACAATTTGGTGGCGGAAACCTCAATATAAAAAGTGCGTTCCCTTATGAAGGGAAAGTAACAATCACTTTGTCGCCTACCAAGTCCAAATCTTTTCCCATTGAACTGGTCATTCCTAAAAACACGTCTTTTAAAGAAGTGACTATTAATGATAAACCAGTTAAAGGAACCATAAATCAACGAGGGAATTATGAAATAAAAGGTGTCTGGAAAAAGGGAGACATCATCACTGTTGATCCAGCGTATCAGCTCAAGGCACATACTCAAAAAGGAGAAGGCGACTTAAAGTGGGTAGCCTTTACGTATGGCCCAATTGCGCTTGCTCATAAAACCTTGATCATGAAAACAGAGGAACCCTTTATAAATTTTAAGGAGGAGGATACAACCAAAATGGCGAACATGCTGGTGAAGTCCCCTGGTTCAGAAATCGCTTTTAAGGTTAAAGGTACCGATATAGCTTTTATTCCAATTTGGGAGACAGCCAATGAACCAAAATTTGGCGGCACAAAAACCTATTTTGGCATTGAGGGTAATCCGAATTTACCTCAGGAGTACACTGGGAAATAGAAAAGTCATCAAAAAGAATGAAAAAGTCATCAAAAAGAATGAAAAAGTATGTAGGTATAGCTTTGCTTGGTTTGGGCATCTTCTGTAATGGAGTATCTGTAGCCCATCTGAAGAACGACCATGGTGTCGCAGATAAATTATTGATCGAAAATGTTTGGTCACC
>JBGSNV010000226.1:0-12984 GCA_041739485.1 Chitinophagaceae bacterium
AATGCGGCAAAGGGAACCAAAAGGGTTAAAAGAATCCCGGGCAGTATTTGCTTAAATCGTAAAATGAATTGCATAAAATGATAAGTTGTGCAGTTTGACGCTGCAAACCTAACACTCCCTTTGTCGCAATCGGGTTAAGCGGGATGTATGTATTGTTAATGAAAGTTAATTGAAGCCCTTAAACGGGTATTATTCCCAATAATCGCTACTCTTCAGCCCTTTTTATAAGTAGGCGCTTGTTTTGAAAAACGGAAACCGGAAATTCCCAACGCTTGCTTCCTCCATCCCAAATTAGAACTACCTGAACAGGATAATTCACGGTAAGCAGGTAATGGTAACATAAAAAGAACAGCTCGGTACGGCCACCCGGAGGAAGGTCTACCAACCGAACCCGGATACCCTGCTGTTTGGGTGCCTTATTAAAAATAACCACATTATCATTTACAAGCAGGGTGAGTTTATGATAAAGATCGGCATCAGGTGCTTCAATTTCCAAAATGGCTTCCCCCGAACTGATTTCTACAGAATCAACCAGTTCGGTAGGTCGGTAAGAAAGCATCATGGCAATTCTGACACTGTCATCAGGAGCATTTGCAATATAGGTTTCTGCAATAATTCTTTTCCCTTCCCGTATTTCCTCTTCTACCGTAAAGGAATTTTCCCGATCTATCCGCTCCAATTCTACCTTTGCAATATTATCCCTCCCGCTATAGGCAATCAAATTCCCTTTGAGTTTCGGAGCAGCTTCTTTTACCTCAACGGCAAGTTTGATACTGCTGAAAATATTACATCCGCCGGAAGGCACATTGGTTTCTTTGACCACTGATAAAAGATTCAGGTTGAGCTTACCGTCCTCCAAAATGCCGGAAACAAGATAGTCGCAGCCGGTTACTTGATTGTTTTCAATAGCCCGCAGCCTGAAAATACCGGCGAAAGTCGTCTCTTCTTCTTCAACAAGATCAAGTTGCACACCAAACTGCGTCCTTTGTCCAATAATTTTGGCTTCCCCGGTATAAAAGCCCCGCAAAGCATTCGTTTGCTGTGCACTTAAGCTGGCAATGGTAAAAAGGAATAATACAAGGAAGCTTAGAAATCTCATACTTTTTTTATTTCGATATGAATATAGTTGACTCTTCGCCATGCTGTCTGTTGAAAAAAATCAGGATCATTGGAACCCATAGAATGGAATCAAATCCCTTCCCGTAGATTTAAAACAGAAGCAAAAATGAACAGCATGGATCGCAAGATATTCTTTTCCATTAAAACCTTTTTGAACACTGTGCACAAAAGAAACAGAAAGGAGCAAAGAATACTTAGGATAGGGTTAAAATAACAATCGGTTTGTAATTAATCCGGGATAAGGCGGGGCAATTAAGATCTAGATGGTATCTTGCAGCTCATGTTTAAGCATTGGTTTATTGCGTTCAAACAGGGAATTATTGCTCGTTTCAATGCGATCAACAATGATGCCGTTCGCCGGAATATCTTACAAACGCTTCCTTTCTGGATTGCTTCTGCGTTAACGGGTTTGGTAGCCGTATTATTTGCCCGGCTTTTTGATTGGGCAGAACATATGGTGCTTTGGCTTGCAGGAATGCAATGGTGGATCCTTTTTATAACCTGCCCGTTGTTTTTTTGGTTGAGTTGGTGGATAGTCAATAAGTTTTCGCCGGGTGCAAGAGGAAGCGGGATTCCACAGGTAATGGCAGCGGTAGAATTATCCAATCCCCGGGATAATGAAAAAGTGGGATACCTGCTTGGTCTCCGCATCATGGTTGTAAAAATTTTCAGCAGTATACTCATGGTACTTGGTGGCGGGGCTATTGGCCGCGAAGGACCTACGATACAGATTGCAGGTTCTATTTTTAAATTTGTCAATGACATTACTCCTGATTCCTGGCCTAAGGTACCCCGTAAAAACATGGTGATTACGGGAGCAGCAGCAGGTCTTGCCGCTGCCTTCAACACCCCGCTCGGAGGGATTGTTTTTGCCGTAGAAGAACTGGCAAAAAACCATTTTAAATTTTTCAGAACACCTTTATTTGCCGCGGTCATCATTTCAGGATTGGCTGCACAGGCCCTTTTGGGTCCTTACCTGTATCTTGGCTACCCAACGGTAACCGGCACAAGCTGGTATATTTTCTTTCCCATTATGCTTACGGCGGCCCTTGCAGGTATAGCCGGAGCCGGAATGGGATCTTCCATTCTTAAAATCTCAAGATGGAAGAAGACATTAAACAAACGGGGAAAGTTGTACTTCCTGCTAGGCGTTGCATTAATTATGGCAACCCTTGGCGCATTTGTTACGGTTTCGGCACTGGGGCCGGGTAAAGAAATCATGAACGATCTGCTATTTACCCATACAAAAACGGCGGAATGGTATTTACCCTTTGTTCGTTTTATGGGACCGGTTCTCTCCTTTACGGCGGGAGGAGCCGGGGGAATTTTTGCCCCTTCGCTGGCTGCCGGTGCTACCCTCGGAGGAACGATCAGCTACTGGATGGGTTTTGCCGATGCCAATGCCAACCTGATGATTCTGGCCGGCATGGTAGGTTTTCTTACAGGTATTACCCGTAGTCCATTTACAAGCGCCATACTGGTGCTGGAAATGACTGACAGACATTCGGTAATCTTCCATTTGATGTTGGCCGCATTAATCAGTAACCTGACGGCCATGATTATTGACCGCAAATCGCTGTACGATCAGTTGAAGGAAGAATATATTGAAGAAGCCAAGCATTACGAAGAACCTGTAAATGGGTTTAAAAATTTTCAGAAAAAATCGCCACAGGAAAATTCACTCCCGGATTAATTGCCGGATTTCTCCCTGAATAATGCTGCTGATTTTCTCTGCTTCATTCCAGATCATAAAATGGCCGCCTCCTTCAATCCAGTGATCTGCCTCTATCCGGTTTGGAAGCAACAAACGATCTTTGGTACCATGAATCTGTATGAGATTAGAGACTTTCCGATGATCCTCTTTCCATTTCATAATCATATTAACCGCTCTTTTGATAAAAAGAATATCCGAATCTTTGAGCATCATCCTTTTAAGATACAATTCTTCAGCTTTGCTGCGGGTATCAAAAATAAACCGGTTGAGCACCGCAAACCGGCTAACAAATTGGTAAGGAACCAATTTGTGTAAACGGATATTTCCGGCTAATTTCAGATACCGGGGAAATTCATTCGGGGAGCGGTTTGAAGAAACAAGGATGGTTTTTCCTACCACAGTATGCTTGCTGATTTCTGTTGCAAGCATCCCTCCGAAGGAAACCCCCAATAAAATAGCATCCGCATGCAGGATTTGCTCTGAAAGCCTTTTGGCGTATGCCGGCAGCGTTTCCTCTTCGTGGGGCGTTTCCCATTTTATGGGATGCATTATAGCACCTGGAATACGGATATGCTGAAAAATCCGGAAATCAGCGCCAAGACCGGAAATACAATATATATGCTGCATAATTACAGCTAAAGGTAATCAATAGAAATAGCGACAAGCCAAAGCCTGCCGCTATTTTTTTTGTTTTCAGGTGATTAATTACTTCTCCATTATTTCACTGATGGAACCAGTTACGGTTTTAGTTACATTCAAATCGTACTTTTTACGGCTCACACCATCATTGGTATCGTAAACCAGTTCAATTTGACCTACTTCTTCAGGAGAAACCTTTACAATCCGGTTAAAGGTGCTGTCAGTAATTCTTTCCGTATACAGAATTTCTCCAACGCCATCCGTAATTCTCAAAACCCCGGTTTTCTCATCTGACTTTTTCAATTGAATGGCCAAAATCAAAAAGTTGTTTTCTGTTCCGATCACTTTTACGTCGATGGGAGAACTCTTTCCTTTTTCAGAAAAGGTTACTGGTTTCAAACCATTATGGTTAATAGTTCCGGCAAATGCGGAAGATGAAAACCCTATAATGGTGGCAATCATAATTGCTGATAAATTGATCTTTTTCATTTCTCTTCGTTTTAAATTGTTAATCAAACATTGACCCGAGGGTCACTTTCTTCTTCACTGGCAACAATCGAAGAGTTGCTTTTTTTTGCAAAAGAGCAAAACAAATGTGTGTGGTGTGTTTGTGTCCGAAACAGTCCGAAAGTTGATTTCAAAAGGCCTTTTCTGTTTCTTTCACAATGCAAACATAGAACAGAGATTTGGGCAATAAAAGCCAATCTAAAGGCTTAAAAATGATGGCGAAATAGAGTAGATAACTATTAAATTGTTGAATTTCAATTAGTTATGAATACCACAGAAATGATGTTCAAACACAGAAACGCATCAGAGAAGTAGTCGTTTTCAGGGTTTGGTTAACCACATCTTAACAAAAAGAGCCTTCTTTTCATTCTATTCGCCCTACATTTTTCACATTGAAATCTATGAGATGATGGTCAGAACGCCTCCTTTTCCTTCTACTGTTTATCCTGAAAGCAAACAATCAACAAAAGGACAAACTAAAATTCCCATAAAAATAATTTTTGCAGAATTTTCTTATTATCTGAATAAATTAATTGAAAAGCGGGTTTATTTGCAATAGGAACACTATACACTCGCTTCTTTTCGGTAAACACATAAAATAAATCCTGAATTTAAACGCTTTATAGACAAAATTGCTG
This sequence comes from Chitinophagaceae bacterium, assembly GCA_041739485.1. Classification (GTDB taxonomy): domain Bacteria; phylum Bacteroidota; class Bacteroidia; order Chitinophagales; family Chitinophagaceae; genus Phnomibacter. Next base: position 4,618 of record JBGSNV010000226.1, read on the forward strand.
ACTAAGAGAAACTTAATAAGCTGTTTACAGGGATACGATGAGCGAAAGTCCGGTTTGGTTGCTTAGAGCTTAGGGGTTGGGATGAGATTTCGCATTTATTATAGAAGAACCATGTATAATGAATATTAAAAAGGAATAAATGCCTGAGGCATACTTATGCAAAGTATGAGAATTAAAGCGAATTTGAAAAAATTGCCTAATAGCTTTCGATAAGGTTAGATTAGATTATTTTTGTTTAGATTTTACAGAGTATTTCATATGTTCATTTTTAGTGCGCAGGCTTTGCCTGCTGGTTTTTATTTGTCATATGGAATCTCCAATACTCATTCGGGCTGGGTGTGCCATTGCTCGTGGAGATTTCATTTGTTTGTCTGAACGATTTTATAATAGGAGAACTATATGTTATTGAATAAAAGATGTTGCGTTCTTATTGTTTATTTATCTTGTTCCCTAGCCGCACTTCCGGTTACAGCACAAAGCCCTTCTGATAGCACGGAAGGCCTTGCACTATACATCAGGCAAGGGCTTGACAGCAACCTGACCATTCGATATAAAAATATTGAGCTGGAAAAAAGTTTATTGGCGCTTGACGAAGCAAGAACCTACTTTCTTCCCGGTATTTCTTTTCTAGGCAACTATACCCTTGCAAAGGGTGGCCGGCAAATCTCTGTTCCTGTAGGCGATTTATTAAATCCTGTTTACAATACTTTAAATCAACTAACAGGCAGCACGCGATTTCCAACAATTTCCAATGTAGATGAGCAGTTCTTACCCAATAATTTTTACGATTTGCGGGTTAGAGTTTCCTTTCCGATTTTGAATCCGGAATTGAAATACAACCGGAGTATTCGCGAACAACAAATAAAACTCACTGAGGCAGATATTGCTATTTATAAACGGGAACTTACCCGGGATATCAAAACGGCGTATTATAACTATATGCTTGCGATGGCTTCCATAAAGATCTATGAAAGCACCGAAGTCGTTGTACAGCGTAACTTGCGGGTTAACCAATCCCTTTTCAACAATGGAAAAGGCTTACCCGCCTATATCAAAAGAAGTGAAGCAGAAGTAATGCAGGTAGCTGCACAACTTGAAAATGCAAGAAATACAGCAAGAAATGCAAAGGCCTATTTTAATTTCTTACTGAATAAGCCCTTGGATGACAGCCTTATTATCCGGGAAGAAGCCCTGAACGAATCTGACCTGCAGGCAGGAAATTATTCTTTAAGCATTTTAAACCGGGAAGAACTGCAACAATTGCAAACCGCCACCGAAATTCAGGAGACTGCCTTACAATTACGGGAAGCTTTTCGCAAACCTAGACTGAATGGATTTGTAGACGGAGGTGCTCAGGGATTTGATTTCGATTTTAATAAAAACAGTCCCTATTATCTTGCCGGTCTTCAGTTAGAAATTCCTATTTTTCAGGGAAAAAGAAACCTTATAAAAATTGAGGAAGGCAAGAGATCTTTGGAGCAAACCAAAACCCAAAAGGAATTGGTGAGCAGACAGTTGGAATTGAAAGCATTTGAGGCCACCAATAATGTAAAGACCGCCTACACGAATTACAAAGCAGCCCAAAAACAAGTACTTTCAGCAAGAAGTTATTTTAAACTGATTGACCTTGGCAGGGACGAAGGCAGTAATAGCTTTATAGAATGGCTTGATGCCCGCAATCAATCAACTACCGCAGAAATTATGGAACAGGTATATAAGTACAAAACGTTGATAGCAATTGCCGATTACGAACGTCAAAGCGGGTTGCCTGTTCCGGCCAATTGAAAGAGGACAATCACTAAAAAATGAAAAATCAATTCACCATATTGCTTATTGTACTTGCTTCTTTTTGGGGAGGCTGCAAGGAGCAAAACAAATCAAGGATCATTGTATCTTCAGATGCGCCGATCCCGGTACAAATAGCACCGGTACAAAACGGAGGACTTAGCCAACAACTTGAAGCTTCAGGTCTCTTACAAACCGAAGAAGATTCCAAACTCTCTTTTAAAACAGGCGGGGTGGTTGAATCCGTGCTGGTAAGTGAAGGAGATTTTGTAAAAAGAGGACAACTGCTTGCCACGCTTCGCAATACTGAAATTGCAGCGCAGGTAAGTCAGGTAGATCTGAATGTTCAAAAAGCAGAAAGAGATTATCAAAGAATTCAGAATTTATACAAGGACAGTGTAGCTACGCTCGAACAACTTCAAAATGCAAAAACCGGATTAGACATCGCCAAACAAAGTTTATCCGCAGCGCTTTTCAATCAGCAATTTGTAAAACTGATAGCCCCTACTGATGGTTTTGTACTTAAAAAACTTTCCAATGCCGGAGAAATTGCAGGACCCGGCACCCCCGTTTTGTTACTCAGTAATATCTCTTCCAACAGTCATTGGGTATTGAAAGCCGGACTCAATGATGCACAATGGGCGTCGGTAAAAACAGGCAATCCGGCTACCGTTCACATAGATGCGTATCCTGAAAAAACTTTTGCAGGAAAGGTAAGCCGGCGCTCGCTTACAGCAGATCCTGCCACAGGAAGTTTTACTGTAGAAATCCGGGTAAATCTTGAGGGCTCCAATCCCGCTATTGGTATGTATGGCAAAGCAATCATACAAACCGGGCAGATAACCTATGCAAGTGTAATTCCTTATGCAGCCTTGCTTGAAGCCAATGGAAACCAAGGCTATGTATTTGTAACAACCGATAAAAAAACGGTTCAACGTAAAAATGTCATCATCGGTAAAATGCAGGAAAACCGGGTAGAGATTCTATCGGGGCTGGAAAATGGAGATATGGTGATCATTACGGGAAGTGCCTATCTCAATGAAGAATCAACCATTAAAGTGGAATAGCTATTCCTTCATTTGAACTTATAAAAGATCTCGCTCAGTCCGCTAATTACCTCCGATGAAAATTGTATCTTTTGCTGTAAAAAACTGGCAACTTACCTTACTGATGTTTACCATGACGGTCATCGTGGGTACCAATACGTTGCTCAACATGCCGAGAGCAGAAGATCCGGAAATCAATCCCCCTCAATTTCCCATCATTGTTACTTATCCCGGTACAAGCCCCAAGGATATGGAAGAACTTGTGGTAAAACCGATTGAACAAAATGTAAGTGAACTCGATGACATAAAAAGGATAAAAACCCGTATTGATGACGGGTCTGCCGTGATTACGGTAGAGTTCAACTACAATACCAATGTCAACGATAAATACCAGGAACTTGTCCGGGAAATCAATGCCATCCGCAGCAAATTACCTGCCGACCTCAATAGCCTTGAAATAAGGAAAGTGACCCCAACCGATGTAAAAATCATACAGGTTGGATTGATCAGCGAAAATGCTTCGATGACACTTTTGCGTAGCAAAGCAGATGAGCTTGTGGATGTTCTGGAGAAAATGCCAAGCCTGAAAAAAGTAGAATATCAGGGGGTGCAGGAACAGGAAGTGCGGATTGATGTTGATATGGAAAAACTTGCCCGCACCGGCATTCCACTACAGGCAATCATTGGGAGTATACAAAGCGAGGCCGCTAATATTCCGGGTGGTAATATTCGTGCCGGTGAAAAGGTTTTTAATATTAAAACAAGCGGCAAATACAGCAGTGCCGAAGAGGTAGCAGCTACGCCGGTTTACAATGCCAATGGCAATATTATCCTGTTGCGCGATATAGCGGAGGTCTCCATGAAGTACAAGGAGGAAAAACATATTGTACGCATCAATGGCTATCGCGCTGTATTGGTAACCGCTGCTCAGAAAACCGGCCGCAACATCTCCAAAACCTACAACGAATACATGCCGGCGCTCGAAGCGTTCGAAAAAAGCTTGCCTTCCAATATCGTACTCGTAAAAACCTTTGATCAGGCCGACAATGTCAATAAAAGATTGTCAGGACTTGGGGTTGATTTTCTGATTGCGATCGGGCTGGTACTCATCACGCTGTTACCGCTCGGTTATCGCGCCTCGCTCATTGTGATGATTGCCATTCCACTGAGTCTGGCACTGGGTTTGATTGCGCTGAATGCCTTTGGTATTTCGCTCAATCAGTTAAGTATTGTAGGCATGGTGGTGGCATTGGGTTTGCTGGTAGATGACAGCATTGTAGTGGTTGAAAATATTGAACGTTGGTTGCGGGACGGCTTTGCAAGACGCAAGGCTGCTATTGAAGCTACCAAGCAGATTGGCCTTGCGGTTATTGGTTGTACTGCTACGCTGATCGTAGCATTTTTACCACTCGTATTTTTGCCCGAAGCCTCCGGCGAATTTATCCGAAGCCTGCCTATGGCCGTTATTACAGCCGTACTCGCTTCCATGCTTGTTTCGCTTACGGTGGTTCCGTTTTTTGCAAGCCGTTTTCTGAAAACCAATCACAGTGCCGAAGGCAATATCTTTTTAAGAGGGTTGCAGCGCTTGATTCATGGTAGCTATGGCCGCATCCTCGACAGTGCTTTAAGAAGACCTTTTGTCACCCTGTTAATTGGCCTTCTTTTATTTGCAGGCTCATTGGTGCTGTTCCCGGTGATTGGCTTCAAGCTATTCCCAACTTCAGAAAAGCCTCAGTTCCTTATAAATATCAATATGCCTTTACAAAGCAATATTGAAACTTCCAATCAGATGGCACGCCGGGTAGAAGCAACGCTGGGAAAAATACCGCAGATTGCCTATTACACAAGCAATGTGGGCAAGGGAAATCCACGGATCTATTATAACGAATTGCAAAAAACCGAGAAAGCAGATTTTGCACAGATTTTTGTACAGCTTGAAGAAAGCACCGGGCAGGATTATAAACAAGACCTGATTGATTCGCTGAGAACTGTTTTCCTTGGATTTGCAGGAGCCAATATTGAGGTAAAGGATTTTGAACAGGGGCCGCCGGTGGAAGCACCGGTGGCGATCCGCATTACCGGCAATGACCTCGATACCCTGCGCAGACTTGCCGCTGTTACAAAAAACATGCTCGATTCTATTGAGGGAGCTATTTATGTGCGCAACGAAGTGGATATTTTAAAAAGTGATATCCGGGTAAAAATCAATCCCGAAAAAGCAAGACTACTCGGGGTACTGACCGGAGATATTGACAAGACAGTGCGGCTTGCTGTGGCAGGTTTTAAATTGGGGAAAGTAACCGACGAACAAAAAGATGAAGATTATGATATTACCATTTATACTCCAAGGGGAGATTATGCTACGCTGAACAACCTGAAAAATATTTATGTAAACAACCTAGCCGGCAAACCGGTTCCTTTAAATCTTGTAGCCGATCTGCAGTTTGAAACCTCCCCGGTTACCATCAACCATATTGATAAAAAAAGATATGCAGTGGTTACCTCCTACGCCGGAAAAGGTGCTTTGGCACAAGATGTTTTGAATAGCTTTCTGGAGAAATCCAAATCGATACAGCTCCCTGCGGGTTATCAGATTGTACCGGCCGGCGAAGCCGAATCACAGGCTGAAGCCTTTGGCGGTAATTTTTCCACCGTTATTATTTTAACCATTTTCCTGTTTATCACCATCCTTGTACTGGAATTTAAAACCTTTAAAAGCACGCTGATTGTGCTTTCGGTGATTCCACTTGGTATTATTGGCGGAGTCGTTCTGCTTTGGCTAACGGGCAATCCGATGTCCTTTGTAGCAATCGTTGGGTTTATCGGGTTGATTGGTATTGAGGTTAAAAATTCCATCTTGTTGGTGGACTTTACCAACCAATTGCGCAAAGATGGCAAATCGCTCGACGAGGCGATCCGGGAGGCAGGCGAGATCCGCTTTCTACCGATTGTTCTTACCTCGCTTACGGCAATCGGAGGCCTTACACCCATCGCGTTGAGCAGCAATCCGCTCATCAGTCCGTTGGCGCTTGTGATTATTGGTGGATTGATTTCCTCCACTGTGCTGAGTCGTATTGTTACTCCGGTTGTGTACAAATTAATTCCACCGAATGTAGAGGAGTTTGAGTGAGGAGCCTCACCCCCTTCCCATCTCCCTATCGGGCAGAGGGGTACCCCTCCGTAAGAGGCTGATTAATAGCAGAGAGGTCATTCCAATAGCTTTTGGGCAATCTTCAATTTGAAATATTAAATCTTCAATAATCAAAAACCCAAACTACCTAATTCCCAATGAACCAATTAACCAATCCCTCATATGCCTTGGTGGTTCAAAAAAAGTGAAAGGTCAATAGTGAAACGTGAAAAGTTGAAACGTTGAGAATACCTCCGCTCCGAATCCAAAAAAACCTACACCCCGGCTTCCAACAAACGCTGAACTAACCCAAACTACTAACCTAAACTACCTAATTCCCAATCAACCAATTAACCAATACCTCATATGCCTTGGTGGTTCAAAAAAGTGAAAGGTCAATCGTGAAACGTGAAAAGTTGAAACATTGAGAATACCTACGCCCTGGCTTCCAACAAACGCTGAACTAGCCCAAACTACAAACCCAAACTACCTAATTCCCAATCAACCAATTAACCAATCCCTCATATACCTTGGTGGTTCAAAAAAGTGAAAGGTCAATCGTGAAAGGTGAAACGTGAAAGGTTGAAACATTGAGAATACCTACCCCCCGGCTTCCCACAAATGCGGAACTATCCCAAACTACAAACTCAAACAACCTAATTCCCAATCAACCAATTAACCAATCACTCATATGCCTTAGTGGTTAAAAAAAGGCAAAAGTGAAACGTCAAAAGTGAAAATGCACGATGTCGGACCGTCCCCTTCGTGCCTCCGGGAGACGTCGCTCGAATGGTGCAAAAGCTGCGGGCAAACCCTAAACTACAATCCCAAACAACCTAATTCCCAATCAACCAATTAACTAATACCTTCTAAAACCCCACACACTTCAACCGGTACTGTTTGAGCACCCGGCTGTTGAAGGCGTTTTTATAGGCAAGTGTTAATTCAAATCCACCCCGGGCACCCGATGCTTTGCTGAGTGAACTTGTATTAATATCGTAGCTTAACCCTACCGCTAACCTTTTCATTTCAAGCCGCACTACAGGCGCAAAGGCATCGGCCCAACGGTACATCCCCCCAAAGGAGAAGCTTACCTTATCATCGGTATTGTAAGTAACAAGGTCTGTAGTATAAAAAGCCCCCAACATGGCTACTTCCTGACCGCCAACCCGGGGTACGGAATCCCCTCCCGCTGCAGCTTTTTGATAAAAATAATCCGCATAGAATGTAAACCGATTGTAGTCACTTGTTTCGAGGGTAAGCCCTCCGTTGAGCGCCCATTTTCTGCCAAGTTTAATGGCATCATTGTTGAAGGCAATAGAAGGATTATTGGCATGAAAAAGCCCGACACCGGCATAAAACAGAATATCTTCCCGAAGATTGCCACTCAAGGCAACCCCGGTCCCAAGGTCGAAATAATTTTTACCGGTTTGCGGCAATACCTGCTGCGTTGGGTTGCCGGGATTATACTGTCCGTTCCGGTACTGATCGTCCCAGCGAAGACCGGAAGGATCGAAGCTATTGTTTACAAACCCACCCATCACCGAGCCGGAAAGATATAAGGCTTCTCCGTTGAGCGGAACATGATAAGTGAGTACCGGTAAAAACTGTGTCCTTGTAAGTTTACTATCCCCGGCTACATCATGCAAAACCTGTACTCCGGTGGTGAGGTAATGTCCATAATCATTTACCGGAAAATTTACTTCGGCGCTCAACCCGCTTGTACGGTACGGTACGGTAACACTCTGCCATTGGCTCCGGTAAACCGATTGGATCCGGATGTCACCGGTAAAAACGCCTGCAAGCGCCGGATTTCTCAACAGCGGCAATTCGTAAAACTGTGAGAAATTCAGATCCTGTCCCAAAAGAATAACCGGGCAATATAACATCAAGCCGATCACCGTTGCAATCAGCCGCTTTTTCCCGAAATCGTATTTCTGCCTTTGTACCATCATCGCTTTTATCTGAATAAGGTTACGTTTCCTTTATAGCTATACCTTGCCCCTGCGGTACACAATATTTCCGCAGTAAACACATATACATCCGGACTTGCCGGTACTCCGTTTATCCGTCCATCCCAACCCGCCTGAGGATCGTTGGCATTTACATTCCCCCTTTCAAAAACCACCTGCCCAAACCGGTTGTATACCCTAAAATATAAGACCCTTGAAACGCCTTTCCCCCGAACCATCAATACATCATTCACCCCATCTCCATCGGGACTGAAAGCATTCGGAATATACACCTGATCCATTTGACATTGCACCGTGTAGGATACGGTATCGCTTGCCCGACAGCCATAAATCGTTTCCACCTCCACCCGGTACTGCACATTGTTGTTGATAGTGGCTACCGGATTGGGACAATTATTGCAACTCAAATCGCGGTTTGGCGTCCAGGTATAAC
>JBGSNV010000240.1:0-14801 GCA_041739485.1 Chitinophagaceae bacterium
AACGCTTGAACTATTTGCGGTTTTTTTGGTGAAAAACGCTTTTTCAAGGTTTAATTTGCGGCTTTCGACAAATAAATGCGTCTTTTATTGCATAAATGCGCTTTTCGACTGCTTTTAAAGGGGTTTTAATCTGCTATTTAATTTTGCAATACATGGCGCAATTGCCGGCCATCTACCCTTTATTAAAATGGGTTATAGAGCTAAGATATTGATTCCTGAAAAATAGAAAACCAAATAAATACCAAACAAAACTAACAGTCGTTAGTTTTTACATGAAATTGTTTTAATTTTGAATGATTAAATTTCGAATGCCATGGCGATTGTAAACTTAGAAGAGCGTTTTCAGCAAAAAATTGATGAGGATATCAAGATTGAACCCCGGGATTGGATGCCGGATAGTTATCGTAAAACCCTTATCCGGCAAATCAGTCAGCATGCACACAGCGAAATTGTAGGCATGCTGCCCGAAGGCAACTGGATATCGCGGGCACCCTCTCTGAAGCGTAAATCCATCCTGATGGCTAAAGTACAGGATGAGGCCGGACATGGTTTGTACCTATATAGTGCTGCAGAAACCCTGGGGATTACCCGGAATGAAATGTACCATCAACTGCATACTGGAAAAGCCAAATATTCCTCCATCTTTAATTATCCCACCCTCACCTGGGCAGATATGGGGGCTATTGGCTGGCTGGTTGATGGCGCCGCAATTATGAATCAGGTACCGCTATGCCGCACTAGCTACGGGCCTTATGCAAGAGCGATGGTTCGGGTTTGTAAGGAGGAAAGTTTCCATCAGCGGCAGGGTTTTGAAACGCTGTTGGTTTTAAGTAAAGGAACCGATGCTCAAAAAGCCATGTGTCAGGATGCCATCAATCGTTGGTGGTGGCCAAGTTTGATGATGTTTGGCCCTCCCGATGCGGAAAGTCCCAATACGTTGCAAAGCATGAAATGGAAGATTAAGCGTTTTACCAATGATGAGCTTCGTCAGCGTTTTGTGGATATGTGCGTCGATCAGATTAAAGTTTTGGGTATGCAGATTCCCGATCCGGATTTAAAATGGAATGAGGAGCGCGGACATCACGATTTTGGTGAAATTGAATGGAACGAATTTTACGAAGTACTCAAAGGAAACGGTCCTTGCAACAAGCAGCGGATCGATGCAAGAAACAAAGCATGGGATGAAGGCAAATGGGTTCGCGACGCTGCCGAGGCATATGCACAGAAGCGTTCTGCGAGCAAGAAGGTTGCATAGGATTTGGACGAATGCATCTAAACTTAGAAATAGGGGAGGAGCGACGCTTAAAAGGCTGCAAAAATCATCATTCATAACTTTACATTAATAGAAATGGTAATAAAAATGCAACGTTACGGCGATTATGGTGATCGCGAAGTAGCCGGAGGCGGTGCGGAGCCGCAGGAGAAATCAGCAAATGGCTGGCCTCTTTGGGAGGTTTTTATTCGCAGCAAGCAGGGGCTCGATCATAAGCACGCCGGCAGTTTGCATGCAGCAGATGCGGCAATGGCTATCGAAAATGCCCGCGATGTATATACCCGCCGGATGGAGGGAGTAAGCATTTGGGTGGTGGAAAGCAAACATATTCATGCCACTAATCCCGACGAAGCCGAAAGTTTATACGAACCTGCTAATGACAAAGTGTACCGGCATCCTACTTTTTACGAATTACCCGAGACCGTTAAGTTCATGTAGGGAAAGGTAATTAGGGATTAGGAATTGGGCGGATAATCTGAATTTTCTTTCTAATTAAAGACTCGGGCTATGGAGTTTATGGGTTATAAAAATTTAGAATGCTATAAGAAAGCAAGGGAATTAAGAGTTTATGTCGCCCTTCTTATTAAAAAATTCCCACCAATTGAAAATTTCCTGCTCAGATCACAGATTACAGATTCCTCGCGTTCAGTTAGCGCTAATATAGTGGAAGGTTACGGTCGATTCACTTATGCGGATACCAGAAATTTTTTTATTATCTCAAGGGGGTCTGATCTTGAAACAATGGAACATATTCAGGTTGCATTTGATGAAGGTTATATATCCGAGGAGGAGTTTAAAAAAGGCTCAGAATTATGTGAGCATGTGTTCAAACTAATTAATGGATATATTAACTATTTGAATAAGCAAAAACTAAAGTAATCCTAAACCAAATTACCTCATATTTTAATGCCATGAATGATCAAACAATGGATGTAATGGATACAAATAAAGCATCTGCTACTAATCCCCAATTACTAATTACCTATACCTTGCATGTAGCGGATAACGCGGTCATCATGAGTCAGCGGCTAAGTGAATGGACCGGACACGGGCCGGCACTTGAGCAGGACATTGCGCTTACCAATATTGCGCTCGATTATCTTGGTCAGGCACGCAACTTTTATCAGCATGCGGCTATGCTTATCAATGAACATCGGCTAATGCCAGCCTTTGCTCCGGGAAGGACTTATCCTTTGCAGGAAGATGATCTTGCCTATCATCGGCTCGAACATCAGTTTTCCAATCACTTGCTGGTGGAACTGCCCAACGATCATTGGGGACAAACAGTGTTGAAGGTCTTCTTTTTTGCTCATCATCAAATGGGGATTTATCAGCAGCTTTTAAAAGATCCTGATCCACAGGTTGCGGCGATTGCTGAAAAATCGCTCAAAGAGGTGAAATATCATGTAAAATGGAGCAGCGACTGGGTTTTGCGACTAGGTGACGGCACAGAAGAAAGCCATGAGAAAATGCAAAAGGCCCTGCAATATTTATGGCCTTTTACCGGGGAGTTTTTCGAAAAAACATCCTGGAATGAAGATCGGATTAATCTGGAGGCTTTACAGCAGGTTTGGGACATCGAGGTGCAGTCTGTTCTGGAACAATCTACGCTGTTGGTGCCTTCCATAACGCGTTTTCAAACCGGAGGATTGAAGGGAATCCATACTGAAAATTTAGGATTTTTACTCGCTGAAATGCAGTATCTTCAAAGAGTCTATCCGGACAGCAATTGGTAACGAAGTTTTATAATTATTTACGATGAGATACACATACTCTTCAGGAACACCGTGGGAAAATACAGTAGGGTACAGCCGGGCAGTACGTCATGGCAATGTGGTGGAAGTAGCCGGCACCGTAGCGGTGGATACAGATGGAAATCTTGTGGGCGAAAATGACATGTATGCTCAAAGTATTTTTATTTTTAAGAAAATTGAACGGGCCCTGCACGAAGCAGGTGCTTGTCTGAAAGATGTGATCCGTACCCGGGTTTATGTTACCGATATCACTCGATTCGAAGAATTTGGCCGGGCACATCATGAATTTTTCGACAGTGTCAGACCCGTTTTAACCCTTGTGGAAGTGAGCAATTTGATTGATCTCCGCATGCTTGTGGAAATAGAAGTGAGCGCTATTATTGAATAAATGGATATACATACCACCGAATATACTGTTGCTGAAATCTGGCAGTTGCTGGAAAAAGTTGCCGACCCCGAAGTACCTGTGCTCAGTATCCTCGATCTCGGTATTGTCCGCCACGTACATGTAGAAGATACCGGAAGAGGTCAGCAGGTTGAAGTGACCATAACGCCTACTTACAGTGGCTGTCCGGCAATGGATATGATTGCTGCCAATATCCGAATCGAACTTATGATGGTGGGTATCTCGTTGGTTAAGATCGGGTATCAGCTTTCTCCGGCATGGACCACCGACTGGATGACTGATTCTGGTAAAGAGAAGTTGAAAGCTTATGGTATTGCGCCGCCGGTAGCACTGGTTCGTGATCAGGAAACCGGAAAGATATCCGAAGATCGCGGTATTCCCTGTCCGCAATGTGGGTCTGTAAATACCGAACTGATCAGCCATTTTGGTTCTACAGCATGTAAAGCTCTGCATCGTTGTCTCGATTGTAAAGAACCTTTTGACTATTTTAAGTGTCATTAATACGTACCTAAGGGCTTTTGAGTATCTTTCGATATCTCCATATTGCTTTTAGGAATGATTTTAAACTATCCTATTAGAAAGCTTATGAAGAAAATTTACCCTTTAATTTTAGTTTCTTTTTTGGGAACTACTTTTCTAAAAGCACAAACTACAGTCACCCTTACTGCAGTAAATGACAATACTTTATATTCTCAAAGTAGCACGGTTAGCAATGGATCAGGAGACTATATTTTTGCAGGCCTCACTGCTTCTGGTGATAAAAGGAGGTCCTTGCTCAGGTTTGATTTGAGTGGTATTCCTTCAACAGCAGTAATTACCTCAGCTACCCTAAAGCTTTCCTGTAATAGACTGGCTAGAGCTTCTGCCGGAATATCTTTCCATAAACTTACCTCCGATTGGGGCGAGGGAAGTTCCAATGCAAATGCTCAAGAAGGTGGTGGTGCCCCGGCAAATACAAATGATGCAACCTCGGCCAATCGGTTCTTCCCGGGTACCAACTGGACTAATGCCGGAGGAGATTTTTTATCTACCCCAACCGGTATAATTGGTTCAGTTACAGCAGGGGCAAATGATTTAGTCGGTAATTCCGGAAGTTTGCTGGTGGCGGATATTCAAGGGTTTGTGACAACACCTGCAACTAATTTCGGTTGGATTGTATTGGGAAGCAATGAAAATCAAAGTCAATCTGCCCTTCGTTTTGCGTCCCGCGAAAATCCGAACACTTCGGAAAAACCAATACTTGAAGTCACTTATACCAATACTTTACCTGTTAGATTTGGATCTTTTACCGGAGCTATTTCTAAAGGTCAGGCCGATTTAATTTGGGAAACCCTGAGTGAAGAGAAAAATGATTTCTTCCAAATTGAACATAGTACCAATGGTCAGTCCTTTTCTGCTGTAGGTACAGTTGCCGGAAACGGCACAAGCAATCTGAGAAATCAATATGCGTTTACCCATGCAAATATTACAGATGGTAAGCACTATTACCGGATAGCTCAGTATGATTTCGATGGCCGCAAATCTTATTCAAAAGTGATTGTGTTGTCTACTACCGGTATCCTGAAATTAGATATTTATCCCAATCCAACACAGGACCTGATACGAATGAATACTCCTTTTGCCCCGGAAAATCAGACTTACCGTATTGTCAATATATCCGGACAGCCAGTACAGCAAGGGAAGCTTTCGGGTCAGCAACTTAACATCTCCGGGATGCCGGCCGGAATTTATATCCTGTCCGTACTTGGGCCGGAAGGGATATGGTACCGCAGTAAATTTATTAAAAAATAATCCAATATTTACAAAAAGTACCCTTCCTTGTGAGGGGTATTTTTTTGCCTTGTAGTTTCGTTTAACCTTTGATGTATTGGGTATCAAATGTTTATATTTGTAAAAAACAGCAAATGGATACTGTATTGTTTACCCTTGAAAATGGCGTAGCAAAAATCACCCTGAACCGACCCGAAAAGTACAATGCTTTCAACCGGGAAATGGCATTCCGGTTGCAGGAAATACTCGACGAATGTGCGACGAACAAAGAGGTACGCTGTATTTTGCTAACCGGTGCCGGAAAAGCTTTTTGTGCCGGGCAGGATCTGGCAGAAGTGGCTGACCCTCATGGACCGGGAATGAACCGGATATTGAGCGAGCATTTCAATCCGATCATTGCCAAAATGAAGTGGCTGGAAAAACCGATTGTTGCCGCTGTAAACGGCGTTGCTGCAGGTGCCGGTGCCAATATTGCGTTGGGTTGCGATATTGTGGTGGCTACCGCTTCTGCTCACTTTATACAGGCTTTTTCAGCAATTGGACTAATACCCGACAGCGGAGGTACTTTTCATTTACCAAGATTGATTGGCTGGCAGAAAGCAACGGCCCTGATGATGCTGGGAGATAAGGTACCTGCTGACGAAGCTGCCTCTATGGGCATGATCTATAAATCTTTTCCTGATGATCAGTTTCAGCAGGAAGTAACAGCTATCGTGGATAAACTGGCTGCCATGCCTACCAAAGCGCTTGGGCTTACCAAGCTGGCGCTTCGTTGGTCATCCACACACACCTTGAAAGAACAATTAGAAAACGAAGATAAACTGCAACAAAGGGCTGCCTCCACTGCCGACTTTAAAGAAGGCGTAAAGGCATTTTTTGAAAAGCGAAAACCTTCATTTAAAGGGGAGTAACGATGAGCAAACAGTTCGCAGAAAAAATAGTACAAGCCTTGTTGTCGGAAGATGCTTTCAGCAAATGGCTCGGTATCCGGGTCGTTCAACTGGCTCCCGGGACTTGTCAGTTACATATGCAGGTTACACCAAATATGTGTAACGGTTTTGGCTTTGTGCACGGGGGCATTCCATTCTCGCTCGGAGACAGTGCCTGTTCATTTGCTGTAAATAGTCATGGCCGTAAAGCCATGTCGGTAGAAACAAGCATTAATCAGTTTAAAGCCCTGCTTCCCGGCGATGTGATCAATTGCTTTGTGAAGGAATTATCGTTAGGGAAGAAGCTGGGTGTATATACAGCAGAAATGTTCAATCAGGATGAAGTTCGGATTGCCCTTTTCAAAGGAACCTATTACCGGAGCGATAAAAAATGGTTTGAGGAACCGGATGAAAACGCCGATACACCTACCCATAAAACCGTATAACTATGTTTTATGCCTTTAAGGGATTTATACCCGTTGTCCATCCTTCCTCTTTTGTCCATCCTCAGGCTGCTGTTACCGGTAATGTAGTCATTGGAAAAGATTGTTATATTGGTCCGGGGGCGGCATTGCGGGGCGATTGGGGCGGCATTGTACTGGAAGACGGATGCAATGTGCAGGAAAACTGTACCATTCATATGTTTCCGGGAGTGACTGTTTATTTGCGCAAAGGAGCACATATCGGGCACGGGGCTATTATTCATGGTGCCGAAATAGGAGAGAATTGTCTCGTAGGAATGAATGCAGTTCTGATGGATCGGGTGGTATTGGGTGCGGAGAGTATTGTAGGAGCGCTCGCTTTTGTAAAAGAAGGAGAACAAATTCCACCCCGCAGTTTATTGGTGGGTAATCCTGCGAAAATTATCCGTGCGGTCAGTGATGAAATGATAAGCTGGAAAACAAGGGGTACAGCCTTATATCAGGTATTGCCGGCCGATATGCATCATCAGTGGGAGGCTTGTAGTCCGCTTTCCGAAATACCGGAAAACCGACCTGCGCAGGAAGTACTTTATGAAAACTGGAAAAACATTTCAGAATCACCCTGAGGGGATCGACTAAATAGAAAATAGGATGTTCAGATTATCTGGTTTATTGCTTTTATGCCTGCTCTCTATACAAAACCTTTCCGCGCAGGTATTGTCGGAACGCGAACAGGCCCGGGTACGGGATGAAATACTTGGCGAAAGACTTTCGGCATTAGTACCTATGCTCATGGAAAAAAACGGCGTGGACATGTGGATTCTCATTTGCAGGGAATATAATGAAGACCCCGTTGTAAAGACGATGTTGCCTGCCACCTGGCTGAGTGCAAGACGAAGAACCATGCTGGTTTTTTACAATAATCCGGCTACACAAACTTTTGAAAAACTGGCCATTGCGCGCTACAATATCGGGGAGCATTTTAAATCGGCCTGGGATTGGCAACAATATCCCGATCAATGGGATGCTTTGGTAGACCTGATCAGCAACCGGCAACCGAAAAAAATTGCCCTGAATTATGCAACGGATCATGCACAGGCAGACGGACTCACTTATACGGAGCAAAAGGAATTTTTTGCAAAGCTGCCAGCGGTTTATCAGAAGGCGGTAGTAAGTGCTATGCCACTCGCGGTTGGCTGGCTCGAAACAAGAACCGAAAGAGAGATGCAGTTCTATCCTACATTGGTGGAAATGACGCACCGGATGATAGCAGAAGCTTTTTCTGAAAAAGTGATTACACCCGGCGTTACCTCAACGGATGATCTCGTTTGGTGGTTCCGTCAATACATTACCGACCGGGGGTTACAAACCTGGTTTCACCCAACGGTGGATGTGCAACGAAGCGATGCCGGCAACCGGGAGTTCGCCCGCTCTTTCAGCGAAAGACCCAAGGCTACTATCATACAGCCCGGTGATCTGCTGCATTGCGATGTGGGGATTGCCTACCTTGGTTTGCATACCGATATTCAGGAATTGGCTTATGTATTAAAACCCGATGAGACCGAAGTGCCCGATTATTTAAAAGAGGCCTTAAAGGTGGGAAACCGCTTGCAGGATATCCTGACGGGATCCTTTAAAACCGGACTTACCGGAAATCAGATTCTTGCTGCTGCCCTTGCTCAGGCCAAAAAAGAAGGCATCAATCCAAGCATTTACACGCACCCAATTGGTATGCACGGTCATGCCGCAGGACCCACAATCGGCATGTGGGATATGCAGGGGGGCGTACCGGGTGCTGGTGATTATCTGCTGTTACCCAATACGGCATATTCTATTGAGCTGAATGCTTCCGTAGAAATTCCGGTATGGCAAAAATTTATTCGGGTGATGCTTGAAGAGAATGCATTTTTTGATGGAAAGAAAGTCCGTTATATTTATGGACGTCAAAAACAAATTCATCTGATTCCCCGTAGAAATAACGGGCATTTGTGAAAGCCGGTGTATTTCTTGTTTCCGGTAAAAACCAATCTTACTCATCCATTAAAATTATTTTTATATGGATCATAAACTGATTTATTACATATCGCTTCTTAAAAGGCAGCTTTGGATCCGGCCGGTTTTATTCTGTTTGGTTTCTATTGCGATCGTTTTTCTTGCACACCTTGCTGATTTACTTATTTCAGGCGATCTGATTTCTGATCTGAATCGGGAATCTCTGAGGGAATTACTGACTACTATGTCCTCAAGCATGTTGGTAATTGCCATTTTTGCCGTAGGGTCCATGGTAACGGCGTATGGTGCTGCAAGTAATACAGCCACCCCACGCTCCTTCTCGCTGATTATTGCCGATGATGTTTCCCAAAATGCGTTATCGGTTTACATCGGGTCATTTATTTACAGCGTAGTAGCTACCCTTGCCTTGCAAAACAATTATTATCAGGCGGGGGGGCAATTGACCTTGCTCATCACAACGCTTGCCATGTTTGCCCTTGTAATCATCACTTTTCTGAGATGGGTGGAAAGGATTGCGCGGTTGGGCAGATTAAATTCTACTGTAGAAACGATAGAATCGGCTACGGCTAAAGCCATTACAAACTACCGGAAAGATCCGTTACAGGGTTGCAGGCCACTTACGGAGAAGTGGAAAGGCAGACTTGAAATTGAAAGCGAGGATATCGGCTATGTTCAGTTGATCCATACGGATGAACTGGATAGTATTGCTAAAGATTTAAAAACCACGATACAGGTATGGTGTAGTCATGGCAGTTTTATGGTGCCGGGAAAAGTGATGGTTGTCCTCGATTCAGATCCGGAGGAAGAATTAAATGATGAAATGAAATCCCGGATTCAAAAGGCATTCACTATCGGTCAGAGTCGGGTATTTGAAGGGGACCCAAGGTTTGGTTTGATTGCTTTGACTGAAGTAGCAAGCAGGGCATTGTCGCCGGGCATCAATGATCCTGGTACAGCTGTAGCAATTTTGGGTAGCCATGTGCGGCTTTTTGCACAATGGCATAAATGTAAACCGGAAAGCGACAAGGAGCGTCCGTCATATGATCAGGTTTATATGCCTTATTTATCCCATGAAGCCTTATTTGATGATGCCTTCAGGCCTATTGCCCGGGACGGAGCCAACAATATAGAAGTAATGATCCGTATGCAAAAAGCGCTCAAAGCAATAGGTTCGTTAGGTAATGATTCCTTTTCCGAACCCGTGAAAAAGCATAGACAATCCGCTTATGAAAGGGCGAAAAAAGCCTTTGAATACGAAGGCGATTTGCAGGTGCTGAAAGAGCTCATGGGCTAAACAAAAAAAAGGGGAGCCGTTTCATCGTTTCCTTATTTTTAGATTCTGATTTGTATTTCTGCCCGTCAGGTATTACTTTAACTTTTTCAAATATCCAATATGACGCAAACAGGCGGTGAAAAAGTCAGAAATATTTTTCAGCAGATCTCCTATTTCCTGAAAGCTTTTTGGATATTCTTTCCGGGAGTCATTTTTTTGGGGCTTGGGTATTTTGCCTTTTGCAGTTTATCGCAGGGCAAAGACCTGATTTATCAGAGTACCGATAATGCGCAATCCGGAGTCTACCTGGTATTGGCTGCTATGTTTTGGGTCTTTACCACATGGTATTCAGCCCGCTTGGTAGCTTACAACCGCAACGATTTGTATCAGGTAGCCCGATGGCCGCTATATCATATGCCCCGATTACTTGCTTTTTTGGTCTTTTGGGTGCTTTGGTTAGCCATTTATTTTATAGATGACATCAACGAGAATCGCACCGTTTTTCTGCTCGTTTCGCTGGCAGTAGAAATGGGACTTTATATCCTCATACATCAGTGGCTTGACCTGAAGCCTGAGTCTGAGCCTTCGGAACAAAAGATAAAGCAGTTACGAACCGGCAGATGGATAGCCCGGATAACGATTGTTATTTCCTCGGTATTGATTATCTGGCGCTGGTGGATGGGAGATATTCAGGTGATGCTATATACGTTGCCGCTCATTCAGTTAGGGTTGCTCTATTTATTAGTAGTCAGGCGCCCACTCTCAAGGCACAGCGGCACCCCGGGAAAGTATTCTCTACGCAATATCCACAATTACAAAGGCTGGCTAAACCGCTATTTGCGCTGGACATTGGTAGATACCGTTGATTTGCGTTTTACCAAAACAGATTCTGAGTCTTCCTCAGGGCAGACCAAAATCGTTAAAGGTATTTCCTGGGAATATGAGCGCCCCATTTTTATTATTTATCATTTATTTGCAGCAGCGGCTACTTTAGTATATCTGTTGGCCATTTTTTCTTTATCCTTTGCCCGGCACATCACTTCGTTTCCGCTTGCGATGCTTTGCTTTGGCATCTTGTTGGGTATGGGTAATTTTTTAACCCTGCTTTCGCGGCGCCGGCAAATTAACTTTCATTTTCTCTTGATCCTACTTGTACTGATTTTTGGTATGATCCACGATCCGCACCGTGTAGAACTGGCACAGGGTAAAAATGATTATGCCAACCGGCCTACCTTAAAAGAGTATACCCAAAGCTGGATGGATTGGCATAAAGAGGATCTGGATAAAGCAAGTCTTTCCAATCCCTATCCGGTATTTTTTGTACTTGCCGATGGCGGAGCAAGCCGGAGCGGCTATTGGGCAGCGGGTGTTCTCGATCTGCTCAACGATAGTACCCGAATGGATTCCTTGCAGCCGGGATTATTTCAAAAGCATCTTTTTTGCCTGAGTGGAGCAAGTGGGGGCAGTGTGGGCAACGGCACTTTTCTGGCGCAGTTGGCTGCAGAAGAAAAGAACCCTTCCCTCATAAGCGATTCGTTATCCCGTACTTTTTTAAGAAACGATTTTCTGAGTTATACCCTGTCCCGCCTGTTGAGTTTCGATTTACTGAGTGGACTTTCTCCATTTAAAGACCGGGCTTTTACACTCGAAAAAGGAATGGAATATCCTGTGGAAGGCGGGGTGATGCAACAAATGATGCAAGGGGATATCGGTCAACTGGTACCTGGAAAAAATTATCGGGTTCCGGCCATCATCATCAATACAACAAGGGTACAGGATGGTTCTCCGGCCGTGGTTTCTACCATCCGTCCCGATTCTGTTTCGCGGCTATTTGAAAAACGAACTGATGTGCTTGGGTTGGTACAGCCGGATAGGTATATGCGATTAAGTACTGCTGTCATTCTCGGAGCCCGGTTTCCTTACATGAGTCCGGGGGGATTTATTAAAAGTCAAAAGGATAGTTCTTATCATTATTTTGTAGATGGCGGTTATTTTGATAATTCCGGAGCAGGTGCCGTTCATGAAATGATTCAGGCACTTGAACGGATGCAAAAGGATACTACCGACAAGCCCTTTATGGAGCGGTTAAAAAAACTCCGTTTTTACGTAGTGCATGTAGCCAATTCGCCTTATGTAACCAATGGATATCAAAAGATAGCCCCGATGGTAAATAACCTGGCTACCCCGCTGCTTACCCTTGCCGGTTCCTATGGAAGTCAGACAAGTGTGAACGATGAGCGGTTACGGAATTACCTGCAGGAAATGAGCAATCAAAAAGGCAACTATACCACTTTCAATCTTTACCGCAGTGATACGATTGAAAGCTTTCCGATGAACTGGGTGATTTCGAAACTGCGGCTCAATCAGATGGATGCAAGGATCCGGATGGACAGTTCGGCGCAATTGCAACTGGCATGGAATATCCGGAACTACCACAAAAGCATTGATTCGGTGCAGGCCAATTCGATGAGGCCGTTTTCGAACTACGTGGAAACCCCTGTGGAAATGATGGGAAATATACCTGAAAAGAATGCGCCTAACCGAAAGTTGGCATTGGATACTACCTCGCTCAAGGTGCTGGATGATTCTTTGCTAAAAAGAGATATAATTCCCCAAATGAAGCAAATGATACAACGTAAAAAAGGCGATTAACGGGCTGAATTTGAGGGTTTGAACTATTAAACGCACCTTTACAGCGTGGAGAAAACGAATTTTATAGATTATATACGGATTTACTGCAAAAGCGGACACGGTGGTGCGGGCAGTAAACACATGGCGCGTACCAAATTCAATCCGAGGGCGGGTCCTGATGGAGGAGATGGTGGCCGGGGTGGTCATATTATGCTACGGGGAAACAGTCAGATGTGGACACTGCTGCATTTGCGGTACTACAAAAATGTGATCGCAGAAGACGGAGAGGGCGGAGATAAGAACCTGATGTCCGGTTTAAGTGGTCAGGATATTATTATTGATGTACCCCTCGGAACCCTTGCGATGGATGAAGAGACGGGAGAAACCGAGTTTGAAATACTGGAAGACGGACAGGAAGTGATTTGGCTGAAAGGGGGCCGGGGTGGATTGGGCAACAAAAACTTTGCCACGCCCACCAATCAGGCGCCCGAATATGCGCAACCCGGAGAGGAAGGCCTCGAAGGTTGGAAAATGCTCGAGCTCAAAGTGTTGGCCGATGTGGGTCTTGTGGGTTTTCCCAATGCAGGCAAAAGTACCCTGCTGAGCGTTATCAGCGCTGCCAAACCCAAGATTGCCAATTATGCCTTTACCACCCTGACTCCCCAACTTGGTATGGTGGAGTATAGGGATAACAAATCATTTTGCGTAGCCGACTTACCCGGGATTATTGAAGGGGCCGCTGAAGGCAAAGGACTCGGACATCGTTTTTTGCGCCATATTGAGCGCAACGCAGTGTTGCTGTTTTTGATACCGGCCGATAGCCCCGATCACCGAAAGGAGTTTGAAATACTCGTCAATGAATTGAAAGAGTATAATCCCGAAATGCTGCAAAAGGATTTCGTGATCGCTATCAGCAAAAGCGATATGCTTGATGATGAACTGAAGGAAGCTATCCGGCAGGAAATGCCTGCGAAATATCCGGTTCAGTTTATTTCGTCGGTGGCTCAAACCGGTTTGCAACCCTTGAAAGATATCTTATGGCAGGCGCTGAATCCAACGCCCGCCACATGATTTGTATATTTAATTTTTTATAACAAGGGTTGCTTAATCGCAGCCCTTGTTTGTGATTACTCCGTCAATTATAACCATACATACCTTTGTCAGGTATTCAAAAGGGTCTCCATTGTACAAAACGATGTCGGCATCTTTACCTGCCTCAATGCTTCCTACCTGCTTGTCGATTCCTAATAGTTTTGCGGGGTTAATGGTTACGGCTTTAATAGCTTCTTCGTAAGCAAGCCCGTGTACCATCGCCTGTGCTGCTTCCTGAATCAATACCCTTGTTTTGGGTACATAGCCCTCGTAGCCGGTTTCTATACTTACCGGGATACCTGCAGCCGTAAGAATCGCTGCACTTTCGCGGGTCATATTCAGCGTTTCTCCGCCATTGCGTGACATCGTGGCATGCAGGATAACTTCCGCACCAGAAGCCTTTATTTCATTAATCAGCAGGTAGGCTTCTGCTACACCATTCAGTACAAGTTTCAATCCAAATTCCTTACTGAGCCGGATGGCATTCATAATGTCGTTCGCTTTATGGGCAGTGATCAATGCTTTAACTTCTCCGGTGAGCAGTTTCGTAAGCATATCCATTTTCAGATCAACCGGCGGGCGTTTGGTTAGATCCTTATCCTGCATTTTTTTGGCATAGGTCTGTGCCTTCAATAATTCGGTACGGAGCATGGCCATTTGCTTGGCACGGGTACCGGGGCTTGCAAAACTGCTGCTGCCAAGCGTCATGGCAAGCATGGCTATCGGCTTTATTGTAACTGTTTCAACGGTACCGGGTTTTGTTTTGGCAATGAAAGTTTGCCCGCTGATGAGCGCTCCGGTTCCATGCCCGGTGTGCAGGGTGGTTACCCCCCATGAACGAACATATTGAACCAGTTTTTCTTCGGGATTGTACGCATCAATAGCCCGAAGATCGGGTTGCAACGGAGATGATTTTTCCAGTTGATCCTGATCGGTGGGAATATTGAGTGCTCCGGATAACCCAACAAGACTATGGGCATCTACTAGCCCCGGAGTAACCGCCTTCGCTTCCAGGATGGTGTATCCCGCCGGGATGTCAAAGCCTGTACCTACTTTTTCAATTTTACCATCCCGGATAAGGATGATCCCTTGTTGCAAAGCGGGCCCTGCTGCTGTATAAATTTTTTCGGCTTTGATGGCCGTTTGTGCCAGCAAACCCAAAGGGGAAAGCAATAAAAGAAAGAATATAATTCGCATAAAATGATGTTGGAATGATGAAATAGAATGGGGAAAGAACG
>JBGSNV010000020.1:0-2443 GCA_041739485.1 Chitinophagaceae bacterium
GCTTGATGCCTGGAACTGGGAAGATGCCGCTTATGCCACCGACAACGGGATGCATTTCCGGATGCCGCGTTTGCTGGCCCGTGCCGGTCGTGGTCGCCGGGGTGGTTTCGGACAATCTGCCGGTGACCCGGTACAGCAGGGACTCGAGCAGATAGAAGCGGTAAAAGCTTTTTTCCGCGAAGCGAAAGCCTATCTTGCCCAAACCAACCCGCAACCGGTGAACCTGAAATTTGAAGCCGCCAAGCCGGTATTCACTAAAAAGCAGAAGCTGTTTATCCATTGCAATATTGTAAAGGAAATGCTGGTAGCGGTAGATTTCGTGAAGGAATTTGGATTTGACGTGGTGATTGTAGGCGGGCTCGATAGCTGGCAGATTGCGCCACTGCTCAAGGAAAACAATATTGCCGTGATCCTCGATCAGATGCACAGCCTGCCGGTGATGATGGACGACGATGTGGATCAGCCGTACAAAACGCCGTATCAGTTGCAGCAGGCCGGGGTATTGTTTGCCATCAACGATCAGGATGGCAACAGCCGCTACCGCAACCTCGCTTTCAATGCCGGTACCGCCGCGGCTTACGGGCTTAGCAAAGAGCAGGCGCTAAGCGCTATCACGCTGAATGCCGCCAAAATCCTCGGGATTGCCGACCGCACCGGATCAATTGAAACCGGCAAGGACGCCAACATCGTAGTAAGCACCGGGGACATCCTCGATATGCGCAGCAATATCATTACGCATGCTTTTATACAGGGCCGCGATATCAACCTGACCGATAAGCACAAACAACTCTCGGACCGGTACGAGTATAAGTACGGATTGGGTGAGAAGAAATAAGATAAGGGGTATATATGAAATGCCCACGAACCGTTGCACACCCAGCACAGATTATCATTAGGCATTCCATATGACAATTAAAAAAAGCAGGCTTCTGCCTGCGCACTAAAAAAGAACATATGAAAAGGGGTTCACTGAGAAGTGGACCCTTTTTTTTGGGGGGGATGTTGGGAAAGGGAACACTATTGGATGAACAGGCACCTACGTTGCCTTGTGCGGCTAGGCAATGTATGAGGCTGTGAAGCGTTGGCATGTCTATCCTTTTATCTGATTAATAAACTTCTTACTAGACCAACAAGATTTCTGATAACTGGGTCGTAAGTTCCTTTGAAATACCTTGCTTCTATTTCAAGTCCTTTTCTCATAAATAGTTGGTTACGTCCTTGCATTTCCAAGTCTTCTTCTGATTCATCTTCTTCAACTTTGTCAAGCAGAAGGATAAAGTCAATGTAAGGATAGAAAACTGGCGATGGTTGTTCTTTTGAGTCAAAATAGGTTTTGGTGTCGAAATCATAATCATGACCGCAACGCTTCATTATTGTCTTTTTCTCCAAATCCGATTTGTATGCAAACATTCCGCAAACTATGTCTGGATTTACTGCTTTTATGCTTTGAGCTTCTACGTTTAATTCATTTAAATATGTGCCTGTCAATGTGCTTTTTACCTCAACCATCATTAAACAGTCTTCCGGGTTTACAATAACATTACCTCTGTTGCCTAAATCAATTAATTCAGCAAAATTCTTGACTAAAAGAATGTCAGCTTGACCGCTTTGTTCCTCTACTCCAAGATTAATAAATCCTCGTTTTAAAAATCCCTCACAACCTTGGATTGATTTGTTTAAGTACTGAATAATGAAATCTTCACGAACTTCTCCCCTAGTCAAAGTGTGTTTGATAATCTCTGAAACCTCATGCTGAGCGAGCAAAAGATTTTGACTGTAGTGATGATATTGTTCAAATGATTCCATTATCCGTATAGCTCTGAATAGTCGTTAATTAATCTTATTTCTACACCTAAATTTTGCATGAGATTATTTGTTGCTGGTGCAGGCGTTCCCTTTGAAATATAGTAAACCTCCATCGGGTCATTGTAGATATTCAAATACCTCTTACGTTCGATTAAAAGCCATCTCAAGAAAACTTCGTCTATGCCATATCCTAAGCCAAAAATCACAATTGGAAGATTAAACCAGATATGCAGCCAAGTTTGATGCCCTTTCCAATACTCTTGACGTTTTCCTTTGAAGAGTCGGTCATCGCCATTATGAATAAGATTTCTTGCTCTTTCAGCACTTCCCATATAATCAGTGAGACCTAAACGAATACTGTCTTTATAACGAACATCACCGTGAATTTTCCAAATACCGAAACCATCAGTAGGTAAAGTCAATTGTTCATGCCCGTAGTAAGTTTTCCAAGGGTAAAATCGTGTAAAGCCTTTAGAGGCTATGTGAAACAATTCTGCATGTAATCGGTAAATAACACTCCACAGTTTTCGGTAAATAAGAATCCATAGTTTTTGGCAACAGGAATGCAGAGTTTTCCTTTTCCCGGGGGATCCCCCGGGAAAAGGAAAAGTTGATTTTCGCTGGAAATTTTCCAGCC
>JBGSNV010000022.1:0-3736 GCA_041739485.1 Chitinophagaceae bacterium
ATGCCCTTTCAAAGAATATCTGGGAAGTAAATACCCTTGGCATCGAGACTGACTTCGAATACACACTACCACTTGGCCCTTCCGAGTCTATAAATGGTCAGCTTGGACTGATTTGGCTGAATAATTCGGGCAACGAAGGAACCCCTAGTCTATATCTGAGCGCGCAGGCCCGTTTCATAGCGAATTTTCATGCTACTTATCAATACAAAAAATGGCGTTTTTCAAGCACCGGTCTGTTCAAGGTAAGGTTAGAGCAACAGCGGGTACCGGCCATTGAAGCTGCTTTGTCTGAATCATACTTGGTATTCAATTTAAAGGCTGACTATCAGGTACATTCTGCCTTCGGGGCATTTGTACAGGTCGATAACATTGCTGACATCAAATACAATGATTTGTTGGGGAGCGTAATGCCGGGTCGCTGGCTGATGGGTGGGTTTTATATTCAATTTGGGAAATAAATTTCAGGGAAGGATTACTTTTACCCCAACCCTACTTGGCTTAACCAAGTAAATAGAACAATAAGATTGCTATATAAAATAATGAACATGATACAGGAAGTACTTGAAAAACTGGGAATAGAATCCCTCAACCGGGGTACTTCATCCGGAAGGAACTGGATGATTACCCAAGGAGCCACTATTGACAGTTACTCACCGGTGGATACACATCTGATTGGTGCGGTTACCACTACAGACCGACCCAGTTATGATGTATTGGTTTTAAAAGCACAGGAAGCAGCACAACAGTGGCGTCAATGGACGGCTCCACGCCGGGGAGAGATCGTCAGGCAGGTGGGAGAAGCCCTTCGGGAAAATAAAGACTATCTGGGCAAACTGGTCAGTTACGAAATGGGCAAAAGCCTGCAGGAAGGATATGGAGAAGTACAGGAAATGATTGATATCTGCGATTTTGCAGTGGGGCTGAGCCGTCAATTATACGGCTTAACCATGCACAGCGAACGCCCGCTGCATCGTATGTACGAGCAGTGGCATCCATTAGGAATTGTGGGCATCATCAGTGCCTTTAATTTTCCGGTTGCGGTATGGAGCTGGAACAGCATGCTTGCCTGGGTATGCGGGAATGTCTGCATCTGGAAGCCTTCGGAAAAAACACCGCTTTGCGGGATTGCCTGTCAAAAAATCATTCAAAATGTTTTTGCCAAAAACAATGTACCCGAGGGGGTAAGTTGCCTGATTCAGGGGGGTCGTGAAACCGGTGAATGGCTTTCTACAGATGAAAGAATTGCACTCGTAAGTGCTACCGGAAGTACCCGAATGGGTAAAGCGGTAGCAGCTGCGGTTGCTCAACGGCTGGGGCGCAGCTTGCTGGAACTGGGGGGTAACAATGCAGTCATCATTAGTAAAGATGCCGATCTGAATATGTCGCTTATCGGTTGCTTGTTTGGCGCCGTAGGTACAGCCGGACAACGTTGTACAAGTACAAGAAGGCTCATCATACATGAGGATGTGTATGAAACATTTACCAAGAAACTGGTGGCTGCGTATGCACAATTAAAAATCGGCAATCCATTGGAAGAAAAAAACCATGTAGGGCCATTAATTGATCGTGATGCAGTTGCGATGTACTTAAAAGCAATTGAAACCTGCAAATTGCAAGGGGGACATATGTTGGTGGAAGGGGGTGTACTTGAGGGTGCGCCTTACAATTCAGGATGTTATGTAAAGCCCTGCATCGCAGAAGTTTCTTCCGGCATGGAAGTAGTGCAAACCGAAACCTTTGCCCCTATTTTGTACGTAATGAAATACCGGGATATTGAAGAGGCTATCCGTATTCAAAACGAAGTACCTCAGGGCTTATCCTCTGCAATCATGACGTTGAATTTGCGGGAAGCAGAGCTTTTTCTGAGTGTTGCAGGGAGCGATTGTGGGATTGCAAATGTAAATATCGGGACAAGTGGTGCTGAAATTGGCGGGGCTTTTGGGGGCGAAAAAGAAACAGGTGGTGGTCGTGAAAGCGGCAGCGACGCCTGGAAAGCTTATATGCGCCGGCAAACCAATACCATCAATTACGGACATACACTTCCGCTTGCACAGGGTATTCAATTTAATCTTGAGGATTAGTAGTTATTCATCCATATTTTAATTTAACAGAATCAAAAGCAATCCGAATGGATTGATGGTTCAATTTTGCATGATATGCGTAAACTTTCATTTCGTTTGCTTGGTGCCTTTGTGGCTTTGCTTTCCCTTTCCTTTTCCGCTTGGAGTCAGTCTGAAAATGCCGGCTTACAAGGTTGGCATTTGAAAGATAAAACGGAGGATGGCTATTCCGGAATTTCTCTTAAGAAAGCCTATGAGTTGATGAAACGAAGAAAACCGGTTCCTGTAATCGTGGCGGTGCTTGATGGGGGAATTGATACAACCCATGAAGATCTGCGCCCCGTAATGTGGATGAATGGCCGGGAAATCCCCGGAAATCAAAAAGATGATGACGGCGATGGATTAATAGATGACGTTTACGGATGGAATTATTTGGGGAGTGCTGATGGCCGCAATATCAGTAAAGAAAACCTGGAGGCTGTAAGGATGTACCATATCCTGAAAGATAAATTTGAAGGGAAAAAAGTTGAGGAAAGCCAGCTGAACAAAACTGACAGACAACAATATGAAGTTTGGAAGCAGGCGATGAGTCAGCTTGAAGTTAGTCCTGAAGACAAATTCAATTTCAGAATGATTGTGGCTACCCGGCAAAGTTTGGCCCAAATGGATACCACTTTGCAAATCTCCATGAACAAAACAGAATTTTCGCTGTCCGAACTGGAAAAATTTCTACCGGAGGGCAACGATGCAAAAAGTGCCAAATTCAGTTTTGTGCGTACCACACAGATGTTTGAAATGGAGCCTCAAATGACCAATACTGAGATCTTCAAGGATCTTGACGAATACCTCAGCAAACAGGAATCGCTGATTTATGCCCGTGAAAAACCTTTTGAGAATTACAGAGCCATCGTAGGCGATAATCCTTCAGATTTCAAGTACAAATTATACGGCAATAATGATGTAATGGGTACCGATGCTAAACATGGGACACATGTTGCGGGTATCATTGGTGCGCTTAGAAATAACGAAACAGGCATAGATGGTGTGGCAGAAAATGCCGTGCTTATGACCCTGAGAGTCGTTCCTGATGGGGATGAATATGATAAGGACATCGCTCTTGGTATCCGCTATGCGGTAGATCACGGAGCAAAGGTTATCAATATGAGTTTTGGCAAAGATGTTAGTCCCAATCAGGATTGGGTAGAGGACGCTATTAGTTACGCTGCAGAAAAAGATGTCTTAATTGTACATGCGGCAGGCAACGATAGTAAAAACATCGATTTTGAATACAATTTCCCCACTGCAAGAATGACAGACAGTAGCCTTGCTGCCAATATGATTACCGTAGGTGCAAGCAGCGATGCCCAAATTAAAGGCGGTATGATTGCAAGTTTTAGCAATTATGGAAAAACAATGGTAGATGTGTTTGCTCCAGGGGTAAAAATTTATTCCACAATCCCTACCACCACTAAGTATGGCTTTCTGGATGGCACAAGCATGGCTTCTCCGGTTGTAAGTGGTATTGCGGCTTTAATCAGAGGTTATTTCCCCGGATTCACGGCAGCAGAAGTAAAATCAATTATTATGGAATCGGTGGACACAAGTATGAGCGATGAAATGTTTCCTACTCCAGGAAATCCCGAGGAAACCATTTCGATGAAAGCACTTTGTTCAAG
>JBGSNV010000293.1:0-10525 GCA_041739485.1 Chitinophagaceae bacterium
TCCCCAATGACCTGCAAGCACCGCTTCCAGGTTTGGCTTGATTTTATAATGTAAGGCCCCGCTGAATTTAAAAACTTTTGTATTGGGATCCACAATATCCGCTTCGCGATAGCCGGTTCTGCTAACAGGAATATTTTCAGGAAGGGTCGCAATATAATCGGCCCAGAAAGGAACTGCTGCAGCAATCTGATTTAAAACTCCTTTCAAATTTGTACCAAAATTAGACTCATCACCATATATATTTAACCCATCGTAGTTAGGGTCTGTTTGGCGTGTACCATCTACAATTTGACCGGTTGAACCTGAACGGCGATAGTTTCTTTCATCATCACCTACCCAGTCTTTAGCCTGAATGAGTTCCGCTCCAATTTTAAAAGCAAACTTGTCAGATACTTTTTTACCCCAACGAAGAGACCAGTTATGGTACCCTGAAATATCGCGGTTACGCTGATCCACATGCATAACACCGGTTTTGATCTGGAAGGAAAGACCCTGATACTTAAAAGGGTTCTTTGAATTAATGATCATAGTACCGTTCATACCGCCGGGACCATATAGGGCAGAAGACGCTCCTTGCAATAATTCCACATTATCTACATCAAGTTCGGTAAGACCAATCACGCTACCCACCGAAAAGTTCAGACCGGGTGCCTGATTATCCATACCATCCATGATTTGTAAAAAACGGGCATTACCACTTCCTCCAAAACCTCTTGTAGTGGGAGATTTAAAAGTTAACGAGCTGGTTACTACGTCCACCCCTTTCAGGTTGGTTACTATATCATAGTAGCTGGCTGCTGATGAATTTCGAATATTGGCATTGCTGATTCGTTCAATACTTACCGGCGATTCCAGAATTCTTGATGGCGTTCTCGTAGCAGATACCACCACTTCCTGCCCAAGGGAGGAAGTCGGTTTGAGATCTACAGTTACACTAGTTGATGGATTAGAAACAACGACCTCCTTACTTTCAAATCCTATCGAAGAAAAGATAAGGGTAACAGGCAATGGCATAGTGGTGGTAATCGTAAAATTCCCCCGATCGTCAGTATAGGTTCCCGCATCAGACCCTTTAATAATTACCGATACCGAGGAAATAGTTTCCCTGGAAGTACCATTGGATACCACACCATTTATAGTAACGCTCTGTGCATAGCCTACCTGTGTAAGGCACATAGCTAATAGCGCAACCATTAAATTTTGCAATTTTCTCATAATGACAAGTTTTTCAAAAGTTTTTGTAACAAGCAAAGATGCAATCAAAAACGAAACATTTAACAATTTAGTCAGGATTTGTTTTATCTAATTCGAATACTTATCCACTTTTTGTGGGAAATGATTGAAAAAAGACATTACAAACCGATTTTTACACCTTTCAAGAAACGCAATAATAACACATTAAATGGATCCTATTTTTCCGAATCAAATTAATTTTTATCGCGGCAAAGTAAGAGATGTTTACAGCATCGGAAAGCAGTGGTTGATTCTGATTGCAAGCGACCGTATTTCAGCTTTTGATGTAGTTCTGCCAAAACCTATACCTTTTAAAGGACAAGTATTAAATCAAATAGCTGCTTACATGCTCGAGGCAACCAAAGATATTTGTCCAAACTGGCTCGAAACAGTTCCTGCCCCAAATGCCAGTATTGGAAAGCGGTGTGAGCCTTTTGAAGTGGAAATGGTTATCAGGGGCAACCTGACCGGCCATGCATGGAGAACCTATAACTCAGGGCTACGGAATCTTTGCGGTGTGGCACTGCCGGAAAACATGAAAGAAAATGATTTCTTTGAAAAACCGGTTATTACGCCAAGTACCAAAGCAAAAGAGGGGCATGATGAAGATATAAGCCGGGAAGAAATTATAAAGAAGGGAATTGTTTCCGAAAAGGACTATACCATCATGGAAGCGTACACCTATGCTTTATTTGAAAGAGGGAAAAAACTGGCTGCGGAAAGGGGGTTAATTCTGGTAGATACAAAATATGAATTTGGAAAGATCGGGGATACCATTTACCTGATGGATGAAATTCATACTCCGGACAGTAGCCGGTATTTTTATGTTGATGGATATGAAGCACGTCAAGCCACAGGAGAAAAACAAAAACAATTGAGTAAAGAATTTGTAAGAGAATGGTTGATTGCAAATAATTTTATGGGTAAACCTAGTCAAACCATACCCGAAATGACTGACGAGTGGATTGAAACTATTTCAGGTAGATATATTGAATTATATGAAAAAATAATCGGACAACCCTTTCAACCTGTAGCATTAACTCCTGAGGAAACCATAAATTTGATAAAAAAGGAACTGATTAGATTAATATGAGTGATATTCTTAAAAATATCAGAAACTTCTATACCTATCTTGTTCCCGGAATAGACGATGCCTCCTGGGAACATATTGCCGAAAAGCTAACTTTCCGAACCTTACCCAAAGGAAGTTTTTATATCAGAGCGGGAGAAATTTGCCGTTACGTATCTTTTATTGATCGGGGGCTACTTCGCTTCTATTATATGAAGGATGGAAAAGAAATGATTACGGGATTTATGGACAGGCATCAATATATTTCAGATTATACAAGCTTTTTATTGCAACAACCTTCTACCAAATATATTGAGGTACTTGAAGAAGCAACGCTTGCCGAACTTTCTTTTCAGGATGTACAGAACTTGTACAATACAAGTCAGACTTTTGAAAGATTTGGACGCAAGATCGCAGAACAACTTTTTCTGCTTTTTGATATTCAGCAATCCAATATCACCAACCTGAAACCTGAAGAGCGCTATTTATTACTGATTGAAAAACAATCTACCTTATTACAAAGAATACCTCAATACATGTTAGCCTCTTATATTGGCATTACCCCCGAACACCTGAGCCGCATCCGGGCAAAACTGAGCAGCTCCTCCTGAAATTGATCAAGATCAATAAAAAAGTTGCTTTTCCTCATCTTGATATTGATCAATGAAATATACAATACATCCTGATTTCTTTGCTCTTGAAACAAAATATTCAGGTCATGCAAAAGTTAATCAACACCATCCTTTTATTTTTTCTGGGTCATTTAGTATTTGCCCAGACCATTACTCAAACACTTCGGGGAACCATCACCGACAGAGCATCAGAGAAACCCCTTTCAGGAGCCACCATCTTGGTTCAGGGGCTTTCAATCGGAGCAACCTCCGATGCCTCAGGGCGTTTTGAAATATCCGGCGTACCAATTGGCCGGGCACAATTAGCCATTAGTTTTAATGGATACAAACCCGCCTTTGTTCCGGAAATTCTGGTAACTGCCGGTAAAGAGGTAAGTCTTGATATTGCCCTTGAACAGGAAATTGTAGTACTGAAGGAAGTCATTGTAAAAGCAGCGAGTAGAAAAGGTGTAGCTGCCAATGAATATATCGGCGGTTCAGCCCGCTCCTTCAATCCGGAAGTAGTTCAACGGTTTGCCGGGGGACGGAATGATCCAAGCAAACTTGTCAGCAACTATGCCGGTGTTATTTCAGGAAATGATAGTCGCAATGATATTGTGGTGCGCGGAAACTCACCCACGGGGGTACTTTGGCGCATCGAGGGTTTACCTGCTCCTAATCCCAATCATTTTGGCACCCTTGGCACTACCGGAGGGCCAGTTACCATCCTCAACACCAATGCTATAAAAGGAGCCGACTTCCTGACAGGAGCCTTCCCTGCGGAATTTGGAAACGCTACCGCTGCTGTTTTTGATATCAGCCTACGGTCCGGCAATGCCAATCAACACGAAAGAACCCTGCAACTGAATGCTTTCAGTGGCCTGGAAGCCATGCTCGAAGGCCCCTTGAGTAAAAAAAGAAAAGATGCCTCCTACCTGATTGGCTATCGGTATTCCTTTGCTCAGATTGCCCAAAGTATCAGGCTCAATCTGGGAACCGATGCCGTACCAAAATATCAGGATTGGGTCTATAACCTCGATTTTGGAAAAACCGGTAAAAATCATTTCTCGGTTTATGGAATGGGGGGTGTCAGCAGTATTGACTTCATTGGTAAAGATATTGACACTGCCGACTTTTATGCAAGGCAGGATCAGGATGCCTACGCCACAAACAATATGTTGCTATTTGGGGCAAAGCATACCCTTGAAATCAATTCAAAAGCTTACTGGAGAAATCACTTGTCCTTTAGCTCCAACAAAGATCATTTCGATCAGTACCAATATGAAAATCAACAGGTACCATTTGGAAAAAGATGGCTTGTTTCCCGTTCCAGAAATCAAACCCAATCGCTGCGGCTTCACTCCTATTATAATGTAAAACAAAGCGCACAACTGTCCTGGAGAGCAGGAATTCAGGTAGAATCCACCAATCTGAATACAGACCTTCGGGATAAGGAAGGGAAACCGGAATCGGCACCCTTCGATCAACTCCGGTTGTTTGATGATAATTTCACCCTCCTGCAAGGTTATGCACAAAGCCGCTATAAGCCTTTTGAAGCGCTTACCATTACTGCCGGGGCAAATATCCTGTACCTTACACTCAACAGTTCCTTACAAATATCGCCCCGGTTTTCGGCCAACCTGAAAACCGGCAGAAATAGTTCGCTCTTTTTTGCCTACGGAAATCATGCTCAGCAACAACCCCTGCCGATATATCTGCTGGAAAGAGTAGACAATGAGGGGAAAATAGACAGAACCAATCGCGAACTTGATTTCACCAAAGCCAATCATTTTATTTTTGGTTACGAAAAAAGATTTTCCGGAGGATGGAGACTTAAGTCAGAGTTATATCACCAATACTTATATGATGTACCCGTTGAAAGAGAAAGTAGTGGCTTCTCCGTTTTGAATGAGGGAGCAGACTTTTCATTTTCCAATCGGGCTGGCTTACTGAACAGGGGTTCCGGAACCAATACCGGTATTGAATTTACGCTGGAAAAATTTCTTAGTAAAGGCTGGTACTTATTAGCAACCGGCTCCATTTTCGATTCAAAATACAAAGGCAGCGATGGAATTGAAAGAAACAGCACCTTCAACTACCAACAAGTAGGAAACCTGCTTGGCGGCAAGGAATGGGCAGTTGGCAAAAGCAAAAAGAATGCTTTGACCCTCGATATCCGTGCAGCGTTCATGGGTGGCCGTTATCAAACTCCGGTTGATCTTGATGCCTCGCTTGCCGCAGGAAAAGAAATACTGGATGAAAGCCAATTCAATGCAGAAAGGCTTGAAGGCTATTTTAGACTCGATACTAAATTTGGTTTCAGAATCAACAGCAAAAAGAAGAAATTCAGTCAGACTTTTTATCTGGATCTACAGAATGTTACCAATCGTGAGAATATTTTCCTGCAACGCTTCAATGCCCAACGGGGAACGATTGGCAACGTTTATCAACTGGGTTTTTTTCCCGATATTATGTGGAAGGTCCAGTTTTAGTATTCAACAAACCGCTTTCTATATAGGTAGTTTGTGTGGCTTGTTTCAGGCGGGTTGATTTATCAGCCCGCCATTTTTTTATGGCCTCAGTAAATCCCCTGTTTTTGGCCGCAGACTTTTTGATTTATGAAAAATATTGCCGCCCTTCTCAACCCCTTTTCTCAAATTCTTTTGTGTTTCTTCGGGCAGATGAATAAATTCCTGACAGGCATCGCTGCAACAACCTTCATACTTATTACGGCAGTTTTCACATTGAATAAAAAGCAGGTGACAGGCCTCATTAGCACAATTGGTGTGCAGATCAGCGGGGCTTCCACACTGATGACAAGTAGCAATTACATCTTCGGTAACCCGCTCCCCTAAACGATTGTCAAAAACAAAATTTTTCCCGATAAATTTCTGCTCGAGTCCTTTTTCTTTTACCTGATTGACATAATGAATAATGCCACCTTCTATATGATACACATTTTTAAATCCTTTGTGTAACATGTAAGCGCTTGCCTTTTCGCAACGAATCCCACCTGTACAATACATAATGATCGGCTTCTCTTCCTGCCCTTTAATCATGTCTGCAGCCATCGGTAATTGTTCGCGGAAGGTATCGCTAGGTATTTCCACCGCTCCTGTAAAATGCCCTACTTCATATTCGTAATGATTCCGCATATCAATAACCAAAGTATCAAGCTGTTCGAGTAATTGATTCACCTCTTCAGCCTTCAGGTATTTGCCCCGACGGTCCATACTGAAAGCCGGATCTTCTATCCCGTCGGCTACAATCTTTTCCCGCACCTTTATTTTTAGTACCCAAAAGCTTTTACCGTCATCGTCGACTGCAATATTGAGCCGCAACCCATTCATCCAGTCATAACCATACAAATAGGATCTGAAAGCTTCGAATTGATTCTGAGGAACACTGATTTGGGCATTAATACCTTCATGGGCAATGTAGATTCTTCCAAATACCTTCAAATTTGACAGATCTTTCCATAGGCTATCCCGAAAAGCCTTTGAATTTTCAATAAAATGATATTGGTAAAAACTCAGGGTTACCCTTGGCTCCTTTTCGGCGAGCATCCGTTCCTTCAGTTCCCTGTTAGAAACCCGGTTGTGTAGTAAAGCCATCCTTTTAAAATTTTATGCGGACGATCCGAAGAACGAACGGTTGTTTGAACACCGGTTGCAGGCCGGTCAAAATTTTTTGAAACAGGTCAAAGGTACAAAAGAACCTGTATTTCAGGAAAATGGATGCCAGAACGAATGCTTGTATGGATATACATGAGCCGTAAATAAATGCAAAAAGGAAAACAAAGATTTACCCCATTACAAGCGGCAATACACTGCTTTGAAAAACTGACAAACCACCGAAAAAAATATTATTCAACTTCAATCACTTCGTGTTCATTTTACACTTACACCCCCTAATTTTGATTATAAATTTAAAACAACTTGTCTATGAAAAAAAATTTTACATTGCTTTTAGCGGGCCTATGTACCGTTGCTGTTGGCTTTGCCGGCACGCCTACTATTGATGGAAACTTTGACGGCACCGGCGTATGGGGCGAGGCCGTTGGAACCGGCGATGGCAATGCCGGATGGTCTGAAGCCAATGCAAAAAAACTGTATGTAACCTACGATGCCAACTATGTTTATTTTGGGGCGGAGTGTACTGCACAGGCCTGGCAGCAGTATATTTTTGTAATCAATACCAAAGTCGGTGGTGGCACCAATGACCCCTGGGGCCGAACCATTACCTACAATCATGCCAACAAACCCGACTTTCTTTTCCGGGGCGATATTGCCGGCTCTAATTATTCAGAAAGACATATTTGGGGTGGAACAGACTGGACCGGGTTGGGTACCAATACCAATGCAACAGGTACCGAAGTAAAAGGAATATTCAATACTTCGAATGAAGGCTTTATCGAAATCCGGGTACCACGAGATGTATTGGGAACGGCTGATGTATCGGACGTGCAATTCATTATTGGAGGCAACAACGGCGGGGTTGAAAATGGTCATGGCTGTTTTGATGCCATCCCAAATGACAATAATGGTTCAGCCTGGAGCGCACCGGGCAATGCAACCACGCTGAGCAATTATGTTACCAATGTTTTACTGCCTGCCAACCTCGGTGTTTTTTCAGGCAGACTTGCAGGAACTGATGTACAACTGCAGTGGAATACACTTACCGAAACCAATCTTGCCGGATTTGATGTTGAAAAAAGTGCAGATGCCAGCAACTGGCAAACCGTAGGCTTTGTAGCTGCCGAAAACAAAAGCACCGGTGCCGCCTATACATTCCAAATGCTTAAAACCGGACCCGCTGTTTCGTACTACAGACTCAAAGTAACCGATAAAGATGGTAGTTATGTACACAGCAAACTCGTGGTACTGAAATCACAACCCAAAACCAATGCGGAGCTGATTGGCAACCCGGTTACCAATGCGATCAATGTAGCGATCCACACCCCCGAAGCTGAATTGATTCAGGCTGAATTGGTGGATATGAATGGCAGAAGAGTGAGCAATACCCTTTACCATCATCCCGGTGGATCTTCGGTGTTGCAAATCAATACTACAGCCACCCAAAGCGGATTTTATTTACTTCGTCTGCAAGGAACGACTACTCAGGAAACGATCCGTATCGTAAAGCAATAATCTCCATCATTTTAAGAAAATAAAAATCCCGCATCAGCATTTGGTGCGGGATTTTTGTTTTTTATAGTCAGGCTTAAAAAAATTATTTTCTTTTCAACATTTCCTCCCTGTTAAGCACCAACACCCGACCGAGTGGTTTTCCTTCCTTATAAGTGGTAACCCGAAGCTCGACAGGTCCGTCGGGTAAGGCAAAGGGCTGTGTAAAAACCGGCGAAAAAGCATCAGGATGGCTACCATCTATCGTGTACCGGATAACGGCCTCCGGATATTGGCACTGCAAATCCACCATCACAGGCTTATCTTTTGCGGGAATGGTTTTTACAATAGGATCGTAGAGAGCTTTGCTTACTTTGATACCCGCCGCTTCTGCCCTTTCAAAATGATTTTCTACCCGACGCACAAAATCGCCCCAGTTTTTTTGACCGGGTTGCGACCATACCGATTCGGCAATTGCCCAACTGCGGGGATAGGTCATATAAGTAGCATGCCGGAACGTAGGAATCTTTTCAGTCCACAAATTAGCTTGTCCGCCAAGGATCCATTTGGGATCGGTACCGGCTGGCAGCGGATCAAACTCATAGCATTTCTTCAGATACAAACTTGCATATACCCGCGGCTCCAACTGCGGATCGGCCTGCATATAATCAAGGTAAGCAAAAGTGGTTGGGCTCATCACTACCGGATGACCCTGTTTGGCGGCTTCTACCCCACCCTTCATCCCCCGCCAACTCATAACCGCAGCGCCTTCTGCCAATCCCCCATCGAGGATCTCGTCCCAACCAATCATTTTTTTACCCTTCGATTCAATGATTTTAGCAGTACGCTGCATAAAATAACTTTGCAGGGCATGCACATCTTTCAGGCTATTTTTCTTCATAAATACCTGTACTTCGGGCGATTTTTCCCAATAGCCATGATAACATTCATCACCACCGGCATGGATATAAGTGCCCGGAAACAAGGCAGCAACCTCTCCAAATACCTTATCCAAAAAATCATATACCTTTTCATCAGAAGGGTTCAACGTATTATCAAGCAACATTTTAAAAGTTCCGTTGCCGTACCATTCGCTGAATTTGCTTCCCGGATTGACCATTTGCTTTTCCCCGGTAATACTGAGATTGGGATAGGCGGCAATAGCAGCAAGGCTATGCCCCGGCACATCAATTTCGGGTACAACCGTCACAAACCGTTCTTTGGCATAAGCGACAACTTCCTTTATTTGCTCCTGCGTATAAAAATGACAATCTGTAGCTTTTTCACCGGGTTTTGGAGCGATGCGTTCGCCAAAAACACCAAACCTTTCTACCCTGCAAGCCCCGACTTCCGTCAGCTTAGGCAATGATTTTATTTCAATCCGCCAACCATTATCGTCGGTCAGGTGCCAGTGAAAAACATTAAGTTTATACTGCGCCATCAGGTCGATGTATTGCTTTACTTCCTCCACGGTAAAAAAATGACGGCTTACATCAAGCATCAGCCCCCGCCAGCCGAATCGGGGATAATCCTCGATAGTGCAGGCAGGTATGACCGCCGCATTACCGGTAGCTTGAACCGGGATCATTTGCAAGAGCGATTGCATACCATAAAACAGGCCGGAGGGCTTATTTGCCTGAATTGCAATGCCTGTAGGGCTAACCGTTAATTTATAACCTTCGTTACCTAATTG
This sequence comes from Chitinophagaceae bacterium, assembly GCA_041739485.1. Taxonomy (GTDB): domain Bacteria; phylum Bacteroidota; class Bacteroidia; order Chitinophagales; family Chitinophagaceae; genus Phnomibacter. The sequence continues at coordinate 9,733 of JBGSNV010000293.1, forward strand.
TGCATTAGTGGATGAGAATAATTCCAAAATAATCAGGCGTTCTGTTTGCCCTGCTTCTTTTTTTGCAAGCACAATGCCACTCCCAGCTATCCTTTGGCTTAACCAGTTAGCTATTTCACCAAGTTCGTCATCTTTGGTTTCAATAGCTACCTTTTTGCTTAATGTAAAAAAGCCGAATGCTGCCTCATAGCTAACAGGTGCAGGTATAATATTGTGCTGCGCAATGGCAGTTGAAATTACAACAAGTATCATTGAAATAAATAGTACAAACCTCATAAACTATAATAATTAATTGCCCGAAAGAAACAAATGTAAGTACACAGGCTATCATTAAAAAAATTGACAAGCTTATGGCATATAAATCGTAAACCCTATCCCATACGTCCTACCACCAAGCCGGTAGTCTTTTCTATTGATGGATTTACCATTTAGGTAGGCATTTTTGTTGTCAAAATCAATAAAGTCACTACTTATCCTCCGGCCATTATATCCGGGTACAATACCAATCGTATTATAATATTTCCAGTTATAATTTTGGCCAATAGTGAAATCTATACTTACCTTTTTAAATGGGAAAAAACCAACACGGGCAAATGGAGCCACGCCCACATACATGTGAAAAGATGACATGATTAACTCGTTTACCTCTCCTCCATCAGGGTAGAAGACTGGCTCAATCGGGATATTCAAAAGCTCTATATAACTCATAGCCAATGGATGGGTCATTAATCCGGCTTCTGCGTACAATCCTTTTGTAATAAAATATTTTGCGCCAAAATCTACCCCCAATTCC
>JBGSNV010000310.1:0-11310 GCA_041739485.1 Chitinophagaceae bacterium
CAATTTCTATTGGGGTAACTTTACCCCAATAGAAGCAATAAATAATTTAGAAAAATTTATTAATATTCAACTCCCTGTTGAAATAAGGCAGCTCCAATTAAATCAAAGACAGGCATATTATATTAAGGTTGAATAATGTAACTATTTGAAATATGCAATAGGATACACCATAAAATTTGGAATCAGATATGAATCAAAAAAAATACAACATCTTTCTTACTGCAATTTTCATCTGTATTGGTTTTCAATCAAAAGCTCAAATAGCCGATCGCTTTTTGAATTTTAGAGGTGGAGACAGTGTTTGGGTAATAAAAAACAGCCTAGTATCTCGGAGCAAATATTTTATCGGCAGCAAGCAGGTGAACTTTGCTACCTGGGAAAATGCTTTACAGAAAGGAGATGTAGAAATAGGTAAATTCATTAAAAAAGGAACAGGTTTTAGAAGGACAAGTACCGGAATAGTTTTGGGTGGATTCACAGCTATTACAACAGGTATTATTTTACAAGCTAATAGCAAAATGTCGGGCAATGTAAATGAAGAAAAAAGAACATTAGGCAGAGTGGTCCTTGGCGCAGGGATAACCGCCAACAGTTTAGCCTTGGTTTTGGGGCAACATGGTTGGGGGCTCTATCACAAAGGGTTGCGATTGTACAACAACAAAGTGCTTCAACCACCAAAACAGCCATTTTCCATGCATCTGCTTTTAGGCCCTGCCATGGCATCATTACAAATAAGGTGGTAGATAAAAAATGACCTAAGAAAAATAGTACAATAACTCTTTTACTCTTTAGTATAAATTGAAAATAGTATGTTAGCTGGAAATAAACATAAAACACGCTGTCGCCGAATCATTCATTTCGCCTTGTTGTGCATTATAATGATGGCTTTCGGACAGGTTGCGAAAGCCCAAAAAAAAACCGATAAGTTTTTAAAGTATAGAGATGCAGACAGCGTATGGTCGGTAAACGAAGAATTTTGGTTTCCGTCGCGGTTTTATATCGGTGAAACCAAGGTGAAATTTAGAACCTGGCGAGACCATTTAAAGCTGTCAGATGCGGAAGTAGGTACCCTGATAAAAAAAGGAATGGCTACCCAAAGAAACAGTACTTGGATTGGTATAAGCGGTTTAGTTGCTACACTTGCAGGACTTAGAATAGCAAATGTAAATAGTCGCTCCTGGGGTGTACCAAACGAACAAAAGCAAACTACAGGCTATATCATTGCCGGTATAGGTACATTAGCAACGTTAGTTAGTTTAGAGATGAATTTTAGAGCTTACAGGCTTTATGTTAGCGGAGAACGCCTGTTTAACAATAAGATCCGACAAGGAACTATCCAACCCATTACCCTTCATCTACAGGCAGGCCCGACTCAGGCCGGCATCATTTTTAGTGGTTGGTAAAAAAAACAACTTTTTTAAATCAATGGGCTCCTTAGGGTGGTATCCTCACCAACAACGTGCGCCCAAACTTATAATACCCTCCTTCCCATGGAAAAAATGCGTTGGGACTATTTGTCTGGCAGCGCTAACCCATGCCCACACCAATCGCCTCCCCTGTGGGGAGGCCGGGAGGGGCTACTCCCTCTTTCACCATCCCCTCCACTGCAAGGTTGAAAACCCAAAATTCTTCCACCACGGTTCCGGTCATCCGGTAAAAACCCTGCCCTTGCAACGGAAATGACTTGGCCCTGTCGGGAAGATGTACCGCATAAATCTGTTTTGGGGAGGCTTTTTGATTTTTGATGTAAGGGCCGGCAGTTTCAAGGGCAACAACCGCCGTATTTATCGCAAGAAAGGATATGATGCTTTTTTCAGAAATCCCTTTTTTCCAAACAGAAAAATTATTAAAGCGTCCGATTTGGAGTGATATGCAATTTAACCCTATCTGTCGGGAAGAGATTAGCGAATCTCAAAATCCAACGTTTAAATGTATGCCGGTATGAGAAAAATGTGGGCAAAACCACTACCTCCCCAATCTGCCTCCTCCCCTTTTGCCCTATACGAGCCAAATTTGGCCAGCAACGCTCTCATTAAGATTGCAAGGGTCGGGCTTTTGAAGCTCTTTTTTTGACCTGCAATGAAAAAATGTCGATACAATCAAAATTTCAGCCAATCAATAGAACCTTTCCTTTTTTGGCCGCTTCCTCCTTATTTTTAACCTGTGAAATCACTTTGGACGGTTAGCTACCCGGGTAAAAATGAGTATGGATTATCCTTTATTTCTAAACACAGGTAGCATTTCTACATAAAAAGCAAAAAAATACCCATGAATATAGGCATGAATCATATTTTGAAATATTCATGGCTACTTGCTGCATGTTTTTGGTTACATATAGCCCATACCCAAATTGCCGATACCGTTTTAATGAACCGATGGTACGATAGCATGGTAACTTATCAGGATAAGGAACCCATCAAGGCAATTGTTTACATGAATAAAGGCCTTGAAGAGAGCAGAAGAGGGGGTAATTTACTTTGGGAAGGATATTTTTTGCAATCAGGAGGCGTTATATACGACCTGAACAATCAATTGGACAGTGGGCTTATTTTCTTCGAAAAAACCATTGAAGTAGCTAAAAAAATAAAAGACTCTGTGATGGAAGCCAACGCACTTGGCAATATTGGGGTGGCCTACCAGGCAAGAGGTTACCTGCAACCTGCCCTTTTCTATCAACTTGCGGCTGCACGTCTCAGAGAAAACCAACCCAATAAATTATATTTAAGTAAATCCTATAACAATATCGGTTTGTTGTACAGAATAAAAAAAGACTATAAAAAAGCACTTGAGTATCTCAACAAGTCATTTCTTTTAAAAAAAGAGGTAAACGATAGTATTGGCATGGCAACTACACTCCTGAATATTGGCAGTTGCTACCAACACCTTGGGAAGTTCGACAGCGCACTAAACTTTGCAAAAAAAACGCTGGAAATATCCCAAAGAATAAAAGATAAAGAACTTACGCTGAGTGCTACCGGGAACGTCGGTATTGCCTTATTGCAAGCAGGAGATTCAGAAAATGCAATAGGTTGGTTAAAAAGAGCCATTTTAGCAACCTATACTGATAAAAATCAGGAAGAATACTATTCCATCTATCAGGGTATTTCCACGTATTATCAAAAAAAAGGAAATCTGTCACTCAGTAAAAATTACCTTTTACAAGGTTTGGAAAAAGCTGAGAAAAACAACCGGAGAGAACATATTTCCATTTTCCAAAAGAAACTTGCCTTTTTGTATGCTGAAGAAAAAAATTTCGAAGAATCTTTCAAACTACTTGAAAAATCGGTTCAATTAAATGATAGTTTATTAAATGAAACCAACATCAGGCAAATAAATGAAATGAATATTTTATATGAAACCGAATTAAGAGAAAATGAAATTGAAGCACTCACTTCCGAAACAACCGAAAATAAACTCAAACTTTTACAGGGCAGTAAGCAAAGAAATTTACTACTAACTGCATTGGCCTTCAGTTTAATTATTGCTTTTATTATCGGCTATGCACTCAACCAAAACCAGAAGAAAAATGTACTTCTCAGGAAGCAAAAAAGTATAATTGAAAGTCAATTAAGGGACAAAGAATTATTAATGAGTGAGATCCATCATCGGGTAAAAAACAATCTTCAGATTATTTCAGGATTACTCAACCTGCAAAGCCGCCACATAGCTGACCCAAATGCCCTGCAGGCAGTACGGGAAGGACGAAACAGGGTAAAAAGTATTGCGCTCATTCATCAGCAATTGTATCAGCGGGAGAGCCTTACAGCAATTAATCTGAATGATTATTTAAAAGATCTGTTACAATCCATCCAACAGTCATTTAAAGATTCAGGAAAATCCATTACGCATGAATTGAAATGCCCGGATACAGAATTGGATGTAGAGGTAGCAGTACCCATAGGACTCATTATAAACGAGCTTGTAACCAATAGTTATAAATATGCTTTCAGCAATCGAAGCCATGGGCAGGTAGTTGTTACCATTCTTGTGCAGGAAGCAGCTATGACGGTGGTTGTATATGATAATGGTATTGGATTACCCCTTGATTTTGACTGGCAAAATCAAAAATCCTTTGGATTGAAAATGATTGGCACACTGATAAACAAATTGAAAGCAACCCTTGACATGGACTCATCAAATGGAACCCGGGTAAATATCTATATTCCAGACTTTAAAAACATCTCTTAAATAATCCAGATATGAAGCAGCTGCAAATAATGATCGTAGAAGATGAACCCATCATTGCACAGGAAATAAGTATGATGGTTGAAGATATTGGATATCAGGTATGCGCTGTGGTAATGCACAGCAGCAAGGTTTCCCAAACCTATGCACAATGTAATCCTGATTTACTTTTAATGGATATCAACCTTGGGAATGGACCTGATGGCATTACCCTGGTAGAAGAGTTGATGAAAACCAGGAAAACACCCTTTATTTTTGTAACATCCTATGCAGATAAGTCGACACTCGAAAGAGCCAAATCTGTAAACCCTGACGGCTATGTCATCAAACCATTTGACAACCTTGATTTGCAGGCGGCTATTGAAATAGCTTTTGCCCGTTTTGAACAAACGAATACACCTGCAGGTGAAGTAGAAGATGCAACCAAAAAAGATAATTTCCTGATCAATCAGCATTTTTTTATCCGGCATAAAAATAAACTGATCCGGCTAAATCCGGAAAATATTCTTTATGCGGAAGCTAGCAGCAATTATACGCAGATTGTTACCACCGATCAAACTTATACTGTCAGCTCGCATCTCGCCATTATCGAGCAAAAGCTTGCTCCGGCTGGGTTTATTCGCATTCATCGCAGCTTTATTGCTAACCTTCTATATATAACGTCAGTGGAAGAAGACAGGGTTTTTATAGATAAAAAATGTCTCCCGATTAGCCGAAATGCACGCTCCCTATTGCTAAAGCATATTACCCAACTTTAATTTTCGGCTCGTTTAATCAAAAAAAATACCATTCACTCAAACCCGGAATACAGGTTACTTCAAACCATGGAAATTTATACCGCATAATGCACTGCATCATAATTAATTCCGATGCATCTGTTTATTTATTCAGTCTTAAAATTTCAGTCATGGTTAAAAATTATCAGGCAATTAAGTATTCCAGGTTGAGCTGCATTATAGCAGTACTCGCTACTTTTACTGTTCTATTTGCCAATGCACAAAATGTAGGTATTGGCACCACTACACCCACCACTAATTTACATGTGCAGGGAGGAGCTTCCGCAGGAATACTGGTGCAAAATATCAATGGACTTGGCCAATCAAATGTTGTAATAAAATCGAGTACCCAACCAAATACGGGTATCGATCTTATCCATTTCAACAATAATGCCAGTGGAACTTTTGGTGGCCTTGCACTCAGTGGTGCTTCTATAATAAGAACAGGTATTAATAATTCAGGGAGCCTTATTCTTGGAACCACCGGAAATAATCCATTTTATATTACCACCAATGCGATCAGGCGCTTATCTATTTTGGCTGATGGAGCTATGGCTATAGGTGATGCAGACCCGAATGCAAGTGCACAATTGGATATTCAGGGAACTACCGGCGGTTTATTATTACCAAGACTAACTACTACCCAACGCAATGCAATTACAAGCCCTGCAAATGGCTTGCTTGTTTACAACATTACCACCAACAACCTCAATTACTTTAAGACCGGTACTGGCTGGACTGAGGTTGGCGCCGGGGCAGAAGATACCGGAAATGTATGGCTTACCACTGGTAATTTTGAAACACCTATAGGTGCTTCATTAGGTACTTTTAATCAGGAGCCGCTTCGATTCAGAGTGGGCGGGCAGCCCTCAGGAGTACTTTGGTACGATGCCGAAGCCAATACTTTTGCAGGTTTTGCAAGTGGGGTAGCAAATCAAACAGGCAATCAGAACAACAGAGCCAATACAGGCTTTGGTACAAGTACACTAACCGGATTAAGCACCGGTTCAAGAAATACAGCAGTAGGAAGTGAAGCTGGCTTTGCTATGACCACCGGTACACGCAATGTATATATGGGACGACAAGCCGCCTATATGCACAATACCCAATCGGGCAATGTAGCTATTGGCTCAACCGCATTATATCACATAAAAGGCAATGATCATATAGCCATTGGCGACTCTGCTTATTTTGGAGCGTCAACGGGGCTTGCATCAAGTGCCAATATTGCCATAGGAAAAAATGCATTAGCCTCCGCTACCACAGCCTCTGCAAATATTGTTTTGGGCCGGGCTGCATTTTCCAATATTCAGACAGGAACGAATAATACCATCATCGGTAACAATGCTTTTTCAAACTCTTCGAACCTTGATGGTGGTCAACATAATATTGCGTTAGGCTCCAATACCATGAATGCTGCAAAGGGCGGAGTATTTAATATAGCAATGAGCTCCCTCAGCCTGAACGTGAATGAAGGGGATTATAATATTGCTCTGGGACCTTCCGCACTTCGGGATAATGCTTCCGGAAATAACAATATTGCTTTGGGCAGAGTCTCCTTAAGGAATAACACCACGGCAAGCCATCAGATAGCAGTGGGGGATAGTGCGCTCTTTAATTATACGGGTACTACAGGTGGCAACACAGCAGTAGGTTCCAAGGCGGGTTACAACCTTACCTCGGGGTCAGAAAATACAGCATTTGGCTTTGAAGCAATGCCCAATGCTTCCTTTACCAATAAAAACGTAGCAGTAGGTTATCAGGCATTGATTGGGCTGCAGGGTGGCGGACAAAATGTAGCAATAGGACACAGTGCTACCCTTAAAAATAGTGTAGGTGGCGGAGCTACTGCAATTGGCGCAGAAGCTTCAGCCGGATCTTTCAACAGCACTGCCATCGGATATCAGGCAAGTGTTTCCGGAAATAACAGAATGGCCTTTGGTAATACCGACGTTATTAGCTGGATATTTGGCCGTACAACCAATACAGCCAACCGCGCCCTTGAAGTAGGCACAAACAACACCAATGGCAACGGAGCCTACTTGACGACAGGTGGAACATGGACCAATAACAGCGACATAAACCTGAAAGAAGATATTACCAATATTAGTGCACAGGACATCTTACAAAAAATAGCAGACCTTCCAATAAGCCGTTGGAAATACATAGGCACCGATGAATATCATATAGGGCCAATGGCACAGGATTTCTATGCTGCATTCCAAACAGGAAACGACAATAAAAGCATTTCCTCTATAGACCCTGCAGGCGTTTCGCTGGCAGCCATACAAGCCTTGCTGGAAAAAGTGCAACAGTTAGAAAAAGAAATAGAAAAATTAAAGAGCGTACGATAGCCCTAAAATGGATGACAGCCTGCGCATAAATTCAACAAGTTTGTATGCAGGTCTGTCATTATCCATTTTCTCCATTTATCCATTCGCCCTCCGGCGAAAAAGATTTTAATGATAATACATCATAACTTTTATTTAAAACGATTACAAACGCCCAGCAAATGAAGCCGGGTGTTTTTGTACAAAAAATACTATGTATTCAAATTTGCATGGATCAGGTAATGCCTCCGGGAAAGCATTGCCTAAAAACAAAAAGAACTTCAAACAAGGTAAATAAATATGGACTGCGAGGGAAACTTAAAGGTGGCAGAGTAAGCATCCACACGCTCATACCCGCTTGCCCATTTAGGGAGATTCAGCCTGTATCTTACCCTTCGAAGCTACTTTACTAATCTTTCTTTTTGGGTGCTCTTTTCGGTGGTTTTACAGCAAATGAAACCACAAGAGCAATCAATATAGCAATGATAATATTGTCTCTATCAGGAACAGCAAACTCTTTGGTTTTAAAATAGTCTATGAAGACCCTTGCAGCAATAGTTACCAAAGAACCAATGAAAATGATGAAGATTCTTCTTTTCATTTAATATGTATTTTATTTGAAGGAGTGGGTAAACAAACCTGCCAAATGATTTACAATAAATAATACCTGACCGGATAATAGAATAAAAATGATGATAGCGAATATATCAAAATATTTGCGGCTTACAAACTGCTCGCTATCCCTTCCAAACAGTAACGGTATACTGAAAATAAAGAGTGTAAATAGCGTGATCATTACATGTATCTAGGTCAGCTTTTCTGAAAATAATTTTTTATGTGTAACCCGATAAAATAACCAAAACAGCAGGGATATACAGGTAAAAAATCTAAGAATATGTGAATGCTGAATTACAAAATAAATATCATGAAAATGCAGATCGATAGAGCTATTCTCTTCAAAGCTAAAGAGGGATACCAAAAAAAATAATAGTCCGGAATATAAGAGTAAGTTGTATGGCTTTTGTTTGACTCTCAAAATATATAAATGAAAGATTTTTTTCAATTTAAAGGAAGGTGGTAAAATTATGCCTCTTTACCTGTTTCTATAAAAATATTTACCCGCTCTAAAATTGTATGCAGGCTTTGCATCATCAAATTATAAGGCCTGATAATTAACGGTTAAATAATCTAGAAAACCTTAAAAGATGTATTTGACTATCTATTGCAACACCTTACTTGTTATTGTAATAACCGTATAACTGTTGATTAGTCAAACTGTATTAAAGCAGTTTACTTAAATAATATTCAACAAACCAGGAAGGTACATTTTTAATGTCTGTCATTTCCCAATTCTTTCTGCCCTTTTCTACCTTAAAATGCGCCAACATTGCAGCATCTGAATCCTGTTTTGAATTATCGAAGAAATATGCCTGATAACATACTTCAGCCGCATCAAATAATAGATTAAGGGAACGATAATAACGGCTCTCTATCAGATCCTGAGGTACATCGTGACCTCCCTTTTGTACCCTTGCGTGAACGCGTTGCTTATTTATTTCAGGGCTTTCTGTACTTACAAAATATAGGTAAACCTTATACCCTTCTACTGTTGCACGCTGCATCATTTCAATGTTCGATGGATGACTGAAAACTGTTTCAAATGAGAACTTTTCGCCAGCAATAAACATCTCTTCCCGTAAATATCTGGCAATTATCTGTGCAACCTGATCGAGGTAATTTCTGTTTAGAAGAACGATGAGATTTTCGCGAATTTCAATACTTTGTCGCAGAATAACTTTTGTTAACCCGCTATGCAAAAAGCCGGATACCTGAGCAAATTGTATAAGTTTTTCTAGATTAATTTTCACAGAGCTATGCTGAACCTTGCATTTACCATGCTTCAATTCGCTTGCAATATCATCTGCATTTATATAAAACCCAAAATCAATGGAACGGTTGTTTACCTTAAGCGATCGCACATAATTGATAATGGTACTTTTGCCTGAACCATTTGGCCCTGCAAATACCCTTAAGCGTTTGGTTTTAGCTTTCAAGAGCCTTTTGGATTTGTTCAGGAGATATTTTTTCGCGTTTGGGAATAGCTGTAAGGGTTTCTTTCCGTCCATCGGCATATATCTTCACCACAAATCCGTCTTCGGCAATCACGTTGTAGCCCATCACTTCCATCGTTTCGTCAGAAGCACTCTTAAAAGCCATTTTGGCCGCAGAAACAAGTGTTTGCTTAGTTAATGGTTCTGTAGCTTTTCTGCCCTTGCTTCTTTTAGATTTGATAGTATCTTTCATGAAATAAAGATAAGCAATTTAGATATTCTGAAAAAATTTCAGTGTCTCTAGTCAGATAGCTTTATTCGTACGTCATTAAACGAGTAGCCACACTCATTAATTTAACCAATTAACTTTTGCTCTTCTTCACTTTTTGACTGCCTGACTTTTTCAGTTTTTCTACCTGCTTGCGAGCCTGATCTAAGGAAACGGGCTGCTGCCTGGATAAAATCACTTTTTGGGCCTCCGCCAACTCCTGAAAGGATATTTTGTAATTCATAATTGGATGGCATTTTTGTGAAATTAATTCATTATAGAATATTATACGGATTCAAAAACATCCTCCCTACCATTTATATGCAATACGGACAGGCCGGGGGTCCACTCCCGCCTGATCAACCCCTATTTCCAGCTTTTATCTTTTTCCAGTAAAACCCCTGCTTTTTGTGCTGCTCTTTCGCGAATACCAATTTTCTCCATCCGTTCCACTTCGAGGTTAAAGACCCCGAACTCTTCCACCACCTTTCCGGTCATGCGGTAAAAGCCACGACCCTGAAGCGGGTACGCCTTGGCGCTGTCGGGAAAAAATCAAAGCTAAATAAGTGGTTCAGCATTGGAAAGTAAGTCCTCCCATGGTCGCTTTAAATCAAGTTTTATTACCCAGTAATTTATGTACTCCATATTTAAAACCCGGAATTGTAATTCATATACCCGAAGCGCATCATCTGATTGCTTTCGGCTTCCGCCAGAAAGCTTGCTCCAATTCAACTTCATAAGGATTGTATCCTCCGGTGTTGAAATGTACATTGACATCCCTAAAACACTCACCTGTATTCTTCTGGAAAATCTTGAAAGGTCGAATGGAGTACCTGTTAGTATCCAAAAATCAACCTTATCGCCTGAAAGTGTATCAATGAGATTAAACATTCCTTCATGCTTCATTACTTCCTTTATTGCCTCTTCATCAATATAAAATCTGTCCTCCGGGAACACGGTCATTAATGCCTTAATATTGTTTGGTTTTATATTAATAAGAATATTTATATCTTGGGTCGTGCGGGGGGTCTCCTTGCATGCTTGACACTAAAGAGCCGGTAATCATGTACTCTATGTGCTCAAAATGCAACACCTCAAGTACAATGGCTAATAATTCCTGTTGTAGCATTTGGCAATTCTCTTCAGATAAAGGCAATTAATTTCATCTTCACTTTTCTCAGGAAAACTCATCTTCAAACCTTCTTTAAATAAGTTTCGGGAAATTGACGATAACTCAAACACTTTCGCAAGCCGCTGTTCGGGGCCCATTTTATCCAGTATTTGCAAATATATTTTATGATTGGGACGACTTTTTATTTCTGCTGAATGAACAGATTCCTTGTGATCACTCATTTCTTTATGGACTTGCTTTAACGCTACCTCCGGTTGTCCGGATATAACGACTTTCGATTCGTCGTCCAATTGCTGAAATGATACTTTGTAATTCATGCCTGAAAGTCATTTTTACAAAAATACATGTAAAAGAGCAGACCTCTTTAATCTAAACCTAAAATCAATCCTATTGACCTTTTCTCACTCATGAAGCCATTCACCCTTCTTACTCCCGCCTGATCAACCCCTGCTTCCAGCTTTTATCTTTCTCCAGTAAAACCCCTGCTTTTTGCGCTGCTCTTTCGCGAATACCAATTTTCTCCATCCGTTCCACTTCGAGGTTAAATACTCCAAATTCTTCCACCACC
>JBGSNV010000323.1:0-13592 GCA_041739485.1 Chitinophagaceae bacterium
GCCCTGCCGGTGTCATAAAATCATTGGTACCACTCACCACAATACCATTGGTGCCGTACACATTCAGCATCGCATCTGTATCACCGCTTCCAAAAGTGGCGCCAAAAGGAGCAGACATCTGAAATCCTGCATTTATGCTTGCAAAGGATTGAACAGTGCCGTTGCTGGAAACACTGAACATGGATGTGCCGCCGTTACTTTGCACATCTAATATGCGGGTAATGCTTGCGCTGCCCGCTCTTACATTTAAAGCGGTATTAGTTCCTAAAGCATTCACACCCACCTGCCCGCTAATCAAGGCGTTACCCGTTACCTGTAATTTATTGGTGGGATTACTTGTACCAATGCCCACATTAACATTATTACCTAACACCAAACAATTGGAACAGCCTACCCTGGCATTGGCGCCAATAGCAGTTGCATTCGATAAATTACCTGTTGTTACATCTGCAAATCTGCCAATTGCGGTATTGCCGCTGCCGGTTGTATTGCTAAAAAGCGCCCTTTCACCATTGGCGGTGTTGTCGTTCCCTGTCGTGTTGCTAAAAAGTGCAGCTGCCCCATTGGCGGTATTGTTAACCCCTTCGGTATTGCTACGTAGCGCATCTACTCCATCAGCAGTGTTGGAAAAACCGATGGTATTGCTACGCAGCGCAAATGCTCCATTGGCGGTATTGTCTATTCCGGTGGTATTGTTGAGTAGCGCATCTGCTCCATTGGCGGTATTGCTGCGGCCGGTGGTATTGCTACTAAGTGCATCGGCCCCGGTAGCTGTATTAAATGAACCCCTTGTATTGCCATAAAGTGCCTTACTGCCCACTGCTGTGTTTTTATTGGCCTCCTGTGAGGATATAGCCCCTACTCCATTATTGTATAAAGCGCTATCACCAATGGCTACGAGGTTGCTGCGGTTGGTATTGCTATATAATGCGCTTGCACCTACTGCAACATTGCTGAAACCGGTAGTATTGCTACGTAGCGCAGCGCCCCCATTAGCAGTATTGTTGTTGCCGGTCGTATTGCTTGTCAGCGCACCCATTCCACTAGCTGTATTACTGCTACCGGTGGTATTGCTAAAGAGCGCATTTGCCCCATTGGCGGTATTGGTGCTGCCGGTAGTATTAGAAAAAAGCGCTTGCAATCCATTGGCGGTATTGGTGCTGCCGGTAGTATTGCTAAAGAGCGCATTTGCCCCATTAGCGGTATTGGTGCTGCCTGTGGTATTGTTAAATAACGCATCATTCCCATTGGCAGTATTGCCCTCACCAGTGGTATTGCTAAAGAGCGCATATGCCCCGGTAGCTGTATTACTCCTACCGGTGGTATTGGCAAAAAGAGCCTTACTGCCTACCGCTGTGTTTTTTGTGGCCTGTAATAAAAAAGATGTAGCCCCTACTCCATTATTATATAAAGCACTGTCACCAATGGCTACGAGGTTGCTGCGGTCGGTATTGCTATATAATGCACTAATTCCAACAGCAACATTGCTGAAGCCGGTGGTATTGCTAAAGAGCGCAGATCTTCCATTGGCAGTATTGCCTATGCCGGTGGTATTGCCCGGTAACGCATCGGCACCGGTTGCTGTATTGCCCGCACCCTTGTTTTTGTTTAGTGCCGAAAAGCCAATAGCCGTATTTCTTTCACCAACCTCATTGGCCGACAATGTAGCCTGCCCGAAAGCGGTATTGTAACTGCCCGAAGTAGTACCAATCAAGCTATTGTTTCCTACCGCGGTATTGGCTACCCCTGTGGTATTGTTCCTTAAAGCCCAATAGCCTACGCCTACATTGCCCTGTCCCGTATTGGAAGAGAGAGACTCATATCCAAAACTCGTGGATGATAAAATAACCGATGAAAGGTAGCCCGACAATTTGTCGTTTACCCTAAACTGCAAGGGCTGTTCATCAACAGTCCCCAGGAAATGGCTTACGTTATTACCGGCATTGCCTGAAAGTTTCCAGCCCTCATTAGCATTTCCGATTTCGGTCCATGTATTGCCTTTTGTAAACCAAAAACTGTTGGTTGATATATCAAATACCAGTAAACCATTGGCAGGATTTACAATGGCTGTGCGCTGCGCGGTGGTCATGCGGGGAATGAGTAAACCTGATGAGGTGCTTGCCACTTCAAGTTGTGCCGATGCATCGGGTATTGTAGTTCCAATCCCCACATTGCCTTTCAAACGGTTAATAAAAAGTCGGGGGTGGATTCCCGCACTGCCATTTAAACTTGAAAAATACAATCCCCTTGGCAGGGTATCGAGGCCGCTGTTGTTTTCATAGCTTTCGATGGTGAACCCAAATGCATCGCTAAAATGCAGCAATTTTAACCCGGAAACCTTCCTTCCAACGGGTAGGAAATTTTCTCCACGAGAAGCTATTTTTATATAGCTGCTATCCGCATTTAAAAAATCATTTATCTGTAGTTTCTCAGTAGGGTCTGTAGTTCCAATCCCCACATTTTGCGCCAATAAAGGTTTTGCATCGCATATCATGAGAATGATAAGTAACCATAAAAGATTAAATCCATTTTTTGTAACCATACATTCAATTTTAAACCAACAGATAGTACCCAAACGGAGTATCCTGCCGAAATGAGGAAAGGTAAAAACAACATGAAAATAGTAAGATATAAATATTATAACTGATACCAAGCAAACCGGAAAGATATTCCGGGTGCACAAAAATCACTCAAAAGGTTCCTTTGGGTATTCCCTGTAATATTTAACTCGTAACCTATTTAAAATCAATTATTTGCAAGTTGGTTGAATCTCCGGAATCCATTGCTTACGAAATAAGGAAATAGTCTTTTTATTTTGAAATCCGGTTAGAAAGCATTTACTTCCATATACATTAAATTAAAAAAAAATTTACATGATGTCCTTTCAACACAAAAGGTTGATTGCCATCCTGATGAGTATTGTTGCGCTTCTTTTGGTCCCTCTGATTGCCATGCAGTTTTCTTAGGATGTACAATGGAGTTTATTGGATTTTGTGGCAGCGGGTAGTATTCTTGTTGCAGGTGGGTTAACACTTGAGTTATTGCTGAGAAGGGTAAAAAGTCGCAACAAAAGGGTTTTGCTTATTACAGCACTTCTGATTTTCCTACTGCTTGTTTGGACAGAATTGGCTGTAGGGATATTTGGGACGCCTTTTGCCGGAAGTTAGTCATCCATGGTTCTGCTACATTGACTAAGCATGAACAACTAAGAGAAAACATGCTGAGATAGCCGCATTTAATAAGCTCGCTAAAAACCCTGGGAAGAATCAGTTCAAGTCCGGAGTAAGCACTCCGTTGCACAATATCATCCGGATCGAATCGCTTCTTCCCCTGGCTATTTTTCAGTCATATCGAAAGGGCTTCATGGCTTTTGATTGCTTTTTCAATACGTTCTATCTGTTGAAGATGCCGGAGATTATGGTTCACCAAAAACTGAAAAGTATCTCCAAGCTTCAATTGTATAAATCTTGAAAAAGAAACGGGGATTTTTATTTGGTTGAGGCTTACGTTTGCAGCCTGATTAATCAATTCCAATAGTTGAAATTGTTGCTTCAAAAATTGATCAATAACGCTTTTATTCAAAGAAGTATTTAAGGGGTTTTTATCTTTAAAGGTTTTCATTTTATTAAGCTTCTGCTTGGGCAACATGGATTTTGCAAAATAATTCCCTAACAAACCACTCCTGAATTCAGGGTCGGGTCGGGTACCGGAATTACGGATCTTTGCCTCTATTTGAGGAAGATAAAACCTACCATACAGATTTAAATGTTCCAGACATTCCAGGATATTCCATGAATCCGGATTTTCTCTTTTACAGAGAACATCCATATCATACTTTTTTAAGGATTCCACCTTATTAATAATCTGTCGGGTTTGTTCTAAAAGGGATTGGATGCATACGGCTGACTTCATAATTTGATTGGTTTGAAGCAAAGGTCTGACACTCCCTGTAAACAAACCTTGATTGAAGTCAAGACTTTTTAAGCCGGGACAGAGTTTCGGGGCTCATCCTTAAATAATTGGCAATATACCTGTGCGGAATTTCCTGAAATAGCTGTGGACTCCTTTTTAAAACCCTATGATACCTTTCCCTCGGGGATTGGGTCAAAATATCGATTTCCCGTTCAAGTAATTGAAGGATGGTACTTTCAAGCAGTTGTGTCCATAGTTGATGGTTGGTTTCTGATTCCAAAAACCGATCAATTTGGGTTTTGGAAATAACCCTAGCCACCGTTTTCTTAATGGCCTGAATAAAATAATTGGATGGTTTACCCGTGAGAAAGGAGTCAAGTGACACAATAAGATTTCCGGGATACCCGAACCGAATGATCTGTTCATCATAATCATCCAGAATGAACAAACGCAAGCTGCCGCTTTCCACGTAATAAGCATTGGTATCTATACTACCACCTACTTTCAGAAAGGCATTTCTTTCCAGGCTGATCATCTTGTCAGAAAGATCGATAAAGGCTTGCATAATCTTTCGGTTGTTGGCTACAATAAAATAAGCGGATAGCTGCTTTATAAATTCAGCTATTTTACTACAACATTACTCAATTATTCATTAAGGATAAAGTGGCCGCCCGGACAGCAAGTTGTTTTTTTCATTTGGGATTATGACAGGCAACCCTTCGTTCACAGCATTTCTGGCAGGATGCCCCTCACCCACCCCATCCCTGTTTCGCCCTGCTGATGCCGTATTCAAGCCCGCGCAGTTCGGCGAGCCCCTTTAGCCGGCCAATTGCAGAATAGCCCGGATAGGTATGCTTATCGAGATCGTCAAGCATCTGATGTCCGTGGTCGGGGCGCATAGGAATAGAGATTTGCCGGCGCTGCTGTATGTCAAAAACTTTTTGCATCACTGCATACATATCTGTATTGCCCCCAAGGTGATCGGCCTCATAGAAATTCCCCATCTCATCGCGACGGGTATTGCGCAGGTGCAGAAAATGAATCCGATCAGCAAACCGCTCCATCATCGAGGGAATATCATTATCAGCCCTTGCACCAAGCGAACCGGTACAAAAGCAAAGTCCGTTTGCCGTTGAAGGCACCGCCTCTAGCAACAAGGCTAAATCGCTTTCGGTACTTACAATACGGGGAAGTCCTAATACCGGATATGGCGGGTCATCGGGATGAATCGCCATTTTTAATCCGCAGGCTTCTGCTACAGGAACCACTTCTTTTAAAAAAAAGACCAAATGATCCCGAAGTATGGAAGTGTTTATTCCCTTATATCCTTCAAGCAAGGCCAGAATTTGTTCGATAGTAAAAGCTTCATCGCTGCCGGGCAAACCCAACGTACAACTTTTCCGTACCCGCTCTTTATCCCCTTCCGAAGCCTGCTTAAACCAATGTGTAGCCCGTTGCAACAAACCGTGCTCATAATCGCTTTCAGCACCCGGTCTTTGCAGCATAAAAAGATCGAAAGCCACGAAGGCTTCTTTCTCAAAATAAAGCGCTTTGCTGCCATTGGGAAGTGAGTATGCCACATCGGTGCGTAGCCAGTCGAGCACCGGCATAAAATTATACGTAACCACTTTCAGCCCGCAGGAAGCCACATTTTGCAGCGAGATCTTATAATTAAAAATATGCTGAAGCCAATCGCCCTGTTGTCTTTTAATATCTTCACTTACCGGTAAACTCTCAATGACCGTCCAGGTCAATCCGGCCTCTTCAATCATTTCCTTTCTTGCTGCAATAGCTTCCACCGGCCACACTTCGCCTACCGGAATCTGATGCAGTGCAGTCACTACTCCCGCACAGCCTGCCTGCCGGATATCAGCGAGTTTTACAATATCCTGCGGACCATACCAACGCATCGTTTGATCCAATAAAAAGTGCTCCATAAAATTTCATTGTTTGAAAACGGCAATAATTATTGATTTTTTCAATAAACCTACCGTAATGCTACAGAGATTTTTCAAGTAATGTAAGCCATCGCTCATAAAATTCAGTATACCTTATAGTGTCTGTTGGGTGTATCGTGGCTCTTTTAGTAAGTGCCTGATGCAGATCATTTTCGGTAAAACAGCCTGCACCAATACCGGCACCGAGGGCTGCCCCTACAGAACCATCGGAATCATACAATTCAACCGGAATATCCAAAACATTCACGAGGGTTTGTGTAAAAACCTCACTTAAAAACATATTGGTAAAGCCGGCACGTATCAGGCCCGGATTCATACCGTTTTCCCGCATAATATCTACGCCGTAACGGAAGGCAAAGGCAATGCCTTCCTGTGCTGCCCGATAAAAATGGGCAGGTCGGTGTACGTTTAAATCCCAACCATGAACCTGTGCCCCCGGGTTAGCATTGCGAAGAATCCGCTCGGATCCGTTTCCAAATGGCAAGATTGTCAATCCTTCGCTACCAGGTTCTACGCCGGCTGCTTCATGATTGATGGCTGCATAGGAATGACTTGCTCCGGTAAGCAACCGCATCGATTTATTCATAATGCCACAACCATTGATACAAAGTAAAACGCCAACACTTGTATGCTCCCGACGATGATTGACATGCGCAAAGCTGTTGACCCGGCAGGAGGGATCAAATACCGGCGAATCCGCTACCCCGTAAATGACGCCGCTTGTACCAGCTGTAGCTGCCACTTCGCCGGGCCGCATCACGTTTAGTGATAAAGCGTTGTTGGGCTGATCGCCTGATTTGTAGGTAACGGGAATTCCCTGACGCAATCCAAGCAGGGCAGCCGCTTTAGCGGAAAGCATGCCATGATTTCCGAAAACCGGTTGAATATCCGGAATCAGACTGCCCTCAAAGCCAAAGGCATGCATCAGTTTTTCAGACAAGGTATTGGTTTGGAAATCCCAAAAAATTCCCTCCGACAAGGCGCTAGCCGTTGTAGTAACTTCGCCGGTGAGGCGATAAGCAATATAATCGCCCGGCAGCATCACTTTATGAATTTTGGCATAGAGATCCGGTTCCTGTTTTTTTACCCAACCGAGTTTAGCTGCGGTAAAATTGCCGGGAGCATTCAGGAGCTCAGGCAATACCAATGCCCCACCCATTTTTTGATAGGCTTCCTCTCCGGTTGCCACTGCCCGGCTATCACACCAAATAATGCTATTGCGTATAGGTGCCCCCGTTGTATCCAGCGCTACAAGACCATGCATCTGATAAGCAATACCCACAGCTCCTATGGATTTGGGATCAAAAGAACCCGACGACAGGGCCCGGGCAATAGCTTGTTTTACATAAAGCCACCACTGCTCCGGATCCTGTTCAGCCCAGCCGGGTTTCAGCGAAATAATTGGCGCTTCTACATCGGGATATTGTGCCGAAGCTATTGGTTTCATAGTACCGGCATCCAATACTGATACCTTTACAGAAGAGGTTCCTACATCAATCCCAAGCAACAACATAATGATCTATTAAATGCTCTACCAATAATTTCATACACCCGTTCCCAATTAAATATTCCGATTGATCAGCAGTTCATAATACTCCTGCTTGCCACTGATGGTTGCCGGTTCTCCGGCATCTGCTGCAATATCCCGCAGGGCTTCCAAAGAAAGTTGTCCGTCTTCGAAAGCCGCTCCCTGACCACTATCAAAAGACTGATAGCGCTCCTTCCGAAGTTTTAAATAATCTGTGGTGTTCAAAATCTTATCGGCAATCAACAAAGCCCTTGCAAAGGCATCCATGCCAGCGATATGAGCATAAACAAGATCCAAAGGATCGGTAGAATTGCGGCGGATTTTTGCATCAAAATTGATCCCCCCTCCGATAAATCCACCGGTGGGTAAAATGATCAGCATGGCTTCCACCAATTCGTTGAGGTTATTGGGAAACTGATCCGTATCCCAGCCGTTTTGGTAATCTCCCCGGTTGGCGTCCATACTTCCGAGCATGCCATTATCTA
The DNA here is from genome assembly GCA_041739485.1 of Chitinophagaceae bacterium. Classification (GTDB taxonomy): domain Bacteria; phylum Bacteroidota; class Bacteroidia; order Chitinophagales; family Chitinophagaceae; genus Phnomibacter. The sequence goes on from JBGSNV010000323.1 coordinate 7,884, forward strand.
CAGCTACCTGTAATTCATGTTGAAAAGTATGACCGGCAAGGGTGGCATGATTTACTTCCAGATTCAGTTTAAAGTCATTTGCAAGATCATACTGCCGCAGAAAACCAATAACGGTTTCGGCATCATAGTCATACTGATGTTTGCTTGGTTCGCAGGGCTTGGGCTCAATAAAAAATGTGCCTGTAAACCCATTACTACGGGCATAGTCTTTAGCTATATGTAAAAAGCGGGCAAGGTGTTCCTTTTCGCGTTTCATATCGGTATTCAGGAGGCTCATATAGCCTTCACGACCTCCCCAGAACACATAATTTTCACCTCCAAGGGCTATTGTTGCATCAATTGCTGCTTTTACCTGTGCACCTGCATGGGCAATTACTGAAAAATCGGGGTTGGTAGCTGCACCGTTCATATAACGGCGATGTGAGAATAAGTTTGCGGTACCCCAAAGCAATTTAACCCCCGTTGCGGCTTGCTTTTGTTGAGCATAATCCACAAGCGCCTGAAGCCGCTGCTCATTTACCCGAACGTCATTGCCATAGTCCACCACATCTACATCATGAAAACAGTAATAAGGAATCCCGAGTTTGGTAATAAAATCAAATGCGGTATCCATTTTTTGTTTTGCCCTTTCAATTGGATCAGCCGATTGATTCCAGGGAAAAAGATGCGTAGCCCCCCCAAAAGGATCGCTGCCATCGCCATTAAAGGAATGCCAGTATGCACAAGCAAAACGAAGATGATCTTTTAAAGATTTTCCGGCAACCATACGTTGTGCATCATAATATTGGAACGAAAGCGGGTTGTCAGATTCCGGACCTTCATAGTTTATTTTGGTTAAACTTTTAAAGTATTCTGTGGTAGGTTGCAAAATTTCCATCATATCTGATTTAAAATATAATTTTTAATTTGATCGATTTTTTAAAAAAAAAGTGATTGAAAAATTGGCAATTTCAACTTAAGAACATTCAAATTCCTTTAAATATCAATTAGCATAAGAGGATGATTCTCAAATCATTCAGTAAACAGACATAAAATAATGAAAATGCGGTAAGCTTAGAATAACATCCAAATTTCAATCATTAAATACAAAAATAGGGGAAATTAGTAAAATGTAAGGCTTTACATTTATTTTATAGATATTGAAGAATATTTATATCGTTTTAACAAAATAGAGCAATTTGGCTAGTTATAAAGTACGCTTTTGTTTAATCAAATTTTAAAAAATGAATCACCAGATCTGCATTTGTTTAGGCTTTTGAGATTCGGAGGCTTCCTATTCAATTATATTGGGTAAATTAATTTTTATAAATAATTGATTATCAATGTTTTAATTAATTTTTAATAGTATATAAAAAATTTACCATTAGTGGTTATGACAAATATTTACCATCAAAATTTCATGAATGAATAAAGACATCACAAGAAAAATCAAGAAAAACTTAAAATTTTTTTTTGTAAAGGATTACATTTTCAAAATATTCCCTACTTTTACTTTCCAAACGAAAAGCTAAATGAAAAAATACCAGTCAACAATATTTAAACTATTAGTTGAATTGCCATTTACTGAACTTATTTTTTATTAACTGTATATATATGATGTTTAAGAGAAAATCCTGACTTATATAATTTTATAGTTTATGAATTTTCACTTTTAAAATTTTGCTTTAAATAAATCACACTGTTCCAATTGAATAATGTACGTATTAAATGAATTCTATTTCAATTAAAACTTTAATTCAAATTAATGATTGCTCAATTTTTGGATTTAAGTAATTCAGGGTGCCAAAATAGTATTTTGAGAAATTTTTGACTTTTAGAATGAAAAATATATGTAGTTGAACCTTGATAAAAAACAGCTGTGATTATTTGAAAAATTCAATTTTCGATTAATGTTTAAACTATCAACTGCCATATGCAAATAATAATTCATCTTTTTTTAGTCATCAAAATTACAAATAAGAAGACTGGTTTGTAACCCGTTTTCCTGTTGTTATCTATTTACCATCCAAAATTGTAACAGATTCTATTTTATAATAATTTTCAAAAACCTAAAAAGCCAAACCAAACTATTTCGCTCAAAACGAAGGAGTCATTAATCATTATTATTTCACTAAAACAAACTGCCTTATGAAATTGCTTTAATTAATCATTTCAGTTGTATTTAAAAGAAAACTACTAATGTATAGGGTAGCTTTTCTTGCATTAGTAACGATGCTGTTTACATTCCAGGTAAACGCACAGGATTTACAGATAAAAGGAACCATTACAAACAGTTCAGGTGTTGCAGTATCTAATGCAACCATTACTGTAAAAGGAACTACCAACGCAGTAACTGCCACTGATAATGGTGATTTTATCATTTCAGCTCCGGGCACCGGAACATTGGTTATAACTTCTGTAGGGTATTCTAAAATAGAAATACCTATTCAAAATCGAACCACTATAACAGTTTTAATGGAATCATCTTCTTCAAATTTAAATGAAGTAGTTGTAATAGGATATGGTACTCAAAGAAAAAGAGATGTTACTGGTTCAACCGTTTCTGTTAAAGGAGAAACCTTAAATGAAATAAAGGCACCCAATATATTCAATCAATTGCAGGGTCGTGCAGCAGGTGTTGATATAGTAAATAACAGTACAAACCTTGGTGTGGGTGGTCAAATACGCATTCGTGGAAACCGGTCAATAAGCGGCAACAATAACCCTCTTATTGTTGTCGATGGGATGGCTTTTGGTGGCAACATTAACGACATTGATCCCGAGTCAATTGCTAATGTAGATATTTTAAAAGACGCCTCTGCTACTGCCATCTTTGGATCGAGGGGTTCAAATGGTGTTATTATTATTACTACCAAACGTGGAAAAGTGGGGAAACCCATTACCACCTATAACGGGTATGTAGGTGTAGTAAATGCAATGGATACATGGGATGTGTTTAATGCACAGGAATATGCTCAGTTTAAAGAAGATGCCCGTCAAGGACAGCCTGCCTTTGCAACGAACCCGAGTGTTATAAGCCCGTATGGGCTAACCCCCACTGAAACAGCCAACCTTGCAGCAGGAGTAAGTACTGATTGGCAGGATTTATTACTAACCACCGGCATAAGAACAGGCCATGATTTGGGAGTTAATGGAGGAAACGACAGGACTCAATACTATTTTGGTCTTGGTTATTTTAAGGAAACGGGTATAATTCCCGACCAATCACTCGATAGGTATACACTTAATGTCAATATTGATCATAAATTGACCAAATGGTTAAAAATTGGATTCCAAAGTTTTAATACCTTGAATTTCCAAAAGAGAGTTGGAACGAATGCTTACGGAAGTGGTCTGAGATTGAGTCCTTTGTTTAAACCTTATAATGATGACGGTTCTATCAACTTTCAACCTGCTATTGAACAAGGAGTTGATAATGTTCAGATTAATCCACTAACTTCTATCGGAAATAATGACCTTATAAAAGCTGATCAAAGGAGATACCAATTTCAACATAATTTTTATGCAGAAGCCCAACTTATGGCAGGCTTGACATTTAAAACAAGTTTTGGTTATGGATGGTCTCAAACGTTCAATAGCGATTATACGGGTCCTAATACTATTTTTAACACAAATCTGAATACAGCTGGTTCCAGACTAAGTCAAAATAATGCGGAAGGCTGGCAATACACCATTAATAATTCTTTGAATTATAATCACACATTTGCAGAAAAACATAAGTTACAAGTTCAGGTGCTGCAAGAAGTTCAGAAAAATGAATTTAGGCAACAGGGATGGAATGGGACCGGCATCCCCGCCGATTACATTCAGGATTATAATTTTCAATTGGCTGATGTTGTTACCGCAAATGGCGGTGGATATAGCGAGTCAGGCCTGATTGGATACATGGGGCGCGCCATTTATTCTTTTAATGATAAGTATCTATTAACAGCTACTGTTAGAACTGATGGGGCATCTGTATTAGCTAAAGGAAATCAATGGGTTACCTATCCTGCATTTTCTGTAGGATGGAATATTGATCAGGAAAATTTCATGTCTAATGCTGATTTCGTTTCAAGTTTAAAACTAAGGGCAGGTTGGGGTATTAGTTCAAATGCAGGTATCGGACCCTTTACAACCCTTGGAAGCCTTAGTTCAGGATTCTATAATTACGGACAAGGCACAACACCCTTGGTGAATTTTGTAGGCGGCTATACAATCAATACACTACCAAATCCTAATTTAACCTGGGAAAAAACGAAAGGTTTAAATCTAGGTATAGATTTTGGGTTATTCAATGATCGCCTAACTGGTTCCATTGAGTACTTTTCAACCCAGACAGAAGGAAATCTTCTTACAAAAAGTTTACCACGTAGTCAAGGAGCTAACTCGATTTTGGTTAATGCAGGAAATACGGAATCTTATGGGTTTGAATTAAGCCTGAGCAGCATTAATATTGCGAAGAGAACTCAAGGCGGTTTTCAATGGCGTACAGATTTTAATGCATTTTTTACCCGGGAGAAAATTACTGCTCTACAACAAGGCTTACAAAGAGATGAAGGAAACGGCTGGTTTGTAGGACAACCTATTACAGTTATTTACGATGTAAAGAAATTAGGAATATGGCAAACCAAAGATGCTGCGGATGCTGCCAGGTATGGTGTTCAACCAGGTGATATCCGATTGGAAGATGTGAATAATGATGGAGTTATCAACGCAGCAGACCGCCAGGTTGTTGGGAATTTTCAACCTGATTTGGTTGCAGGTATGACTAATTCCTTTGAATACAAGAATTTCGATTTAAATGTGGTTCTTTTTGGTCGCTTCGGTCAAACTATTGCTGCCACATATCTTTCTGCTGATGGTGGCGGATCGGGTTATCCATTTTTTATGAACAGTAGGGTAAATCAACATAAAGTTGATTATTGGACACCGAATAACCCAACAGATGCCTTTCCACAACCAGATGCAAGCCGTGATGGTCAACTTTTTACATCAACTCTGACATATCGTGATGGTTCATTTATAAAAATCAGGACTGCTGAATTGGGTTACACTTTATCTAGCAAGTTGTTAAATAGGATGAAAATTGACAGGCTTCGTTTTTACCTTTCTGCACAAAACCCAATGATTCTTTGGTCTCCATTGGTTAAGGAAGGCTTAACCATAGATCCAGAAGGAAATGGTACAGGTAATGCAGTTGGGTCTTCTACAGGTGGAGCTGCTCCAGTTCAAGGCAGGGCTATTACTGTAAATATGGGAGTTCCTCCTTCCCGTGTATTTATATTTGGAGTAAACCTGAAATTTTAATAAAAAAATTAAAAAATATGAAACTTAAATTTCAAAAAATATTTATTTTATTCGCGGCTGTCTCATTAGTTGCAGCAGGTTGCAGCAAGATTCTTGAGGAGCAGCCCAGGGCCAGTATTGATCCATCTTTCTTCAGAACCCCGGAAGGGATTCAAGGAGGTATTAGTGGGATTTATTCTTCTTTTCGTGGTCATTGGGGCACACAGATTTTCACCCAATTGTTTAATGCCGGCTCAGATGAGTTTCAGCAAGGAGCCGCAGCCGATGTCAGACATTGGCACACGTTTAATAACCCGCAGATAAAAAGTTTAACCAACGACTATGCAGGTTTTTGGAATGCCATGTTTATTGACATCAATACTGCAAATGGTGTCCTGGAATATGGAGTGGATGCTGACATGCCTGCCGCAACCAAAACTC
>JBGSNV010000362.1:0-2674 GCA_041739485.1 Chitinophagaceae bacterium
CGCTCCCCGAAGCTTTGCAAACCCTTTTAGGGGATGTACAGACCTGGATGAGCGGGTCCATAAAATTTGCTTTGGAATATGAAAAACCCTTTTGGCGCGAACATGGATTTTCTGGTACGCTCTTTAGTCAGGCTTCTATAGCAGCAGAGGTTTACGACCACAGCAATGCTGAAAACACCCGGCATGCGCTCATGGGTTTTTTAAATGGAGGTGCCGTAAACTATGCCTCTGCTGAAAGAGAAGTGATGATTAAGAACCAAATGAAACTTCTTTTCGGTGCTATTGCCACAGCTCCTCTGGCCTACCATGAAAAAATTTGGGATGACGAATATGTCGCTCTACCCAATGTTAAAACTTTAATGGCTCACCAAAACAACGGACACCCTCTGTTGCAAAAGGGTTACCTGCAAAACAAGCTCTTTTTAGCAGGTACAGAGACTTCGGAAATACATCCCGGCTATTTGGAAGGAGCGGTTAGGTCGGCGTACCGGGTGGTAAGAAACCTTTCAACGGGGTAGAATCAATCCTTATCCAAATATCTCATTCAACAAAGCAGCTAAATGAATGCCGCCCTCGAGTAAGCGCTGATTGGCAGTTTCAAGATACTTATAGGTATAAGCATATCCGAGTCTTTGGTCAGGTTGAGTAATTTCGGCACGCAGTCCCGCACTGATGGTATAGGAATCCCACAGCCATTTAAAAACAGGCTCGGCTTGCAGCGTTTTCTTTTGGGCGGCAGTTACATGATCTATAGCGGCTACATACTCTGTATAGCTGAGTTGCTGTGATTCAATCAGATCGCTATCCCAAACCCGGTGAAGGTTGGAGGGCTGTCCTGCCCACTGAACTTTCAGATCATTGCCACCGCGGTCACCGGTAGCGGTACTGTGCATGGGCTGATGAACATCACCTACAATATGAATGAGCAGTTTCAGGTAAAAAGCCTTTTTATTTTGTTCCAGGTCTTTCTTCTTCAGTTCACTAATCAGAAACTGCATCTTCGTATAGGCATCCACAGTGGTATCCGTTTGCAGATAGGCCATCATTCCGGCATAGGAAAGACCAGGTTCAAAATTGATATAATGCCAGGAATCAAGATACTTGAAACTTGTATCTGATTTAATAAAGTCAGCGTAAGTAGAAACCATCGCAATGCTTTCATTTCCCAGAATCCCGCGAATAGCGAGTGCTGCCTTTTTGTTTAAATGGTTTTCGGCTATTTGGCCTACGATACGATGGCCAAGCATCCCCCATCCAAAGGAGGCTAAAGGAACGTAACATAGTGCTACTAAACTTACTAAAACAGCTATTTTTCTCATATAAAAAACTTCTTGCGACGCAAAAGAAAATCAAAATATCCGGAGTACCTGTTAATTTATTGTTGGGTTTTTGCCAACGGGAAGCAAAACCTCTTCGACTCGCTTCCAGAAAAATTAATTTGCCCGAAAACCGAATTCGATTAATTTTATGTGCCTTTAATTTTTCAATTTCAAACCACTTAAAATGTCTAAAATCATTGCCTTCTTACGCATAATAGCAGTAGCTGCTCTGCTTTTTGTCCTTTTACAGAGGCTTTTTGACTTTAGTTTCTATTCTACGGAACTACTATATATAGCAGTCTTTGGCTTTTCCCTTTCCTTTCTTATCAGGCTTTTCAATTATTATTTCAAGCATTCTTTTCTCAAAAAAGACTGATCCAAAGCTTAGTTTATTTAAAATTAATGATCCCTGCAAGTGCTCAGGTTCTATGGATTGGCGGGACTTAAAACCCAATATTTCGTTTTGGGAAATGCACTTTTTTGTAGAGTTTGGATAGGCAAGAGAAGTATTTAGGAACACAGTCCTGTTTTTTATAGGTATCAGATTGAGTAAAATATCCCTTGGGTGATGGCTCCATTTTTTTGAAGTAACAGAAGATCAGATACATTCTCCTTTCCCTTGTTATCTTTACAATAAAAAGTGTATGCAACATGCTGCCAAATCCATCCGGGCATTTATTGGATCTAAAGACTTTGAGATTTCGCGTCAGTTTTATACAGACCTTGGTTTTAAAGAGGTCGCCCTTTCTAAAAAAATGTCCTTATTCAAGGTAAACGAAACTATGGGGTTTTACCTGCAGGATGCCTATGTGCAAGATTGGGTAGACAACACGATGATTTTTTTAGAAGTAGATAATGCCAACCGCTATTATCAGGAATTATTTGACCTTGGCCTACATAAAAAGTATGTGGATGTTCGGTTGGTACCTGTTCGGGTGAACGAATGGGGTAGCGAATGTTTCTTACACGATCCGGCAGGCATACTCTGGCATTTTGGGGCATTTTCCTAGCCTCAGCATGAGACAGAGGGAGGTCGATTATTAACGATTTAAAAATAAAACAGTCCCGGCAAGGTCAAAAGGATTTAAGCCATTTGCCACTTCCTTGTTTTGAAACTTTAAAGTATCTTCTATAAAAATATGTTGTATAAAAGCCACATGTAAAAACCTACAAGTCCTGCAAGGTCGCAATACAATAGCGAGTTGGCAACGCCACCTCCGACCCCGTAAGGGGTCGAATATGAATAACCACCTATGAAATGGGTAGGAGGTGGTGCGTTAGCACCTACCACACCCCAAGCCCTGACAGGGCGAAGTACAACAGTGGGGCGGCAGCGCCCCTCGCTATAATTCCGG
>JBGSNV010000399.1:0-25028 GCA_041739485.1 Chitinophagaceae bacterium
GCCCCAACAGAGCTGAGGGTAGTTGGTCAAAGCCTTTTTCAAGGGTTTCCTGGTATTTTAGTTTCCCTTCTTTTAGCCAAATCGATAATTGTTGAATGCCTTCTTCGAACTCGCTTTTGTAATTGCTAACTATAAAACCCTGCATCAATACACTTCTGGTTAATAGCATAGGCTGCAGCCTTGGTCCCATAGGTGTTTCCGTGCTGTTGTATAAAGCGATTTGGCCGCACAATACAATTCTTGCATGAAAATTGATATTGCTGATTACTGCATCAGAAATTTCGCCGCCTACATTATCGTAATAGATATCTACTGCATTGGGACAGGCGTCGGCAATTGCTTTTTTCATGTTGGTCGTTGTCTTATAATTAATGCCTTCGTCAAAACCAAAGCGCTCTTTCAGCAGATTTATTTTTTCGTCGCTGCCAGCTATCCCAACCACTTTGCAGCCCTGTATTTTAGCGATCTGACCTACTACGATTCCTACTGCACCGGCAGCACCTGAAATAACTACGGTTTCTCCGGCTTTGGGTTTGCCAATATGCATGAAACCAAAATAGGCTGTAAGACCCGGCATGCCTAAGATGCCAAGATAATAGCTTGGGGGTGCTAAGGAAGGGTCAATTTTCTGTAAACCGTTTTCGGTGGTAATACAATGTTTCTGCCAGGGAAGATTACCGGTCACTACATCATTTATTCTGAAATTGGTAACATGGCTTTTTACTACTTTAGCAACGACTCCCCCTGTAATCGGCTTTCCAATTTCAAAAGGAGGAACATATGATTTCGCATCATTCATTCTTCCCCGCATATAAGGATCAACAGAGAAATACATGGCTTCCAATAATATTTCCTGATCTTTTATTTCAGGTAGTACAAGGTCTTGTGTCTGAAAATCTTCCATTGATGGGAGGCCTTTGGGTCTGCCGGAAAGAACAATTTGTTTTGTTTCCATGTATTTATACGTATAAAAATTAATTTATGTTTCTGCCTCCATACACCAAATCAAAGCTTCGATGAAGGGTTTGGCCATCTTATCAGAAAGCGTTTTGTCGATAGCATTACCTTTTTCATCATAGGCTTTATCTACGTTCGGGACAGAAAACATAGCTGGAATTGTCCATGCTTTCATTTTCCATAGGATAAACTGAAGCGCAAACAAGGCCTGACTTCCACCAAAGGGCCCGGATGAAACCGTGGCAATTCCAATGGGTTTACGATTCCATTCTTCATACAAAAGATCGATCACATTTTTTAAACTTGCTGGATAACCTCCGTTGTATTCCGGGGTTACAATGATTATACCATTTGCCGATTTAATCCTTTTGGCAAATTCAACCACTTTTTCATCAGGGTTTTCCATGTTTTTGAAAGTTGAATCAAAAATTGGAAAATGATATTCCTTTAAGTCTATGATATCTGCTGTCGAAATTTTATTTTCAGTTAGATATTGTTGAAAATAAAGCGCCACATTGTGACTTTTACGATCTATTCGAATGCTTGATGATAGGATTGAAATATGCTGCATATTTATTTTCTATTAAAAATTCTGTCTATTTCTTTAGAAAGTTTTCTGTCCTTTTCGGTAATGATATCATTTTCATCGTGTGTAAATAGTTGAATATCTACCTTGTTATAAACATTACTCCAATTGGGGTGATGCCCCATTTTTTCAGCAGCAAATCCAACTTCCGTCATAAAAGTAATGGCTTCTACGAAGTCCTTAAACTCGAAGCTTTGTTTCAGTTGATTGTTTTCTTCTTTCCACATGATATTCTAGTTTTTGTTTTTAGATTCTTTAATTTCTTCGGCTTCACTCAATGCAATTGCTAGAGCTTGCTTTCGATCTGTAACTTTGTTATCCGATTTTCCGGCATGTAGTGCTCCTTCTTTAAATTCATGCATTACCTTTCCAATTTTCTTTTGAGCAGCACTATCTTTTTTATTTTCCATTTTGTTTTTCCATTGCATTGTCCTTAAAATAATTTGGAGAACTATTTGGATGCATTTTGTTTAGGACTACACTTTTAGTAATCCTTGCTTGCCTGAAATGAAGTTGGTTCCTGTAGCAACTGAGGTAACCATTTTTAGAAAATTGATCATTCGGCTGTCTTCTGTATCCCAGTAATAGGCACTACCTGTATTTACTTTAATTATGGAAATATCAGAATCCTCTTTGCCTTCTTTAAACCAAATTTTGGCAGCAGGTGTCCATAGTTCTTCTATTTTTGTTCTGTCTAAAATGATCTCTGCTTCCCCATTTACAACGAGGTAGCTGTTCTTTGCAGGATGTGAAAAATAGAGGCGTACCGTATTGTCCGTTGCAATGTCTCTGTTTTTTTCACTTGTCTTTTCGCTAAAAAACCAAATATTACCTTGGTCACAAACTTCTATTGCAGACATCGGACGGCAGGTGGCGCCATCATCCGTTGCTATGTGGGTGCTGAAAAGACAAACCTTTATATCATCTACCAGGCTTTTTAGTTTTTCAATCGCTTCTTTATTTTTTAGATTTTCAGTAGTACTCATTAAATATTAATTTTTAGTAGTTATTAAAATATCATGCCTTATTTCGAACACATTTTATAAATGAAAATGAATCAGAAAATATGTTTTCAACTAAAATTATTCCGTTTAACTCCCTATTTCCTGAAGTCATATTATTAGCATTATTTCTTAAATCATTTATGATGTTATTTCCAACAATTTGTAGTGTTTATTTAAAATTGTTTTATATATTATATGTAATAAATTGCTTGATTATGCTAAACGAATTCTCATAATTTAATATCTTCCTGATTTATTTCAATAATATATCGGGAAAATTTGCTTTTATTTATAATTATTGCTGCCTGATAATATTTTTGTCTTTCGCCAATTGCTTGAACATCTGCCCGATTGTTATTCATTGATAAGCAAATTGCAAAAGGGAACCATATATGAATTTGGCCTGCAATACTTAAAGTTCTCCTTTTTTTATCTTATCAAATTCATTGAATTTGAATCTGAATTTCCGGATTGTAAAAGTGCATTTATTTGGTATGGTAAGTATTACACAATTACCCCTAAAAGTTGTACAATTCATGCTTTAGTAGTTGAAGGAATGGAAAGGATTTGGGATTAGAACTTGAGGGATTTGGGATTAGGAATGAAGGGATTATAAATATGGGGATAGGGGTTGGAGCAATTTGGGATTGGGCCAGGCAAAAAATCAAATAGGGCTGTCAACCAAACCGATAGGGGGGAAGCTTTTTGTGGACACTTATTCCGATCCCGATAGTTATTTGAGGTGAAAGGTGAAATTTTATTTCGATAGTCCCGATATTTTGGGATCGAAGGTGAAACAGGGGTAGGGGTGGTACGATTGGGGTTATTTTATGTTTTTTTGAGAATGAACCCTGCAGGAAAAAGAATGCTTGCAAATATGCAACGCCCACTCTGTACCTGAGGAAACATACAGGATGTTGCCTTACTTCGCCTAAATGAACCACCCAAATTCTTACCTCGCTACCCCTATGTTGGTGGATTGGTTAATCGGCTATTATCGGTTTTTACTGCCGCACAAATTGGATATTTTTTATGCGGTCTCCATTCAGGTAGAGTGTATCGATTCGAGAACTGGATCTATGGATATCGATTGCGTAATTGTCTACCAATAATTTGGATGGGCTGACCCAAAGGCCGGTTGTAACTTTCTTTTTCCCAAACTTTATTTCGTAGGTCTTGTCGCTTTTATAAAGGATCTCAAGGGGGATGTTTGTTTCGGTATTAAGAAAAGTTCCCGATAGCTGTTGAAAGTCAAAGTCATGGAAGGAAGCATTTGTTTTGGTGAGGGTATAAGGGGTATGACTGATATAGTACGCTGTTACTTCCATCTCTCCCCGGGAGTTGATTTTGAATTCCTGTTTAAAGGCGGGATCGTATTTCTGATGAAAGATATTCGCTGATTCCCGTTCGAGCTCTACATCGTTTCTCCCGATTCTTTTCAGGTATATAATGCTGTCCTTTAGTTCAAATGTAAAGGCAAAGTCCGTTTCGGTTAGGTAGGTGCCTGAAATATCTTTTTCATCAACGTATTTTCCAATCGTGGTTGGTTCGGTTACCAAATAATCAGCATCTGCTTTAAGCCCCAAAACGATATCTGCCATTTGCCGGGTTTGTGAATAGGGTAGTGCTTTTCCGGTATTGGTTAGCGTAATGAATGAAATACTTTTTGCAGGAAACCGGATAACCGTTGCTTTCCAGGCTCCTGTTGCTCCTTCATGAAAAGCATAATCTAACCCTTTGTATTGGCCAAACTCAAGTCCGTATCCATAGTTTTTGAATGTTGAATTTTCAATGATTTGCTGACTTTGCAGAATCAGGTTTCTTTTCACGGAAGTGGCTCCATTCCCCTGAATGATTTTTTCCCATTGTATCTGATCGGACAAGGTGGAAAAAATATTTCCGTCTCCGCATACATTGGTGATCCAGTCATAAGTTGTCCATGTCTCAAAATTGAAATACGGTTTTGCAATTGGTCCCCGGATGTTCCGGTAATTGTTTTCAAAAGAAGTATTCGGCATGTTTAATTTACTGAATAGCGCCTTGGTGTAGGCCACAAAGGATTGACCGGATACTTTTTCTATGATCAGCGCCAACAGGATATAATTCGTATTGCTGTACAGGTATTGGGTATTCGGGGCGAAGTTGAGGGCTTCCTGTTTGCGGATTAAGTTTAATACATTGGAATTGTCGAAGGTTTGCTTCCACCAGGTAATACCCTGCAGCGACCACAGATCGTAACAATCGCGGATACCACTTGTATGGTTCAGCAGGGTTTGGATGGTAATCTTTTCCTTCACCTTCGGAAAAAGTTCGGGAAACCATTTTCTGATATCGTCGGAAAGTTTGAGCTTTTTCTGATCGATCAATGTCAATACGGCCAAAGCGGTAAACTGTTTGCCATTGGAAGCAATATTGAAACGGCTGTCGGGTGTGATCAGGGTACTATCCCTTAAATCAGCATATCCTGCCCATTTTTGATATAGCACTTCTCCCTGAAGAAGGATAGCCGTAGCTATTCCCGGAGCAGCAGGTGGAACATCCTGTGTGGCTACAGCATCAAGTTTTTGTATCTGTGTGGTCGTAAGCGGATTGAGAGTTTGAGCAACCAACTCTTTTGCCGAAATCAGAAGCAGTGTCAATATGCAGAACAATCGTCTCATTGGGAATGTTTTTTTGCAACATTCGGAATCTGAACTCAAAAAACGGTTCCATATCCTGATTTGACACCCATCAGCCAAGATTTTTTTTGATGTAATCATTCGGCGAAAGCTTTGTATGCCTTTTAAAGGCCCTGATAAACGTTGATTTCGAATTGAAACCGGATTCGTAAGCAAGTCCGGCTAAGGTTTGTTCGGTATGTCCGCCTGCTTCCATTTTTAAAATGACTGCTTTTACCCGATGTTGATTGATATAATCATTGAAATTTACTGAAAAGCCCTGATTAATGACCTGAGATATTTTTTTAGGATGGGTATTCAGCTTTTCTGCAAGGTGTTGAACGGTTAATTCCGGGTTTTCAAAAAGCTTATCGTTCGCCATCATTACTTCTATTTTTTCCTTCCAGATCTCCAGATCCTGTATATCATTCGTTGAATCTTCCTGTTTTTGGTGGGAAGAAGGGGGTTGCGGTAATTCGCTATCCGTCGTCACCTCTGGATCTGCATCCTCTGTGAAAAGTGAAGCCGGTTCTTTAAGTGAAGTTACTGACCGGATCGAATTGATAAGACCACTGATGGAAATATAGTAAAACAGTATCGAGAAAATAAGGTAGTACCAAAACTTGCGTCCGAATTGAGCCCATTCAGGGTTGAGGACGAAAAACAGCGCTCTGATCATTAATAGCATAAGAAAGGTCAGTAAAAATCGCTTGGCCCATCCAAAAGTCAGCGTATCGGCATAACTGATGGTATTGTATGTGATGGCCTTATATCGGCGGTAGACGAAGAGGCTTTTCACCAGATAAAAAAGCAGCATTAAAAAACCCGTTACCTGATAGCCCACCGCAAAATCTTTGTCTTTTCCATCTTTATAAAAATAATATTCGTCCAGAATCCATTTATCGGTGATGAAAACAAAGGCAGTATAAAGCAGGTAAAGAGCAGCCGGTATAAAATGCAGGATGTCTTTTTTCTTCTCAAAAGCAAAGGATTGATCGAGTAATGTTTTGCAATAAAAATATAAGACCGGTGGGATTAAGAAAAGTTGTTGAAAGGGAATATAAAACAGAATATCCCGGTAAGGATTTCTGGAATACCAGTTGGCATATCCCAACATAAACGGAGTGATATACAGGGTACACAAAAAGGTAAAAGCACTGAGCCAGTAGCTTGGTTTGTCATTGTTTTGAATGCCCTTGACCAGCAAAAGGGTGGAAAAGACGATCCCATGAACGAAAAAGATCAGTAACAGCGCGCTTTTGGGACCGAATGAAAATAACATGTATAAAAACCTTTTACTTTTTTGCCTTTCAAAAGTACGGATCGAAATGCTTTATGCCATTTCTGTTTGGGCAAATGTTTTCAGCCAAATAGGTGGAGTTTCGTTTGTATTTATGGGTGGAAAGGCGGCCAGGCGTAAAACGTAGGAGCCGGGTGTCAGCTTACCCATTGAAAAAGAGTAAATCTTTTTATCCAACGGCCTTGCCGTATGGTATAGATGGCAAGTTCCCCTTCTGCGCAACGATTACCGCAGTACCTTGCTGAATAAAATAAGCAGTATTGATTGTTTCTTAAAAAAACAGGGATTAAAAAACTACTCCAATCGCTGTCGTAATTAGTATAAAAATACGGCCATCCTTTTTGCGGGTCCCCGAAAATAGTAGCCATCGTATCGGGAGAAAGCATCGTTGCATTTGGGATCTTTATTTTTTCCCATAATCTGATGTCCGATAGTTTGTCGAGTTCCTGAAGAATAAATCCCTTTTCCTGCTCAGTAAAAGTGAACGAATCTACCACCTGTAATTTATCCTTAATATTTTTCTGCCAATTTTTCAGGGTATCGCTTTTCAGAATGGAAGTTTTAATGTCATGGAATACATCGGTTGAAATTCCTTTGGTGTAATAAAACGGAGTTTTCAATGCATACTTTTCACTATAAAAGTGTGTGATAAAATTCTGCTGCAGTTCGTTCAAATCCTGTCCCTTTGTTGTGGAAAAAATCAGGCTAAGCAGGCTTAGGAAAAGAGTGGTTTTCAAAAATGGAGGTTTCAAGATAAATGGGGTGATTTTTGGGAGCTATTCAATGATTCGGTTTAATTACAAAAATGATTTTTGCATTCATTTTTTTTATTCAATTTATGCTTCTCCGGCAGTTCCGTTTGATCGTGAAACTCTAAATATAAATCCATCGTAAATAATAACAAGGACATCCTATGAAGTACCTGTAAAGAAAGGATAAAAAGGATCAGGAGGGTTATATTAAATTTTTGTTGTTTTCATGAAGGGATTAACTGTTTCTTTCTTCCGATATTCCGATTAATTGGGATGAAAAGGTTACCACATCTTTCCAGGTTCCTGAAGTATTAGCTAGTACAACGACGACTGTTTTGCTTTTTGGGATAATCATTAATTGGCTTGCGCATCCTGTTTGTTCCCCACTATGTCCAATTACTCCGTTTTCAAAAGGTTTGGGTGCATAAAAAAACCAGCCCAATCCGTAAGGGTTCCCTTCTTTTTGTTCGAATTGGGTGACCATCATGGAGTCAAGAAATCTTGCAGTAATTAATTTTTCATTAAGCAAGGCATTGCCAAATTTTATCATATCGTTAAGGGTACTGTAAATGCCACCTCCGGGAACTCTGTTGCTTAAGTCATTTTGTTTGGCACTTTTTGCCTTCCGGGCATTTTTGTGATAGAGGCAGGATTTGCCCTCATATGTTTTGTCTATTTTTTCAATGGCTGTATTGGACATTTCGGCTTTATCCCAAATGTTTTTTTGCATATAGTTTTCATAGGTAAGTCCGCTTACGGTTTCTATAATTCTTCCAAGTAAAACATATCCGTAGGTCGTATAAAAGTATTTCGATCCCGGAGAGAATAGAAGAGGTCTTTTGTCGAATACTTTTATGGCATCTGCGAGGGTGGGGTAATTGATCGTATTTTCTATTTCCTTCTCAGAATTGTATTGTGATATTCCCGAAGTATGAGATAAAAGTTGCCGGATTGTTATTTCCGCTTTGTCTTGGGAAGGGAATTCTGGCAGGTATGGATAAATAGAAGCATCCAATGTAATGAGACCTTGTTCCACCAATTGCATAATGGCAACTGCTGTCATTGGTTTTGCGATAGAAGCAATTCTGGTCAACGTAGAATCACTAAAGGGTTTCTTTACATCCAAACAACTGTATCCGGCTGAATTTTCCCACTTTGTTTCTCCGTTGATGGAATATCCGGCAGTAATTCCTACAATTCCCTTTTTGCTTACCAAATCGGTGAGCAAACTGTCTGCTATAGAAATTTTTTGAGATTTGCTTGAAATCGAACAGCCCAGTAAAATGGTGAATATTAAATATTTCATATGTGTATTTTTAGTGCGCAGGCTTTGCCTGCTGGTTTTACTTGTCATGTTTTAATCCGTTTTAAAATCATAGTGTTTTAATTTAAATCGTAATGTTGTTTCGTCTCTGCGTCTTTCCAAAGTGAAATATATATCTAACTGATACCAACTCGTTACATACCTTCCAAAATCACCAGGTTTCCAATTGCAAGATGAATTTTTAATGAGTTTTGCTATGGCTTCGCCAAAAGTTCCATCCTTAAATAATGAAACCTTTATGTTACCTATTTTACTTTCTTTAGTTATTAAGAAAACCACTCTTGCAGTGTCAGTAAATGTCCTCTCGTTTGGCTGAAGCTTTTTAGAGATTTGCCTGAGATCAAAGTTTGTCAAAAGGAAGGTTAATAAAGCGTCGTCACCGCCTCTAAAATATGGTTTATTCTCAACCCGGGTAAAAACTTTGTCTGTATCAGAAAAATTATCTTCATAGCATGTAGTAGAGTACGTCTCACCCTGTGCAAAGATCATGGTAAAAAAGGGAGTAGTAATAAAGATATAAAGTAAATAAAACGGTTTTGTCATCGAGGATTCTTTTTACGTGCTATGTTCAATTATAAGAATACAGGGTCTTGAAATGTGTATTGCCCCGGCTAAACGAGCATAAATTTATAGTAAAAAATGAATGTTTGTAATACTTTTTCTTCTCCTTCTTAAGCAATCGTTCAAAAGAATTGTTGTCTTTTCCTTGGGATGGAATAATAAGGTTATTCCTCCGATAACAATATTTTTCCTTTCAATGTATCATTCTCAAAAATTTCTATAAGGCCTTGTGGTTCTCCAAAGTGAGGACTATGAGCCGAATATTCAAACGTATAGACCCTTTTTGGGGTGCAGGAAGTGCCTCGAAATATTACTTTGTAAGTGGGTAGGATACCGTTTGGTCGTTTATCCCTTGAAAATAATAGGTCGGGATCTTCAACTCAGGCACTGTTTGTCTCAGATCTGTGGTAATTATCTACTGCCAGTGCGGGTGAACACCCGATTGGGATTTGCCACGCCATAGATTGACTTATTCTTTTAGCGTGTACTCTCTGCAGGTCAGTGATGGAAGAAACATACCGGTTATAATGGATTTCATTAATGGTTCCAATACGAAGGCAGTGCATTGCCTGATCGCGTAGTTTGAGATATCCATAGGGTATGTTGTCCTTTATTGGAGAGGGACAGGCACCGCAAAAACATAGCTATGACTATGTCAAAACAATCAGAAATCAAGTTAAAAAAGAGTGGAAGATAAAGTAGGATTACTCTTTTCTTACCGGTTGTTGTTGCGTACTGCAATGAATGCCACCTCCTTGCCAGTTTTGCATCATGGCATCAACAAATACCAATTTCCGGTCGGGAAATTGCTGCTCAAATATTTTTCGGACAGCTAGCTCTTTTTCTATAGAGGAACCGGCTGCTGTGTATGTAGGCAGTAATACCAAACCATTAGTGACCAGGTAATTCATATAGCTACTCGCCGGAACCAGTTGCAAGGTATCTCCAACATTGACCGCTTCGGAAGGCACGAAGTTATCAGGCTTAAGATCAAGAGTGAATCCATCCGTATTTATTTCTTTTTTTATGATGACCTGCTCTGCAATCAAATCTGGCAAAGGCACTTTAATAATTGTAAATGGATTACCATCCTGATCTTTCGCATTTTCGAGAATTTGATAATTCTCATTCAGGCGTTCATAATTCATTTGATTCAGCGGATTGAGATCTTTTTCTTTTTCGTCTACCCAGGCGAGCAAAATGGTACTTGGATTTGCAAACCTTACAAATTCATCGGTATGACCGCCTGTGCCACCACCCACATATTTGCCCGTTATGCGTCTGTAAAACCAGTGAGGGTCATCTGCAAGACCCTTTTTCATCCAAATGATATTGCTGACACCAAGCACCCGTTTGAATTCCGCTTCAAGGGTCTCTTTGGTCATGGTAGGGTTTCTTTGAAATACCGTTGCCTCGCATAAAATCAAAGTTCCTTTTCCATTTACCTCGATTGCTCCGCCTTCGTGAACGACCCCGGTTTTGAGGATGGTAGCTCCTTCTGCCGCCGCCATTAAACGGTCCACATTTTCTGTTTTCGTCATGCCTTCTTTCAAACGATTGAGCGCTGTGGAAACACTGTCCATATTCCCATTGTAGGCTAGTTGAAGAAAGGCAGGTCTGCCGTAGCCATCCCACCCAAAATCAGCCACTCCAAGGGCACCTTTGCCATTAACCAAAAAGGCTGCCCCATGATCCCTTATCCAGTAACGTTCTCCGGGAAAAACATAAAATTGAATAGCTGCCGTATCAACGCCTGATTTGAGAAGATTTGCGATGGCAGTCTGTTTCAAGCTATCACTTTCGAAAGCTATTTTAACCGTAACATGAGGTTTGAGTGCGTTGATAATTTCAACTACAGCGGGATAAAAACGTGCTGAGGTATCCTTTTCCCAACCTAACCACACGGCGTCCTGCAGTTCCCATTCTGCAGGCATATAAAAGGTGTCAGTTGGGCGGTTGTTGTTTTGTGTGTTGCAGGAGTACAAAAAAGGGGTTAGGACGAATAAGTATAGTATATGCTTCATTTCTATAAAAAAATAAAAATAACTCTTTTAAATATTACGAATGCATTTAAAAGAGTTATTTACCCTTAATTATTTTACAGCTAATAAATCAACCATTTCAATAACAGGATCGCTTGCCAGAAGTGCCGAAGCATTCGCCATTAATGCAGCTGCTATGGGTCCGTTGAGGTGCGACTGACGGGCTTCTTCCGTTTCGAATGTATCAAATATACCAAAAGTAGAAGGGCCGATTTGTAAGGCATACCATCTGATTGTACCCGGCTCGCCCTCTGCAAGGGGGAGTGCTGATTTCAAAAATGATAACACTTCTGCTTCTTTACCCTCTTTGGCTTCTACTCTTGCGAGAATTGCAAATTTTTCCATGATATTTATTTTTAATTTATAATGAAATCAACAAAGTGAGGGAGTAATAGTTCGAAAATAAAAGAGGAGGAAAAGATGAAAACCCCCAATGTTGGGATCGGATTCAAGGCGGGTTGGTTCTGATAGCTATCGGAACTCAAATACTCAATAGGGATGCCTGACTGCTCATGGTGCAGAGATTTGCCAATGCTCGTAGAGATTTTTAGATGTTGAAATATGTACTACAATTTTGATTTAATTCATGGGTTTTGATATGAATAAAAAATGAGAAATTTATAGCACTTTTTAAATGAAGCAAATGGGTTTTTCGTATGCTTCTAAAGTACTTTAGCTTATTTCAACTATTGTAAATGGGCGCTTGCCATATTAGCCAAACTCGAAGCATGGGTTTGCAGTATTCCAATTGAAAAGGGGTAGCATTTACTACCCCTTTTTTAATTAAATTTAATATTTGATTTTTTATAGAGTATCTGTTTCTCTTGCCTGCTGAAATTGTTTTACAAAGTATATCTTTTTCCCATTAAGGGTTTTAGGAACAATCACCACTGGCATAATATCCACCGCTATGCCATCGTTTGGAAGGGCTACTTCGTTTAACTCTGCTACAGAAAATGTAACAGAACTGGCACCGTTTGCCACTGCCTTATTTTTAGCTCCCTTACTTCCCCTGATCCCGTACACGATGGCTGTTACATTGTTAACCGCCGTAAAATTAATGGTTAGTGGATTGCTGATGTTTACCTTTGCCGGCAATGTAAAATCTCCGCCAGTTGAAAATGGGGTGTCATCTACATGGGTAAAACCAGGTACCCCAGAAGTGGTATTACCGGAAACGACCCACTTTGCTGTATTGGTTGGAAACAAATCATCGATTCCAAAGTAGAAGTAGTAATTCAAGCCACCTATATTGCTAAGCTCAAATGAATTTGTGGTTACTGTACCTCCATCTACAAAGGCATTTGGCTTTCCAAACCAGGCAAATGCAGTATAGAAGTCACTGGAGGAACCTCCCGTATTATTATCAAATACCCTGCTTTTAATCGCATAGCATGCACCATCGGCATCATTAGCAACACTAATGTTGCCGTTTGCATCCACCGTAAGGTTATTCGTACTTGGATTATCTACCACCTCTTTATTACAACTGGAGAACAGGATGGCAGTAAATGCCATAAGGCATAAAAATCTTGTAATTTTCATGTTAAGTGTTTTTAGTTATTGAATTAATGTGGCAAATCTAAAGAGGTTTTTGACAAAATTTCAAAATTAATTTTCGAATAATTGTACTATAATTAATATTTTTTGCCAGTCCTTGTATTTGTAAAGGGTTGCTTTGCATTATTATTTTATTATTAAAATAATTTTAAACTGATACAGGTGGTTAAACTCAGGGGAGGACCTGCCATTAAGATTATACAGTATAATCGTTATCGCTAAATCAATTTTTGTACTGGGGATTTTATATCATCATGCTGGGGAAATATATTCTTTTACGAAAAAAAACCAATTAAGCATAGGGTATTTCCCTTATGACGTTTACCCTGCCTTTAGCGTTTTATTTAACCCACATTGCAGCTATCTATAGCCAGGTTTCGCAATGGCAAGGGTTTTATTTTTTTCGGTGGAGGTTTGTGTTCTGGAAATTTGATTTTCTTGAAGGGTTTTGATTTATGTTATTTTAAAGTATTGCAGATTTGACCATGGTAGGGCGTTAGTTAAATGCATTCTTTAATTTGAATCAATTTGTGTAACATTTATTGCGCTGTTATTATTACTTATTTTTTAAATTTATTTCTTTTTTTGTCCGCGTTTAATGGGTTTTCCATATTTTTTCATCATCCGGTCTTTCTTCCGCACTACAAAATTTACCTTTTTGTTTTTGGCTGATTTTTCGTGAAAAGCAGGACCCGATGCTTCCCTTTTAGGCTGCTTTATTTCTATTTCTTTCATAAACACTTTCGGCGTTTCATCTTCCGTAAGCATGGTAGAAATTTCAACAGACTCAGGTAAGGAAAGCATGGGGATTTTGTAGTTCATTAAGGTTTCGATATTCCTCTGAAACTCTTCTTCCTTTGGAGTAATAAAACTTATCGAGATTCCTTTTTTATCAGCTCTTCCCGTACGACCTATCCGGTGAATATAATTTTCGGGCGTGTCAGGGGTGTCAAAATTAATTACATGGGTTACTTCCTCTATGTCAATGCCTCGGGCTACAATATCGGTGGCAATGATAAACCGATAGGTTCCCTCCTTAAATTGTTTTACCGTATTGAAACGATGATTCTGTTCTTTATTGGAATGGATAACACCCGCCGATCCTTCATAGGTTTTTTCCATTTGTTCGAACAATTGATCGGCAAGCGATTTACTGCCGGCAAATACCAAAACTTTGGTCATGGCAGCATCTTCTGCCAAAAGCCATTTCAGCAGATTTACCTTGGTATAAAAATTGGGCACTTCATAAGCCAACTGCTGAATATTTTCCAAGGGAGTACCTGTTGGCGCTGCTTCTACTTTTACAGGGTTTTTGAAATAAACATGCATCAGTTCTTCGATATCTTCGGTGATAGTTGCGGAAAACAAAAGGTTCTGACGTTTTTCGGGAAGCAATTCAAAGATATTTTTCAACTGACTTCTAAAACCGAGATTCAACATTTCATCCACCTCATCAATAACGAGTTTTTTGATCCCCTTTAATTTGACCGATCCGTTCATGGTAAGATCGAATAACCTTCCCGGTGTAACTACGAGTACATCTACTTTTTGTTCTACCAGTAATCTTTGGGTATTGATATTCACTCCTCCATAAACTCCTACCGCAACCACATTCATGTAGGAGGTCAATTCATTTACAGATTCAACTACCTGTACCACAAGTTCTCTTGTAGGCACAAGTATGAGTATTTGTGGCGCAATGGTTTTCGAAAATTTCCATTGCTTCAGGCAGGGAAGCAGATAGGCGATCGTTTTTCCGGTACCGGTTTGCGCAATACCGCACACATCCACCCCGGATGTGGCAACCGGAAATATTTTTCGCTGTATACTTGTGGGGTTTTGAAAACCCAAATCTTCGAGGGCATTCAGCAAAGCACTATTCAGGTTGAGATCGGTAAACCGCATAAGAAACTCTTTTTAGAGTGCAAAGGTAACCTGAATGTGGGAAGGAGTTAGGAATGAAGGGATTGGGAATTAGGAACAGGGGATTAGGAATGAAGGAATTAGGTATTAGGAATGCAGGGATTGGGGATTTGGAATGAATAGCTTCGGAATTGGGCCATACAAAAGCTACAATAATGCTACGAGCCAAGCCCTATATTGGCGATATTTTGGTAGCATATTCAATAACAATGCCGTCATCCAAACCACGTAGTGGTGACATCTTAGTAGCAGCAAAATCAAAAAGATATGTCGTCATCCGAGCCACGTAGCGGTGACATATTAATATAAACGTGGGTAGGAATTGGGGATTAAGAATAAAGGGATAGGGTATTAGGAATGAGGAATGTGATTTCAATATCTATCGGGATCGAAAGGGAAAGGTGCAAACAATGCCGTTATATCTTGCCATAGCGACATATAACGGTATTGTTTGCAAAGGTAGAGTAGGAGTCAGCCCTTGCTTATTTTAAAATATTAATGATGATTCCCGGATTTACATTAAAACTACCAGGTGATTGCACACGGATACTATTACAGTTTACATTCACATTGCCGATTACATTGTGTCGGATAATAACATCTGCTCCTGCAGGTGGCACATTATTTCCCATCCAGGTTCCCGCATTGTCCCAGTTGCCGTTTGCTGTAGTGGTATAACTTGTGCCTGCTGATCCAATTAATGTACCTGCGGGCCCAACTTTGGCACTATATATATCACCATCACTACCACTTTCGGTGTTCCGCTGATCCTGCCAGATAATAATCATATCATTGCTCCCGCTGCTACCCGCAATCGAAGGATAGCTTGCTGAGGCGTCCGGGTTGGTGCAAATATTTACGCCTCCGGCTGCCCATTGAATGGTTCCTGCACTATTTAATTTCTGTGCCTTTATACTCCCTTCAAACGTGACGTTATCTAATCTGTCCCAGGTAAATACATAGTTGCCGGCGCCGTCTGCGGCCATACCGGAACCGAAAAGTCCAACTGAATTTGCAGGACTTACTAATTTTCCATTGGTAGTCCAGTTAACAGCTCCTGCCCCGGTTATCCGTTGCCCGTATAGAGAGCCGCTAAAATTTACATTATTGAAAACGCTCCAGCTTGCTATTGCTCCATTAGCACCATCTGAAACAAGCGAAAGATTATTTTTGTAAAAATTAGTTTGTCCGGATACAGCCACCCCATTTGTGGCCCACTGACTGGTTCCATTTCCATTAAGACGTTGCAGATAAATATTTCCGTTCCCGTCATTATCATTCCGGTAGTCTTCGTAAGCCAGGATAAAACCGCCGTTACCATCCGAAATCATAGAAGTGGAAAAAGACAAACCACCACTATAGGAAAACTGATTGAAGGGAGCTGTGGTTACTGGTAAACCTCCGTCCCCCCAAAGCCTGCTACCCGTGCTACTGAGGTTTTGTGCAAAAATGTCGATATTAGTGAAGTCTCCGGCTACATCTATACTGCTGTTACGCGAATCAGGAAAACTAATGAAAGCACCATTGTTCCCGTCACTAATGATGTTGGGAGTTGCTCTAAATGAATTTGTGAGGCTTACAGGTACCCCATTAGCTGTCCATTGTGCTACACCTGCTGTATTATATTTTTGAGCAAATACCTGAGCATAAAGAGGGATATTGCTGTCATCGTTCAATTGCCTGTCCCAGGTGGCAATTACACCCCCTGAATAAGTACATAGCTTTACAGTGGTGTATAAATAAGCGTCGTTTTGATTTATCTGAATACCATTGGGACCCATAAGTTTAATGCCGTTGCTGTTGAAATGTTGCAGAAAAATATTGGTGGTTGTATCTGTCAGTTCCCTAAACCAGGAAAGGTAAGCGCCTCCTGTGCCATCAGGTATCAGGTCCGAAATGAAAAGAGATAAATCACTACTGCCTGCAAGGGGTGGTTTCGCTGCCGTTTGCCACAAAATGCTACCCGATTGACTTTTACGTTGTATGTACAAGAAAGAACTATCTAAAAATTCATCTAAAGAAAGCCATGCCACTATCACGCCTCCGTTACCATCACTGACCATTGCGCTGCTTACATCAGTCCCCGGTGTCCTGCTTACAGGGTTGTTCACCGTTGCAGGATTCCCATCCCACTGTGCCAAAAGGCTTGAAAAATGAATGAATACAAATACTGGTAAAAGGTAAAGTTTTTTCATACCTGAATTTTTGAATACACAGACTAACGTCTGATTTTTTTAAGATTACTGAACGGTCTGTTTGCGTGCAGGAAATCCACCGAAATACTTCCATTATCAAGTGCCACTCCGGCCGGCGAGCATTCATGCATTTTTTTGCAATTGACAAAAAATACGCGGTTCATGATACAAGGGTGGCTAAAAAAATGGAAACCTTTCAAATATATCCTCGTAATACCAGGAAACAATATGCATTCCCTATAAAAACAGAGTAGAAAAGTAGTCATAATTCTTTTTAAATCAAATGTTTTTTACAAATCATTTTAATCAGGAACTATTGGTAGAGCTTCCTGTATGGAGGTTTATGATGAAAGAATAAAGCGGCGCACCTGTGGATTTAGATTCTTCTATAACATGCAGTAAACGAAAAGTAACCGTAAACCTGAGGATGCTTGGGTTAGGTTGTGTATGATGTATCTTAATGTATGCAAGCTATAAATCCGGCACCAAGCTATAAATCCGGCACTTTAAGATCCTGTATGGCATGGCCGAAAAGGGATTTCACCGCCGAAGGGCTGCCGGATGTGCAGGGGAAGTGCCCACGATAGTGGGTACCGAAGCCCGGAACAGCCGGAACCAATGCTTAAGCTTGCACCCACGCGGAAGGCCCCTTTGCCTTCCTTTTCCTGAGCAAGTATACCCTGAAATCCATGCCTCCTCCTTTCTATTCATAAATAAACCTTATACAAAACATATAATCTATAAATCCTTATTTATGTATGTGCCTGGCTACTTTTGCACCTGTTTAAGGGTTAGTCGCATGTTACCCTGTTTCTTAAAATAAACCTTGTTTACAATAATGATACCTATTTTATCTGATCAGTTCCTATCACTTGTAGCCTTAATCTCTCCTTTACTTTTTTCTTTGGCGGCGCTGGTTTCCTGGTTTCAACCCGGATTGCACCCGCATCAGGTAAAAAAATGGACCGCAGCGGCGGCTTTGGTGAGTATCGGTACGGCATCGGCGGGAGCCCTTCTTGCCGCCCGGTATGGCCTGATTGAAAGCGGGTTGCTTGGGATGGCCGGACTGGGTTTGAGCATCCGGATCGATGCCCTGAGTATGTTGATGTCGGTGATGATTGCCTTGCTGGGATTTATTGTGGTGCGTTTCAGCCACAACTACCTCGATGGCGATTTGCGGCAGGGCGCTTTTTTGGGGCGGCTCGCTGCTACGATTGCTTCGGTGCAATTGCTCGTGCTTGCCGGTAATATGGGGCTGCTTTTTCTGTCCTGGATCCTGACAAGTGTATGTCTGCACCGGTTGCTGCTTTTTTATCCTGACCGACCGGGTGCCATAGTGGCTGCCCGCAAAAAGTTTATCCTTGCCCGTATGGGCGATGCCTGCCTGTTGATTGCAATGGGGTTGCTTTACCATCAATTTGGTACAGGCAATCTTGAAATGATCTTTCAACAAATAAAAACTCAGGCTTCGGGTGGATGGCAGTCTGAGGGTATCGAATTGGTTGCACTCCTGCTGGCACTTGCAGCGATCCTTAAATCGGCTCAGTTTCCTTTACATGGATGGTTGATTGAAGTAATGGAAACCCCGACTCCGGTGTCGGCGCTACTGCATGCCGGGCTGCTTAATGCCGGGCCTTTTCTTATCATCCGCATGGCTTTTGTGATGGAGCAAAGTACGTATGCTTCGCTGCTGCTGATTGCGGTAGGTGGTGGTACCGCGCTTTTTGCTTCGCTGGTTTTTATGACACAGACTTCGGTAAAAACAGCCCTCGGGTATTCGAGTGTTGCGCATATGGGCTTCAGTCTGATGGTTTGTGGAATGGGCGTATTTCCGGCGGCGATGCTCCACCTTGTGGCGCATTCCTTTTATAAGGCACATGCCTTCCTTTCTTCGGGGAGTGTGATTGACGTGGTAAGAGCTGCCAAAACGGCTAAACCAAAACGCATGGGCAGTCCGTGGCGGATGGTGATGGGGCTGCTGCTGGCACTGGGCTTGTATAGCGGTCTTACGGATTTATTGGGTTTCAATCCCGAAACCTCGTTTTCGCTTTGGGCAATTGGAGCCATCATCGTCATGGGCCTGGCACGCATACTAACAGGAGCGCTTGATGCACAGGCAAATAAAAGATTGTTTGTTATCGGTAGTCTGCTCGCTGTGTTGGTTGCGGGTTCGTTTTTTGCGCTGGAATCGGGGACACAGTTATTGTTGTCGGCACAGTTGCCTGCCCTTGCTGCACCCGGTTTTGCCAATATGATTTTTACAGGAATCCTGCTCGTTTTGTTTGCGGCAACCGTTCTGGTACAGATTCTTGCACCTGTGCTGCCCGATACTTCATGGACCCGGACCCTCGCAATTCATGTGCGCAATGGATTTTACCTGAATACGATTTTCGACAGGATGGTTGGTGCTTACCGGTTAAAGGAAAATACGCACCGGAAAACCCTGCCTCAAAACGAGGCTAATTTCCATGATTTATATCACGAAGAAGCGATGCCTTTGCGCACAGAATCCGTTAAAGCCCGCTAACCTTTACTCTCATTTTTTTAAGAAAAGAAATAACGATCATGATACATACTTCTAGAGAACAGGGGCAAGTCCCGGTGGGAGAAACGAAGGAGACAACTGCGCTGCTTGAAACCTTGCGTCAGGCTTGCAAAAAGATCGCACCGGTTTGGCCGCTTGAAAATTTTGTAGCAGTCAATCCCTACCTCGGTCTGGCTAATCAATCTTTTGCCTCTGTTGCTGCGGATCTGTCTTTTACCCATGGCATACAAATGACTTTACCGGTTGCTTTTTATATGGATAAAATAGCGCAGGGGCGTATTTCCGTGGAAGACATTGGGGTGGCTTATAAAAAAATAAAGGGAGAAAAGCTTATAGATGTTTCAGCCTTTCTGGCAGCGCTTCCCTCAGATACTGGTTCTGAAAAGGAAACCCCGGGTATCCTGACCGTAGCCGATGTAGCCAGCCAACTTACGCATACCGATTGGAACCGGTTTATTACCGGAAGGATTTCGGGTTGGGCTGCCGCATATTTTGATCAGGGACAGGCGGGTTGGAGATCGGCGGATTCGAAATTATCCTTGTTTTTATCCTGGCAGTCAGAAGCTGCAGTGGATCGCAGTCCGGATTTGACCGGTCTCTCCGGATTCCGGAAGTCCGTCAGACAGTTGCCTGTTTCGCCTCTGAAAGCAGCGGGATATGCATTGAAAATATTGCGGATTCCGGAAACGGTGCTGCCGTTTTACCTGCACCGTTTGTTGCTCGGATTGGGCGGTTGGTCGGCCTTTGCCGCCCGGCTTGATTGGGACAAGGGACTCGAGGGCGAAACCGGTGACACCCTGGTAGAATTGCTGGCCGTTCTGCTTTGCTGGGAAGCCTGTTTGCTGGAAACATTACCACACCCAAATGCATTGCTTAGTTGGCGAGAGGCCAAAATAAAAATGGGGACTGCAGTGGCGCAGCAGGAAGTATCAGATATACTGATGAATAAACTTATTTTACAGGAAGCCTTTGACAGGTCGGCGCAGCGCCGATTGGTAGAGAAATTCAACCTGGCAGATAAGATCAAGTCACAAACAGGAATTGCCATCAGTGCACAGGCCATCTTTTGCATCGATGTGCGTTCCGAAGTGTTTCGCAGGAACCTCGAGTTGGTGAATTCCGGGATTCAAACCCTCGGTTTTGCCGGATTCTTTGGATTTCCGGTCAACTTCATCCCGATGGGTCATGAAACCGGATCGGCCCAATGTCCGGTCTTGCTAAAAAGCGGCCCCACGGTGATGGAAACTTTACAGGATGAAAACGATAACCGGCGAGCCATCGATAGCCGGGTGCTTAAACAGCAGGTGCGTCAGGTATGGAAAGCGTTTAAAGGCGGGGCAATCACTTGTTTCAGTTTTGTAAGCCCGCTTGGATTGTCGTATCTGCCTAAATTATTTACCGATTCCTTCGGCCTGACACGTCCGGTTCCAAATCCGGAACTGGCCGGGTTAGGCAAAAAGGATCATTCTCAAAAATCGGTCAATCTGCAGGTTGCTCAGCATCAAAACCATGCGGTAGGTATCGCTTTGGAGCAGCAGATCGGCATGGCCAAAAATGCGTTGAAAGCGATGTCTTTGTCTTCAGATTTTGCTCCTTTTGTGCTGATCGTGGGACATGGTTCAAGTTCGGTAAACAACCCGCATGCAACGGGGCTTGATTGCGGTGCCTGTGGCGGGCATTCGGGAGAAGCCAAAGCCAAAGTAGCCGCTGCGGTTCTCAACAATCCGGCAGTGCGGAAAGGCCTGCAGCAGGAGGGGATTCACATTCCCGGGCAAACTATTTTTCTGGCCTGTTTGCACAATACCACCACCGACGCGCTTACCATTTATAATGAATACGAAGTGCCTGATAACCGTCAAAGCGCATTGATTGCCTTAAAGCAATCGCTGCAACAGGCAGGGCAGGCTTCGCGTGCCGAGCGGCTTGTTCGTATGAGCACCGTCAGTCAGGACGATGCAGATCGTTCTATCCTGCGCAGAAGCAATGATTGGTCGCAGGTACGACCCGAATGGGGACTTGCAGGGTGCAATACTTTTGTGGTAGCTCCAAGACCAAGAACCCTAGGGCTCCGGTTCGATGGCCGTTCGTTTTTGCATTCTTATAATTGGAAAGCCGATACGCAATTTTCGGTCCTCGAGTTGATCATGACTGCACCGATGGTGGTGACAAGCTGGATCAGTTTGCAATATTATGCCTCTACGGTGGACAACAAAAATTACGGATCGGGCAATAAGACCCTGCACAACGTAACCGGTGGAGTAGGCGTGCTTGAAGGATTTTCGGGTGATCTGCGGGTGGGTTTACCCATGCAATCCGTGCACGATGGCAGGCAATATCAGCATGAGCCTTTGAAGTTGAATGTAGTAATTGAAGCGCCCCTCGAAGCCATGAACCGGATTTTGGGCAAGCATGCTTCGGTGAAAAATCTCTGCGACAACGGTTGGCTGCATTTGCTTGCCATGGATGAAGCGGGACAAATCTCACATCGGTATGTGGGAGATTTAGAGTGGATTTCACTTACCTGAGCAGACCGATTTCGGGCAACGTTTCTGCCTGCGACCGCAAGAAAGCAAGCAGGGTGTTTTCGTGGTTTGTTTTCCAGTTTCTAGCAACGTCTCTGATTGAGCGACCGGAAGGAAGCAAAGAGGACGTTGCGGCTATTATCCGGGTCGCCTTCCCCGCCAGGTTACGTGTCTCACGCACCTTGATTTCGGCCCTATTGCAATCCCTTCACCCAGTTACGAACCATCTCCACCGTCACCGGCGCTGCTTCATCATCTACATTTATCACCACCATAAAACCATTTTTACCAGAGCTTGCCATAAACGCATTTACCAACGCCAACTGATCACTCCGGTCAAGTCGCCCGGTTTGTTTATTCCATAGTTCCAGCCCGTTCAGGCAGCCAAGGGTTGGCGATAATGGATAAAACGATTTGCCGGCAAACCATTCCGGATCAATTGTGCTTCCATGCACGATAATTTCGCTGCGACCGATTTTACCTGCCGTAAAAGATTCAAGCAGACCCTGCCAGTTTTGCCATGCTTCCGGGAAATAGCTCCGGTAAACCCGCTCAGGTCCGGCATTCTGCACGATCGGATAGTAATGGATAAATTCAGGCAGCGGCACTTCGTACGGCATCGCAGTTTGGAGGTTGGGCGTGGGGCCAATAAATACGTTACCCGATACAGCAGTACCCCGGATGCTGTATAACCCCTGTGGCGAACTGCCGTTGGTGATAAAATAGGGCAGGTTGCTTGCCGATCTTGCTAACTGAATAAGGCAGGCTACTTCACCGGTAGAATCCCGCACAAAGCTACCATCCGCATTTTGCACAATAGCAATCCCCGGATAGTTTCGGTTTTTCCGGTGAAAGGCATAGATCATCTTGAAGCCATGCGCCTGCTGATGTGCAAACAGGTCAGAAATGGCAGGGAGCGAAACTTCTTCTTTGTAAGCTATATAATCGAGAAGTGCAGCAAGCAACAGCCCCCCCTTTTCATCTGTTTTGATCCTTTTGGCACCCGATACGATATAATTTCGGGATAACCCATCAGGAAATGCCCGAAAGATATGCACCGCAGCCATCGCATAGGTTTTTGGATGGGTGGTAGCCTTTGCGATCTCTCTTACTTCCTCTACAAATTCGTTGGGATACTGACCATAAACGACCTCAAGTAAAGCCCGCTGTGTAGAACCTCCGAGTTCATCGAACCGGCTCAATAACCTTGCAATACCTTTATCGGCTGCCGGTGTGCGCACCATAAACTGCGACATATTCCACAAAGCCACTTCTATATTGTAGCTTTTCTCATCGTCCTGCCCAATCGGCAGATTCACGAGATTATTGGCATGATCTTCTACAACCTGTCGTCTTTTTTGTGCCGCAGCATTCCCTACAGCGTATGAGGAGTAAAGGGATTCTTTGGGGTAGGGCCCCTGTGACCATCCCAACAAAGGCAGTCCTATCAGCAGTAGTAAAAGTCCTTTTTGCATTAGTATTCCCGGTATTTATTTTGGTAAAAGTCCGGACTTTGCCGCAATCCTTCAAAGTAAAAAAATACTTCCCCCGAAATGCCCTTGGTTCGGTTGTACCGGATGCAGCTATCGAGGAGCGCTTCGTCAATAACGTATCCGTTACCCAGTGAGGTGAGCACACCGGGAAAAACCCGGTCTTTATATTGAGGCATCGTTTGCGCTACAAGGGCATCCAGCGTTTGGCTATAGGCCGCGTAGTTGTATCGATAAACCTGTGGCATCACCACATCGGTATAGCCTTTTTCGAGCCAGGCAGGCCAGTCCTGCAAATAATGTTCCTTACTCCAGGGGTAAATGCTAGGTGCATGTGCTACCAATACATTCGGTTTTATCGATTTTACAGCTTTATACAGCGTTTGCGCATAATCTGTCATCCGGTTGGCACGCCAGTTTACCCAATTGCTATCTGCATAATCGTTGGGTGGTGCAGCACCGTTATGTTCTTTGCTGTATTCCGCAACGGTGTAGGTATCATAACCGCCGCGTACCGGTGCAGCAGGAAGCCGGTCATCCCCTTGTATTCCATCTACATCGTACTTATCTGCCACTTCAGTAATCATGTCAGTCAAAAAGTTTTGGACCTCCGGTAAAAAGGAATTCATCCAGGTAAAACCGTTTTCCACCAAGGTATTTCCTTCCCGGTCCTTGGCCGCCCAATTCGGATATTTTGCCAAAATAGGGGTTCCCGGTTCTCCATAACTGCTGCTGAATCCAAATTCAAACCAGGCAATTACCTTCAAACCCTGCTCATGCGCCGATTCAATAACTTCCTGCAGCGGATCCCGGTCGCCATACAACGGGTCCATTTTTACCCCCAGGTATTTTTCAAGCACGGCACTTGGATACAGCGTATACCCATTGTTCCAGGTAACCACACATATGTGCGTCAGTCCCGATCTTTTGGCAAGTACCATCGCCGAATCAATTTTTTCGCGGCTTGTCAGGATTTCACTGCCAACATTGGTCAGCCAGGCTCCCTTAATAATTTCCGGAGGTGCTTGTTCTTTTTGCTTTTCGGTTGCCGGTTGGCAGGCAGTTGCTAAAAGCAGCAGCAGGCCCAACGTTATGCGTGTGGTCATATAATTGATCTTTGAATTTTCAAATTTATAAAAACGAGTCGGCGTCAATTCAATACCGTTATACGATGCTTTCCTGATTTTTGAGTTCATTTTCCGGCTCATGATCCGGGAGTCCCGAAAGGGTGTTAGCCACCTGATACAGCGCTCTTGGTATATGGAAACAGCCTTTCCATTTACCACCTTTCAATGGAAGCAACACCTCGCCCTCCCGGTTCAGATAGCCAAACCATTCAGCGTAAGAAGCATCTTTAAACTTACGCCAGGTATAGTCATGTACTTTTCCAAACCAGGCGGCACAGCGCTCATCTCCGGTGGCGGCATAGCCTTTGGCCAAAGCCACCAAGGTTTCTACATGCACCCACCACAGTTTCTGATCCCACTCCAGTTGTTGTGGGGGGTATTCCTTTATATCCATAAAATAAAAAATACCTCCGTTCTGTTTGTCCCATCCGTATTCCAGTGTTTGCAGCATGATATCCACTGCCTGCTGTTGCAATGTGTTGT
>JBGSNV010000039.1:0-36367 GCA_041739485.1 Chitinophagaceae bacterium
TCTTTTGAAACGCAGAATTTTCCTTTTCAGGCCGGCGGTATCTTCCTCGTTCCACCCGGAAGAGGGCAGGTTAAATTAGGAGGAGGCAATCATCCTGATCCAAGATATCGAATGCAATTAAGAATAATCTATTCAACCAAATAACGCAATCTATTCAAAGTAGATATATTTGCGTTCTTTATCATAAAACATCCTTTTTAAATGCCGTATTTATTTACTTCAGAAAGTGTAAGTGAAGGCCATCCCGATAAAATTGCCGATCAGATTTCTGATGCGTTGATTGATCATTTTTTAGCCTACGACCTGAATTCAAAAGTAGCTTGTGAAACTTTAGTAACTACCGGGCAGGTAATTCTTGCAGGCGAAGTAAAAAGTGAAGCCTATCTTGATGTGCAGGATATTGCAAGAGAGGTAATTCGTAAAATAGGGTATACCAAGAGTGAATATATGTTCGAGGCAAGTAGCTGTGGAATATTATCAGCTATTCATGAACAAAGCCCCGATATCAATCAGGGTGTTGACAGGACAAGTCCCGAAGAACAGGGAGCAGGCGATCAGGGTATGATGTTTGGTTATGCTACCAAAGAAACCGACAACTATATGCCGCTTGCGCTTGATCTTGCTCACAAAATCTTACAGGAACTCAGCCATATTCGCAAGCATGAACTGCATTTGATGCCTTACCTACGCCCCGATGCAAAAAGTCAGGTAACTATTGAGTACGCTGATGATCATACACCGCACCGCATTGATACCGTGGTGGTAAGTACGCAGCATGATGACTTTGGACCTGAAGATCATATGCAGGAGCGTATTAAGGAAGACATGATTAAGGTGGTCATTCCCCGCGTAAAAGCAAGTTTAAAAGAAAGTTTACAGCCTTTGTTCGACGAAAAGGTAACTTATCATATCAACCCCACCGGCAAGTTCGTTATTGGCGGACCACATGGTGATACCGGATTGACCGGTCGGAAGATTATTGTTGATACCTATGGTGGAAAAGGGGCTCATGGCGGCGGTGCTTTCAGCGGTAAAGACCCAAGCAAGGTAGACCGTTCTGCTGCATACGCCACGCGGCATATTGCTAAAAATCTGGTAGCTGCCGGTGTTTGCGACGAAGTGCTTGTGCAAGTT
The DNA here is from genome assembly GCA_041739485.1 of Chitinophagaceae bacterium. Taxonomy (GTDB): domain Bacteria; phylum Bacteroidota; class Bacteroidia; order Chitinophagales; family Chitinophagaceae; genus Phnomibacter. The sequence continues at coordinate 1,135 of JBGSNV010000039.1, forward strand.
TCTTATGCCATTGGAGTGGCCAAGCCTTGCGGGGTTTATGTAAACACTTACGGAACTGCCAAAGTGGATTTGAATGATGGGGAGATTGCCCGTAAAGTAGAGGCAATCTTCGATATGCGTCCTTATTTTATTGAAAAAAGATTGAATCTCAGAAGTCCCATCTACAGCGAAACTGCTGCCTACGGACATATGGGACGACAAACTGAGGTGGTTTCCAAGACCTTTAACAAGGGCAAGAAAAATGAGAAAACGGTAGAGGTAGAATTATTCACCTGGGAAAAATTAGACTACGTAGGGCAAGTACAAGAAGCCTTTGGATTAGCGTAATTTTTTACAATAAAAATAGATGCCTCTGCCAACGGATATGTCTGTTGCAGAGGCGTTTTTTTTGGTATATGTATATAAAATCTAAAAATATAATCGTTGGGCGCAATCCTGTTCTTGAGGCACTCAAAGAAGGAAGCGGGGTAGATAAGATTCTGATTTACCGGAATGCTTCGGGTGAAATTTTGAATGAAATTAAAAGCCGTGCCAAAGAGTTGCTGATTCCGGTACAATTGGTACCTGGTCCAAAGCTCGACGGATTGACCAATACACAGCATCAGGGGATTGTTGCCTTTAAAACCATGGTACAGTACCATGATTTACAAACCATCATTGATTGGGTGATCGGGGAGGGAAAGGTTCCGTTATTTTTACTACTTGATGGTATCACCGATGTGCGTAATATCGGGGCTATAGCACGAACCGCTTTGTGTTGTGGGGTTCATGCCATCATCATCCCGGATAAAGGTGTGGCAGCACTTGGCGAAGATGCTATAAAGGCAAGTGCAGGCGCTTTATCACATATTCATATTGTACGCGTCACGAGTCTTGTAAAGGCTATTGATACCCTGCATCTGAATGGTATTCAGGTATATGCTGCCGAAATGAATGCCACCTCTCAGGTATTCGATCTTCCACTTGCAGAGCCTTGTACATTTGTAATGGGTAGCGAAGACAAAGGAATTCAACCGGTCCTCGTAAAAGTAGCTGATACTGTTTTCCGGGTACCGATGCCCGGTAATTTCGAGTCATTGAATGTATCGGTGGCTACCGGAATGGTTTTGTATGAAGCCGTCCGGCAAAGGATGTTGTAAGTTCGGGAAACTGATTTCCGAAATGCCTTTCTATCATGAAAAATAAAATCACTTTTGTAGAATGTCCCCGCGATGCCATGCAGGGTTGGGCTACTCAAATACCCACCAAAACTAAAGTGGCCTATATTCAACAATTGCTTGGGGTAGGTTTTGATGTGCTCGATTGTGTAAGTTTTGTTTCGCCCAAAGCGATTCCTCAAATGGCCGATAGCGGGGAAGTCCTTCAACAATTAGATCTTACTGATTCTCCTACAAAATTGCTTGCTATTGTAGCAAATATCCGGGGGGCAGAAACAGCTTGTTCTTTTGACGCTCTTTCTTATTTAGGGTATCCTTTTTCTATATCAGAAACCTTTCAACAGCAAAATACCAATCGAAGTATCACAGAAAGTTGGAAAAATCTGCAGCAAATTCAGGAACTGGCACTGAAAGCCGACAAATCCTTAGTGGTTTATTTATCCATGGGTTTTGGGAATCCTTACGGAGATCCCTTTGACGCAGATGTAATATCAACCTGGGCCGAAAAAATGCAGGCTATCGGAGTTGGAATCATTTCGCTGGCGGATACAGTGGGTGTAGCCACTCCCGAATCTGTGCGTCGCATAACATCCGATACCATCCGTAATTTTCCGGGACTGGAAGTCGGGGTTCATTTGCATAGTACCGTAGCAGGCCTTTCCGATAAACTGAATGCCGCTATTGAAGCGGGTTGTCTACGTTTTGATGGCTCTATGAAAGGCGTGGGAGGCTGTCCGATGGCACAAAATGCATTGGTCGGCAATATGGACACCGAGCAAATGCTTCACATATTGACGGAGCATTCCTTTGATCTCCGGATCAATGCAGAAGCGCTTGCAAGAGCTTCCGCAATGGCTGCACAAATCTTCAACGAAACCCCACATGCAATTCAGGCTTGAACTGCATATTAAACCCTGGCAGCAAAGCATCCGCTTATCCGACAGGATCGCTTTATTGGGTTCCTGCTTCACCGAACATATGGGGGCTTACCTGAAACGCTATCGTTTTCGGGTACTCGAGAATCCACATGGTATTCTCTTCAACCCGGTAAGCATAGCTACTGCATTACAACAATACAAGGAAGCACGAATTTACACAAGTGCTGATTTATTTGAGCAAGGGGGGCTATGGCAAAGCTGGCAGCATCACGGTCGTTTTGCAAACAGCGATCCGGATAAATGTGTCGCCGATATCAATGATTCGACCCAATCCGCTACTGAATTCTTAAAACAGACAGACTGGCTCATCATTACGCTTGGATCGGCCTTTGTGTATGAACTGAAAGCGGATTCTGCTTATAACGTGGCCGGGTTGTCGCAGGTTGTGGCCAACTGTCATAAAGTACCGGCCACTCATTTTCACCACCGGCTTCTTGATTTCGAATCCGGAAAGCAGGCACTCCGGAATATGGTGGATACTGCCCGCAGTTTACAACCCAATATCCGGATTATTTTTACAATCAGTCCGGTTAGGCATTACCGCGAAGGCCTGGTAGAAAACAATCGTAGCAAGGGTTTGCTGCATTTACTGGTAGCAAATGCTTTGGAGTCCTTTCCCGACGTTTTTTATTTCCCCTCTTATGAGTTGGTGAATGACGATTTGCGGGATTACCGGTTTTTTGCCGAGGATATGGTGCATCCCAATTATCAGGCCACTCAGTACGTTTGGGAGAAATTTATGGCCGCATGTATGCATCAAGAAAGTCTGCAATATTTTGAGGCCATCCATCAGTTAAATCTGTCTATGAGCCACCGCCCTCGTCGTCCGGATAGTGAAGCCCATGAAAAGTTCAGGCAAAAAATGCTCATGCATGCAAAATCGCTTTCGGGTCAATTACCCTTTCTCGATTTCAGCGATGCCATTGCTTATTTTCAGTCTTCCTGAAATATACTAATTAGTGCATCCGGTCTCCCCTTGGGGTAAGCTGCTTCATGATTTCTGCTTCGTAATCGAGCCACTGCTGCCACCGGTTCCAAACCTGTTCTTCTTCTACAAACGTTCTTGCAAGGTCAATAAAACTGCGGTAATGTCCCGCTTCACTTTCCATAAAGCGGCGATAGAACTGGCAGAGATATTCATCATCGAGGCCTTCACTCAGTCTTTTAAACCGCTCACAACTCCGGGCTTCAATCAGCGCACACATCAGCAGCTTATCCAGTAAGCGCAAACTTTCCTTGTTCCCTTTGGTTTCAAATTGCAAAAGAGCGTTTACATATTCATCTTTTCGTTGACGACCCAGTACTAACCCGCGTTTCTTCAATTCAGCCAGTACCATTCTGAAATGTCCCCATTCCTCTGCAACAATCGGGCTTAGCGCTTCTATGATTTCGGATTTATCGCTAAAACGTTGGATCAGACTGATACAGCTTGTAGCTGCTTTCTGCTCACACCAGGCATGATCGGTCAGAATTTCTTCGAGAGAAAGTGCCGCTAAATCTACCCAACGGGGGTCGGTAGGTAGCTGCAGCCCTAAAATATTTTTCTGGTAAGCAGATTCTTTTGTTTGGGTAGCCATATCGCAAAAATAGGTCATCCTCTGATTAATCGGTTTTGGTAACCATCGTATGTTTATTCTTACTATTTTCACCATTCGAATGTTTCTACTATGCGTGTCATCCCATTTGCGATCGGTGCAATCATAACCGGTGGTCTTATTTTCTTATTGAATAGCTCTGTACAGTCTATACCCCCGCTTGGTAAACTCCTGAGTCCGTCTCATGGATTCTGGAAAAATGCAGAGGATCTGGGTCAGTCTTTCGATCTGGAACTTAATAACAGCCCTGTTTCTGCCACAACCTCGGTGTATCTCGATGATCGATTGGTGCCGCATATTTTTGCCCAGACCGACAAAGATGCTTATTACGTTCAGGGCTATCTTCATGCTAAATTCCGGCTTTGGCAAATGGAGTTTCAGACCCATGCAGCAGAAGGACGTTTGTGTGAGCTGTTTGGAGAAAAAGTAGGGGAGAATAGCGTGCTTGATTTGCGTGACCGGCATTTTCGCAGGTTGGGTATGGTTTGGGCGGCGGAACGTTCCTTAGCCAATATGAAAAACTACCCTGAGTTGAAAGAGGCTTTGGAAGCTTATAGTGCTGGTGTAAATGACTGGATTGCTTCCTTATCGCCTGCCGAATTTCCCATTGAGTACAAAGTGTTGAACTATGCCCCTGAACCATGGACCCCGCTAAAGACCTGTTTGTTTTTAAAATACATGAGCTATGATCTTGCAAGTGATCTGGATGATTTTGAAGCAACCAATCTGCGCAATCATTTGGGTGCTGAATTGTTTGAACTGGCCTTCCCAATTATGGCAGATTCCCTCGATCCTATTTTACCGCGGGGAACTGATTTTAATACAAGCCTTGCCAAAGTTCCGGTTCCTGCAGGGATAGATTCTGTTTATAAAGCCGATCAGCTTTCGGTAAATGCTGCTGATATGACCATGCGACTCGAACCCCGTCATCCTGATATTGGGAGTAATAACTGGGTAGTAGGCGGCGGAAAAACTGCTTCCGGACGACCTATTCTTTGCAACGATCCGCACCTCGGGTTAAATATGCCCTCGCTATGGTATGAATTGCAGATCCATACTCCGGAATATAATGTTTCCGGGGTTAGTTTTCCGGGCTCACCAGGTGTCATCATTGGTTTTAATGACAGTATTGCCTGGGGTGTGACCAATGCTATGCGGGATGTGATGGATTTTTACGAAGTAAAATTTCGGGATAGTACCCGAAATGAGTATTTATACAATGGGGAATGGACCAAAACTGAATGGCGGCTCGAAACCATCAAAATAAAGAACAAAGCAGATTTTGTAGAAAAGGTCCCGATGACGGAATGGGGTCCGGTTATGTTTGACCGTAATTATGGGAATGATAGCAAGGACAACAAAGCCTACGCCGTCCGTTGGTCGGCCCATGATCCTTCACTCGAAATGAAAACTTTTTTGATGCTTAACCGGGCAAAGAATTATGAGGACTACCTGTCTGCCATCATTAATTATGGTTGCCCGGGTCAGAACTTCGTTTTTGCAAGTAAAAGCAATCAGATTGCCTGGTGGCAGCAGGCTGATTTTCCAGCCAAATGGCGTCGTCAGGGCGATTTTGTAATGCCGGGCTGGGATAGTACTTATGCCTGGAAAACGGCTATTCCACAAGCGGATAACCTGCATATGAAAGATCCGGAGCGTGGATTTGTTTCCTCGGCCAATCAGATGCCGGCCGATACTACCTATCCTTTTTATCTGGGCGGACTGCATCAATTGTACCGGGGCATCATCATCAACCGGTATTTGCGGGAGATGGAAGGGGTGACTACTCTAAAAATGCAGCAGATGCAAACGGATAATTACAATGTATTTGCCGAAACCGTTCGGCCATTGCTTTTACAGCATGTACAACGGGCAGAACTGAATACCGAAGAGCGCATGTTGTTGCAAAAATTTGAGCAATGGAATCTGCGTTCTGATCCTAAAGAAGAAGGGCCGGTCATTTTTGGTCAATGGTGGAAACAGTTGTCTGAATCTGTTTGGCTTGATAATATAACCCGCCCCGATTCGCTGAAAGTAATGATTCCGCAGGATCAGACGCTTGCAGAAGCTTTATTAAAAGATACCGCGTTTTATTTTGTGGATGATATCCGTACCCCACAGAAAGAAACCCTGTCTGAGTTGGTAACCAATGCACTCATAAAGGCATCGGATGCCTTACGAGGTCAGCCAATGGAATGGGCAGCCTATAAAGCCACTGGAGTACGCCATTTGTTGGGGAGTAGTTTGCCGATGTTCAGCCGATTAAACCTGCCAATCGGCGGCGGTTCCAACATCATTAATGCTGCCACAGGTGCCTGGGGACCAAGCTGGCGGATGGTGGTGCAAATGACGGATGAAACCGAAGCCTATGGTATTTATCCCGGCGGACAGTCGGGTAATCCCGGAAGTCTATATTATGACAGTTTTGTAGATAAATGGGCCGCCGGGCAATACAATACCCTCCGGATAATGAAAAATGAAGCCGATGCAAAAAAAGGAACCATCTGGCTAATGCGGTTTCAACCGGGTAAATCTTAAAAACGTATGTAACAGAACTTATAGTCATTTGAAAAAGCATAGCAAAGGAAATCAACCCGGCTAATGCGGGGAAATGGCAGCTTATGGCTGTCTCTTGAAAACTGAAAGGATAAAATAATAAGCCGCTAATCGGCGGCAGAATTTAAAAAAATAATTATGAAATTTATAACCTGCACCGTATTGGTCATCATTTTGGGATACGCAGCCTATTTGTTTGCTCATGATGCCCCATGGTGGTTATTTGCAATAGGGGCATTGATAGCAGGTATTGTGGTTCCTCAAAAGGGATGGCAAAACTGGCTGGCCGGTTTTCTGGGTGTTTTTTTACTATGGATGGTCCTTACCTGGAGGGTTGATGCCGCTAATAATCATATTTTATCTGCAAAAATGGCGTTGCTGCTGCCGCTTGGGGGCTCTTCCATAGCCATCATGGTAGTAACTGCTTTTATTGGAGGACTTGTTGGAGGCTTTGCAGCGCTTACCGGAGGGTATCTCAGACCAGCCGGCAAATGATTTTTTACAATTATTTGACCTTTTTAAATGGTTTAATTAAATTTCTTTTGCATAGAAAAGATTTCACATGTACCAATCCTACTCTCGCTCTTTCTTTTTTCTCCTTTTTGCTGGTTTGATTTTAGGGTCGCTTTTTGGACAGGCTCAATCCATTCAGGGAACCGTAACCGATGATGCCGGGCAGGCACTTGCTTTTGCCTCGGTGTATATAAAGGGGGGATCCGTTGGTACCACAAGCAATGCGGATGGTAAATATGCATTGGAATTGTCTTCCGGTAATTATGATCTGATTTGTGCTCATATCGGTTATGAAAAACAGGAGCGCAAAGTGCAAGTGAAAAGAAATGAAGTACTCGTGGTTGATTTTTCAATGAAAATTCAGGTAGTCTCACTGAATGAAGTTGTGGTGACAGCAGGGGCAGAAGACCCGGCTTATGAAATTATCCGCAAGGCCATTTCTGTGCGTAAAGTACACCTCGAAGAAACGGGAGATATGCAATCGCTTGTGTATATGAAAGGCTTAATGCGATCTAAAAAAGTACCTAAAAGAATTCTTGGCCGCAAGGTTACCACGAATGGGGACATCATCGATAGCAGCGGAAAAGGGATTCTTTATTTCAGTGAATCGCTGACAAGATACAGCAAGAAAAAAAACGGGGATTATCGCGAAGAAGTCATCTCAGCCAAAGTAAGTGGCAATAGTCAGGGTTTTGGATTCAATAGCCCCCAAACCATGGATATTAATTTTTATGAAAATAACATTTCGGTATCAGGATTGAACAGCCGGGGTTTTGTTTCACCAATCAGTGACAATGCGCTGAATTTTTACGATTACCGCTACGAAGGATCTTTCTATCAGGACGGGCTCGAAATCAACAAGATCCGGGTTTCCCCAAAGCGTTTGTACGAGCCGCTTTTCAGTAGCGGGCATATCCTGATCATCGAGGGCAGTTGGCGGGTTCATAGTGCGGATTTATACCTGACCAAAACTTCGCAAATTGAAATTGTAGATACCCTGCGTATTACTCAGGAGATGGTAGCGGGCAAGCAGCAGGTTTGGGTGCCGCAATACACCCGTTTTCAGGTAGACTTTGGTATCCTTGGCTTTGAGGCCGGAGCCGACTTTTCTGCGGTTTACAGTGAATATAATCTGAAACCATTACCTGAAAAGTTTTGGAAAAACAATATTGTAAAAATTATTGATACCTCTGCCAATAAAAAAACACTATCGTTTTGGGATAGTATCCGGCCGGTTCCCCTGAGTGTGGAAGAGCGTGAGGATTATGTAAAAAAAGATTCCCTTGAAAAAAAATTTAAAGATCCTGCTTATCTTGATTCCTTGAGCAAGGTTGCCAATCGCTTCTCGGTCATGGGCTTTTTATTTCGGGGAAATACCTTTTCTAACTATAAAAAAAGAAGCAGACTATTTATCCCCCCGGCGTTGCAAGCAGTATCTTACAATACCGTAGAACAATGGGTGGTGAATTTAAACCCCGTTTATTCCAAACGTTCAGATACCGGGTCTTATTCGATAGCTCCTAACCTGAGGTTCAGTACCTCTACCAATCGGCTTAATTTTGATGTTGCCATCATTCGCCGCATTGGGGTAGATTATAAAAAGCGACTAGACCTGAGTGTTGCGGGTGGCCGTAATGTTTTTCAATTGAACCCTGTTTCTCCCTTATTGCCTTTGAATAATACCATCGGTACACTTTTTTATAGCGTAAATTACCTGAAGGTTTATGAAAAGGTTTATGGAAGAGCATCTGCTTCAAAAAATATTGCCCGTGGGTTGACCCTCCGGCTTTCTATGGCCTACGAAGATCGTCAGCCTCTTGAAAATACAGATACAAGCTACCGATGGAATCGCTTTAAAGGAAGAAGCTTTACCTCCAATTATCCCGAGGAACTTCCTTCAGGTTTTTTTGAGAAACATCAGGCATTCCTCACCACAGCTACCCTTCGCTATCAGCCCGGTGTAAAATATATTCAGTATCCTAAAAGGCTGATTGGTACCTCAAGTGATGCCCCGGTATTTACGCTTACTATAGCTAATGGGTGGAAAGATGTACTGGGAAGCGATGTTGATTTCGGGAAATGGGCCCTGAAAATGCGGGATGGTCTCAACCTGAAGTTGGGCGGCTCGATTACTTATGAACTGGAAGCCGGTGGTTTTTACAACAATAAGAATGTTCAATTACCCGACTGGCAACATTTTATGGGAAACAGAACAATCGCGGCTGCTCCATACGTGAGTAGTTTTCAGTTAGCGCCTTACTATGCCAATAGCACCCGGGATCGATTTTATGCAAGAGGACATCTTGAATGGCAACTAAACGGCTTGCTGACCAATAAAATCCCGTTGATCAGAAAAGCAAATCTGGGGCTTGTAACCGGTACCAATATGTTCTATATAGATCAAAATAGAAATTATTATGAAGTTTTTCTGGGAATTTCAAATATTTTGAAGGTATTTAGAGTGGATTTTGTGTGGGGATATAATGGATTGGAAAAGCGGTGGACAAATGGTATCGTTATTGGTACCAGTGGGTTACTTACCGGTGACGGAGTGGATTAATATCAGAGATAACAGATGAAAAAATATAGGCTACTTCTCAGAGAGGGCTGATTTTTAAACCAAAACATTTAAAACAACTGATGGCATTAATAAAATCAATTTCAGGAATACGTGGAACAATAGGTGGAGTACCGGGTACAGGACTTTCACCGGTTGATGTGGTAAAATATGCCGCCGCTTACGGAACCTGGGTTTTAAAAAGAGGAAAGGGAAAGAAAATCGTTATTGGCCGCGATGGTCGGATAAGCGGAGCCATGGTAAGTTCTATGGTTACTAATACACTGATAGCTCTCGGGCTTGATGTGGTGGATTTGGGCTTAAGCACCACTCCAACGGTAGAGTTTGCCGTTCCGGAAGAAAAGGCTGCAGGGGGTATTATCATTACTGCAAGTCATAATCCAAGCGAATGGAACGCGCTGAAACTGCTGAATGAAGTGGGTGAATTTCTGGATGCCGAAGATGGCGCTGAAGTCCTTGAAATTGCTGAAGCAGATGCTTTTAAGTTTGCCACGGTGGATAAGCTTGGAAAGCTCACACAGGATGACAGTTATATGCAGAAGCATATTGATGCAGTATTGGCTTATCCCCTCATCAACCGGGAGGCGATTGCTTCTAAAAACTATAAAGTGGTAGTGGACGCCATCAATAGCACAGGTGCCTTATTTGTTCCTGCATTGCTGGAGGCCCTTGGCGTTACCCGGGTTACTGTTTTAAATAAAGAGATCACCGGTAAATTTGCCCACAATCCGGAACCCCTGCCTGAAAATCTGGGAGATATCAGCCATCAGGTGGTAAAGGAAAAGGCAGACCTCGGTATTGTGGTAGATCCCGATGTGGACAGACTTGCTTTTGTATGTGGTGATGGAGAAATGTTTGGGGAAGAGTTTACACTGGTTGCAGTAGCCGATTACATCCTTAAGCATAAAAAGGGCAATACAGTAAGCAATATGAGCAGCACCAAAGCGCTGAAAGAAATTACGCTGGCGCATGGCGGGGAATACCATCCAAGTGCTGTAGGAGAAGTGAATGTGGTGAAAAAAATGAAGGCTGTTAATGCTGTCATTGGGGGCGAAGGCAACGGAGGTATCATCGTTCCTGATTTTCATTACGGCAGAGATGCGCTGATTGGTATCGCTTTGTTTCTATCGCATCTGGCTACTTCGGGTAAAAATATTGATCAGTTGCGCCGGACATATCCCACCTATTTTATCAGTAAAAATAAAATTGAACTTGGCAGTGGACTCGATGTCATAAAGATCTTTTCTGCCATCAAAAAGAAATATGCCAACCATCCGATCAATACCGAAGATGGGTTGAAAATTGAATTTGATAGCGACTGGGTTCACCTCCGCACAAGCAATACCGAACCTATCATCAGAATTTACAGTGAAAGCGATTATGAAGGGAAGGCGAATAATATTGCCAAGAGAATAATAGAAGATATCCGGGAAGTACGGTAACGATTTTTCAACAGCCTTTTTTTAATCAAAAGCAGGCTATATGCTATTCAGGTAAATGAACTCCAAAGAAAAAGCGGTACTGCTATTGCTGGCTGCCATCAATTTTACTCATATTCTTGATTTTATGATCATGATGCCACTGGGTAATTTTTTGATGCCTTATTTTCACATCAATGCAGGGGAGTTTGCAGCAGTGGTAGCATCTTATAATTTTGCAGCCTTCTTTACCGGAATTCTTGCCGCTTTTGTAGTAGATCGCTACGATCGAAAAAAAGTACTGGTAATGGGATATATCGGTTTTTTGATCGGAACCCTGCTTTGTGCTTTAGCTCCTACCTATTTGCTGTTGATTTGCGCCCGGATTGTAGCTGGATTATTCGGGGGGCTCATCGGAGCTCAGGTACTGAGTATTGTAGCTGATCTGATACCTTATGAGCGCCGGGGAAGGGCGATGAGCTGGCTGATGGCTGCCTTTTCAATGGCATCTGTAATCGGAGTTCCACTTAGCTTGTATCTGGCCAAATTTTTCAGTTGGCATGCTCCCTTCTATCTCATTGTTGCAGTAGGGATCGTGGTATTGTTTGCTGTTATAAAATACGTTCCCTCGGTTACTACCCATCTTTTGGAGGGAAAGCCCCGGGTTGATATCATGAAGACCATCCGTACTACTTTTTCAGTACCCACTCAGCGGGCAGCACTGCTTTTGAGCGGTACCATTATGTTTGGTCATTTTCTCATTATCCCGTTCATTAATCCCTACATGGAGTACAATATGGGATTTAGCCGCGATCAAACCCCGATCATTTATATGGTGGGTGGAGCGGTCACCATTTTTGGCGGCCTGTATTGGGGTAAACTCGCAGACAGCCATGGCAAACTAAAAATCTTTACAATTGCAGGGTTCTTATCGTTATTCCCGGTATTGATTATTACCAACCTGCCTGCCTGGCCTTTTGTAGTGGTGCTTATTCCATTCGGGCTGTGGTTTGGTATGGCCAATGGGCGTACTATTACTACACAGGCCATGGTGAGTCAGGTAGTTCAACCCGCTTCCAGAGGGAGCTTTATGAGTTTCAACAGCAGCATACAGCAACTGTTTACCGGAGCTGCAAGTATGCTCGCAGGGCTCATTGTTTTCAGCGATGAGCAGCTACGAATCCATAATTACCAATGGCTTGAATATATCAGTGTTTTTGTGATTGCGGTATGTCTTTTGCTGGCACGGAGGCTTGGAGTGAACTAAAAATAGGGGGAAGCCTTATATTTGGTATTTCTTAATTTCCGCAATCAAAACAATTATACCGGTGCACATGGATTCAATATTTCAGGAAAGAACAGACCTTAATCGTTTAACAGAAGCCATTCAAAAAATCAGAGCGTCTATTGGTTCTATTGTAGTAGGCCAAACAGCCATGATTGACCTGATGGTGGCGGGCTTGCTCAGCGATGGACATCTTTTGATAGAAGGGGTGCCGGGGGTTGCCAAAACCCTGAGCGCAAAGTTGCTGGCCAAAAGCCTTCAGATTCCTTTTTCGAGACTTCAGTTTACCCCCGATCTGATGCCAAGTGATGTGTTGGGTACCTCTGTTTTTAATCCCCGCGACAGCGAATTCCAATTCAAACCCGGTCCCATTTTTTCCGGGATCGTTTTGATTGATGAGATCAACCGGGCACCTGCTAAAACCCAATCTGCCTTATTTGAGGTTATGGAAGAGCGGCAGGTAACGATTGATGGTACTACTTATCCTATGCTATCTCCCTTTTTGGTAATTGCTACCCAAAATCCCATTGAGCAGGAAGGAACTTATCGTTTACCCGAAGCACAGTTAGATCGTTTTTTATTTAAGATCAATGTGGATTATCCAACGCTTGAAGAAGAAATACAGATTCTTGAAAAACAACAGTTTCAGCAAGCCGGCGATTTGTTAAAAGAAATACAGTCTGTGCTTACTCCTGAAGATATCGCCTTGTTCCGGCAAATGGTTCGACAAATAGTTGTGGAACCTAAACTGCTTCGGTACATTGCTTCGATTGTATCTGAGACAAGGAATAATGGGGATCTTTATCTCGGTGCCTCACCAAGAGCCTCATTGAGTATTTTGCAGGCATCCAAAGCCATTGCAGGCCTTCGCGGACGCGATTTTGTGTTGCCGGATGACATCCTTGAAGTAGCCCCGGCAGTGTTAAGACACCGCATTATTCTTACTCCGGAAAAAGAAATGGAAGGGCTGACCCCCGAAACCATGATCGGGCAAATGATTGAAAGGGTAGAAGTGCCCCGGTAAGGATTGTTATGGTTATCAGGCCGGGCTAAACTTCATGGCTATAGGAGAGGATATAGCTAAAAAAGAGGCGCTTCATTTGCATGAAACGCCTCTTTATATTTAGAGAAATCCGAATGATTTATTCGGTGCTCTCGTTTTCGTCGTCCTTCAGCTTTTTACGCAGATCGGCAAGAACTCCGAGATCTCCCAAAGTGGTTTTTTCAACCTTGCTTTGGATGGTCTTAACGGCCTTCTTGGTCTTTTCTGTTTCAGCAGCACGCTCTTTGCGCTCTGCAGCTACTTCTTCCTGCTTCACTTTCTCCCAAATCCGGCTATGGCTCAGTACAATCCGCTTTTCGTTGCGGTCGAACTCAATCACCATAAACTGAATGGTCTCGTCAAGGTTAACGGTTGTACCTTCTTCCTTGTTGAGGTGACGGGCAGGAGCGAATCCTTCCAATCCGTAAGGCAGGCTTACCAAAGCACCTTTTTCATCCTTGCGGGTAACGGTACCTTCGTGCAGAGAGCCAACAGGGAAAGTTTCTCCCAGTGAATTCCAGGGATCTTCTTCCAGTTGTTTGTGTCCTAACTGCAGCTTGCGGCCTTCCTTATCAATGTTGAGGATAATCACTTCGATAGGTTCTCCTACCTTGGTGTACTCACTTGGATGGTTCAAACGCTTCAGCCAGCTCAGGTCGCTGATATGGATCATACCACCGATACCGGGCTTCAATTCTACGAAAACGCCATAAGGAGTAATGTTTTTAACAGTACCATTGTGACGGCTATCGGAAGGATAGATATTTTCGATTGTGCTCCATGGGTCTTCAGTCATCTGCTTGATGCTCAGGCTCATTTTGCGGTTTTCCTTATCCAGGGTTACCACTTTGGCTTCATGCTCATCATTCAGTTTGAAGAACTCCTTCGCATTTACCGGTGTATTGGCCCAGGTAATTTCACTTACGTGAACAAGTCCTTCCACACCCGGCATAATTTCGAGGAATGCACCGTAATCTTCGATGTTTACCACTTTACCTTTCACCACTTCTCCTTCGTTCATGCCTTCTGGCAATACATCCCAAGGATGCGGAGTCAGTTGCTTCAGACCTAGGCTGATACGCTTCTTGTCATCATCAAAGTCAAGCACAACAACGTTCAGCTTCTGATCCAGCTTCAACACCTCACTTGGGTGGTTGATGCGGCCCCAGCTGATATCGGTGATATACAACAAACCGTCTAAGCCGCCAAGGTCCATGAACGCACCGAAATCGGTGATGTTCTTGATGGTTCCTTCGAGAACCTGACCTTTTTCAAGCTTAGCCATGATCTCTGCACGCTGTGCTTCGATATCGCTTTCAATCAATGCTTTGTGACTTACTACGGCATTCTTGATGGTTTCATTTACATTAACCACTTTGAATTCCATGGTTTTGTTAACGAACTGATCGTAGTCAGTTACAGGCTTAACGTCGATTTGTGAACCTGGCAGGAAGGTTTCCATACCAAATACATCCACGATAAGACCACCTTTGGTTTTGCTGGTAACAGTACCTGTAACCACTTCGCCAGTGCGGTGTGCGTCCACAATACGCTCCCAGGCACGGGAGATACGGGCCTGACGACGGCTGAGATGCAGGTTGCCATCACGATCTTCTTTTTCAACCACCATGATTTCCACTTCATCACCCACTTTAATGGGTGCATCGCGGAATTCGTTTAGACTGATCAGACCATCGCTTTTGAAACCAATGTTGATTACGGCGTCGGTGTTGGTTAAACCTACTACGATACCTACCACCATTTCATTGTCTGTAATGGAACGGAAAGTTTCGTCGTACACTTTGTCGTACTTTTCACGGTCAGCCTTGCTGTACACGCTTACATTCCTTTTGTCAATGCTCCAGTCGAAATCGTCGTGTGCAGTGGCCAATACTTCGGCTACAGGCAATTCGATTGCAACAGGTTGCACTTCCAGATCGGGAAATTCAACAGATTCGTCAACGGTAAAGGCGGCACTCACTTCCGGAGTGGCCTCCGCTTCAACGGTGCTCACTTCAGGAGCAGCTTCCGCTTCCACAGTGCTCACTTCAGGAGTAGCTTCCGCTTCAGGAGTAGCTTCCGCTTCAAGAGTAGCCTCCGCTTCAGGTGCTTTTGTTGTCGCAGTAGGAGTGGTACTTGCCTCGGGGGCGGCACCACCTGTCTCCTGTGCATCTGCGTTTAGTTGTTTGTTTAATAATAACATGATATACTCCCGACGGTTTTTTTAATCGGGGGTGCAAAGGTATATAAATTATGGCATTTATCCATGGTTACGACAAGAAAGCACCCCTTCCAAAAGGAAGGGGCGCTTTCAAAAAAATTAATCAAAAAAATCTTACTTAGGCATTACAACGGTGTCAATTACGTGTATGATTCCATTAGATCCTTTCAGATCAGTTGCAACCACAGTTGAGTAGCCCCCTTTTTCGTCCATCAATACAACTTTACCATTTTTTACCATGGCAGTCAGCTTTCCACCCTGTACAGTGGTTAAAACAGCTTTTCCTTTACCATCTTTAATAGCTTTACCTACTGCTGCAGCATCGATATTGCCTGCTACAACATGATAGGTAAGAATAGAGGTCAATGTACCTTTGTTATCAGCTTGCAGTAAACTTGCAACCGTCCCCTCAGGTAATTTATCAAAAGCGGCATTTACAGGAGCAAATACGGTGAAAGGTCCGTCTCCGCTTAATGTTTCAACGAGTCCGGCAGCTTTTACAGCGGCTACCAGAGTTGTGTGGTCTTTGGAACCTACAGCAACGTCGACAACTGTTTGTGCAGAGGCAATAGTAGTTGCTCCGAACATCATGGCTACAGCTAAAGCAGCGGTGGTAATTTTTTTCATTGTAGTAAATTGTTTTTGTTGGGTATTTCAACAACAGCTTATTAAATAAGGTTGATGAACAGGCTTCTCTTAAGATAACTTTAATATTTGCAGGACAGTCATCCTTAGTAGGGGTGTAACAAGCTTTTTCTTTCTTCTACAGGAAAAATAGCTAGCCGTAATTAAAATCACTTTTTGTACAAAAAAGTATCCATTATTTAGGGGCTCTCATAAACAGAATGATGGCTACGATCACAAAAAGCAAATTGGGAGTCCAGGCAGCAAGTAATGGGGGGAAATTACCCTTGGTGCTGAAGATCGTACTGAATCTGTCTGTCAATATAAAAAGGGAAGCGGTAATAAATCCGATAGCAATGTGGAGACCACTGCCACCTCGAACTTTGCGGGATGATACCGATACCCCGATGATGGTAAGAATGATGATGGAAGCGGGAGAGGCATCGCGACGGTACCGTTCCACTATCAGGTCGTTAATGCCTTCTTTACCCCTCTGTTTTTCTTTAGTGATCAGTTCGCTCAGTTCCGGGGTCGTCAGGACGTCCTTTGTGAATTCTGTTTTTACAAATTCGTTGGGTTTAAAATTCAGGTCAATATATAAACTGTCCAATGAGGTGAGGGTCTCTTTACTACCTTGAATGGTTCTTACAATTACACTTTCTAGCAGCCACTTATTGGTGGAAGTATCCCAAAGCAGGTATTCACTTCGGATGTTTTTTACAAGCTTATTGTTTTTTATTTCCTGAAGAATAAAGGAGGATCCTCTTTTGGTTGCAGTATCAAAATAGGAGACCTGACCATAATGCGTGGAGTCGTTTCGAAAATACATAGCACTCCCGCTATTGGTGGTAAAACTGCTTTTGTCAATATACCGGGTTTGAAAATCGGTTCGCAGGGCATTGGCCTTAGGGATTACGTACCGGTTGCCGAGCCAAAGAACGGTAGCCAGAAGAAAAGCACCGATCCAGTAAGGCCTCAGAAAACGATTAAAGGAAGTGCCACTTGCAAGAATAGCTACGATCTCACTTCGTCCCGCCATTTTAGAAGTAAAAAAAATGATGGAAATAAACACAAACAGGGGAAAGAGCATGCTCACAATGTGCGGAATGAACCCGACATAATATTTTGTTACGATCTCTCCTGCGCTTAATCCTGAACTGACGAAATCATCGGCTTTTTCGCTCACATCAATTACCACCGTAATAAAAGAAAGCAACACAATAGCGTATACAAAGGTTGCAAAGAACTTTTTCAATATGTATCGGTCAATGATCTTTAGCACGGTCAATGGGATTATTTGATTTTTCCTTCATTAAGAAACCTGACAACTTCGTTCATATTGGCTTCCGCCCATTTTTCTTTTACTACTGCGCCATTCATGGCAATCAACCCGGTTTTGGTGCGAAGCATGGATTTCATAACCGTGCCATCGCAGGTGAGTACAGGTACTTTAAATTGTCGGTTGATATTGAAAAATTCCATGGCTTTTTTAGGTTGGTTGGTTACAAGGTATACCGCTAACTGACGTTCGTTGGCAATAGAATAGATTTTGGTAAACAACTCGTACCAATCTGGTTTTGCTCCATCAAAATCTTTAGCGAAGATGAACAGATAAGGTGATTCAGAGCCCAGCAGCGCTTTCGTGGTATCAGTTCCCGCTTGTGTATAAAAGGCCATATCCTGAATAGGAGGGGTGGCATTTCCTTTCCGAACCACTACATTTTCCCGGTCTATATACTCGTAACGCGACTCATCAAAATCATTCGGAAAGCCCGAAGCATCGAACTGAACCGTTTTGCCATCCACTTTATAGGTATACATAACCACGATGCTGTCGGGCACCGAACCCTTTGGAGGTTCCATTTTCTCCAAAAGATTATTGCCTTTGGCGTAGGGCAGGCAATCTACAACAGGCAGGTTCTTCAGAACATATAACTGCCCCCAACAAACAAATCCCAACGATAGTAAAATGATAAATAAATTGGCCCGGACAGGTAGAAATGGCTTGATATAAGCCTGATACCGAAATAAAATCAGGATCATGACAAGCAAAATCAGATCCTTGATAAAGGATTGATAGGCAACCAACGGAATGCAATCTCCAAAACAACCACAGGTCTTTATTTTACCACTGAAAACAGCATATCCGGTCAGGTAGGTAAAGAACAGGATCAGCATTAGCAAGAGGGTAGTATTAAGTTTCGACATCCAGCCAAGCAACAGGGCAACCCCGGCCACAATTTCGAAAATATTCATCGCCATGCTCAGGAAAAGACTATAAGGCGTTGCCCAATCCCAACCCCAAACCGCAAAGTATTCGTCCATTTTATAGGCCAAACCACTTGGGTCATTGGCTTTTACCAATCCTGAAAAAATAAACAAGACCCCAACCAAAATCCGTAAAACCTGAACCGTCGTTTTCATATTAAATTTCTTTTTTTACGCATCCTGCCCCACGGGTTTATCCAATAATATCATGGCAAAAACAGCATAATTCAGGATATCCATAAAGTTGGCTTCCAGTCCTTCGCTGATCAGCGTATTGCCTTCATTGCGAATGATCTGCTTCATCCGGTAGAGCTTCATGAGAATGAGATCTGCAAAACTTTCTTGACTCATTTCGCGCCAGGCTTCTCCGTAATCATTATTTTTTTGCTCCATCAGTGCTCTTGTGGCTGCTATAAATTGCTCATAAAGCTTCTGACATTCCGAAACCGGCAACTCTTCAATTTCTTCATTGTTGAGGTGGAGTTGAATCAAACCAATCACTGCATAGTTGATGATCCCTTTGAATTCTGAAGGGATATCATCTGCGATCAGCTGAAGACTGCCTTCCTGCAAATTGCGGATACGGCGTGCCTTGATATAAATCTGATCCACCACGCTGATGGAACGCAGCACCCGCCAACTTGTGCCGTAATCCTTCGTTTTTTTTATAAAAATATCTCTTGCCGAGTCGATCACCCGGTTATATTCCGCGATGGTTTTTTCCATAATTTCCTTTGACTTTGAAGGGTGTGGCATCCATTTCGTTTGCTTGCTGAAGAAAACCTGCACCTTTGCAGCGTCAAAAATAACGGAATGTACACACTCAATGCAAATGGAAGGCTGCTCAGCCTGTATCCACCGGCTATAATGGGCATAATTAACATTACGCCTGATAGTTTTTATGCCGGAAGCCGGGAACAAAGCATTGCAGGCGTCTTGTCGAAAGCCGAAAGGATGATTGAGGAGGGGGCTGCTATTCTGGATATTGGCGGACAGAGTACAAGACCCGGTGCAGAAAGGATATCGGTGGAGGAGGAACTCGAAAGGGTTGTTCCGGTGATTTCGGCACTTTCCCGTACCTATCCGGAAATCGTACTTTCTGTTGATACCTTTTATGCAAAAGTAGCAGCGGCCTCTGTGGCTGCCGGAGCTTCAATAGTAAATGATGTGAGTGCCGGCTTATTAGATACGGCCATGATAGAAACGGTGGCTGCGCTCAAAGTTCCTTACATTCTGATGCATATGAAAGGGAATCCGCAAACCATGCAACAACATCCGGTATATGAGGATGTAACCCGCGAAGTACTTGACTTTTTTATTGAACGGATTGCTTTTTGCCGCAAAGCCGGAATCACCGATCTTATTGCCGATCCCGGTATTGGTTTTGCTAAAACGGCAGCACATAATTTTCAACTGATCCGTGAATTAGAGGCTTTATCCATGCTTCAGGTACCGCTGATGTTGGGAGTGAGCCGCAAATCAATCGTTTACAAAACGCTGGGTATTGAAGCCAAAGATGCCTTGAACGGGACTACGGTACTGCATACGGCGGGGTTGTTGAAGGGTGCTAATTTACTTCGTGTACATGATGTATTGGAGGCAAAACAGGCGGTAGACCTTTTGGTTGCCCTTGGTAGTTTGTCCGGCAACTATGGCCTGTAATTTAAAAATTTATTCCATTATATTATGAAGAAGGATTACTTAAAGTATCAGATCCGGGTGAATGATTCCGAACTTCGGGATGTATTGGTGGCCTTGTTGTCCGAAACCGGTTTTGAAGGATTTGAAGAACAGGAGGAACTTTTGATCGGGATTGGCCCCAAGGCTGAGATAGATGAAGAAGAAACGGCCGCTATTCTGGATAGTCGTTCTTTGTCATTTACCACCGAAATTATGGAGGAACAAAACTGGAATGCTGTTTGGGAAAGCAATTTCAATCCGGTAGAAGTAGGCGAATTTGCTGGTATCCGGGCTCATTTCCATCCACAGTTCACCGGTGTGAAACATGAAATTGTGATCACGCCTAAAATGAGTTTTGGAACCGGACATCATGCTACCACCTGGCAAATGATCGATCAAATGCAACACCTGGATTTTGCAGGAAAAAAAGTACTCGATTTTGGTACAGGAACCGGTGTTTTGGCCATTTTAGCTGAAAAATTGGGATCAGATTCAGTTTTGGCGCTCGATAATGATGATTGGAGTATTGAAAATGCCCATGAAAATATACAGGTAAATGAGTGTCAGCGTGTTCAGCTTCAAAAGGCAGAGGATTTGTCCGGGTGTTCTGATTTTGATATTGTACTAGCAAATATAAATAAGCATGTATTATTGGAAAATGCGGATGCTTTGCGGAATTTGATCAATCCGGGGGGATATTTAATGCTCAGTGGATTACTTACTTCCGATCGTGAGGATATAGAAGCCGTTTTTGGCAAAAAACCTCTTGAAAAGAAAAATGGGGACGAAAAGAAAGGGTGGATAGTATTACTATTTCAGCGTATTGTTGGATAACCTATGTTAAAATTAAATGAATAAACCTTTTTTTTGCTTAACTTCGTTGTTCATACATATTTCCGCACACCTGCATTACCAACTTTTTTTGACATTTTAAATTTTTATATACTTCATGCAGGAAGTTCTCTTGATTATTATTGCTTACCTGATTGGATCTATTCCTACCGCAGTATGGGTAAGCAAGTTTTTTTTTGGAATTGATATCAGAAATTATGGCAGCGGTAATTCCGGTGCAACCAATACTTTCCGGATTTTGGGAAAGAATTGGGGTGCTTTTGTGATGTCGGTAGATGTATTGAAAGGAGTACTCGCTGCTTTTTTATATCTTCTATTGCCTTATTATCTCACCAACGAGTGGGATCGGACCAATTTCATGATTGGTTTGGGGCTTGCAGCCGTTGTAGGTCATATATTTCCTATATGGGCTGGTTTTAAGGGGGGTAAAGGAGTGGCTACTTTGTTGGGAATGGTAGTAGCTATTCAACCTTTAGTAGCTTTGTGTGTGTTGGGTGTTTTTATGCTTGTCCTGTATCTTACGCGATTTGTATCATTGAGTTCTATTTTGGCAAGTCTCGCCTTTCCATTATTTATATTAGTTATTTTTAAAGAACCGGAGCCACTGTATCGTGTATTTGCAATTGCAGTTGCTCTTATGGTAATACTCACACATCAAAAAAATATTACCAGGTTAATTCATGGCAATGAGAGTAAGGCTGGAATCTTTAAAAAAAGAGACCGGGACAAAAATCCGCAGGAATAATAATTAGGTTATAAAATGTATGTATTCTGCAAGCGTGGAATTTTAATTAGCTGAGGCAGTAAATGCATTAAATTAATTTACTATCAAATGTTTTAGAGGTTTTTACTTTTAAAACTCATTATAATTTTTTAATTTTGTATTCTTTCAGATCATCTTTCACAAAACAGTAAATGAGGCATGTCGCAACCAAGCATTGTTGAAAAATTACATCTGAATGAGGAAAAAAACCTGTTGATTCAGGGGCTTCCTTCTTCAATTGAAAAGCAGTTTGCTAAGTTATCGTTCTCCAAAAATGTAACGCCGCTCTTAAAGTCAAAGAAGATTGACTGGGCTTTGGTTTTCGCAGTTAATGAAAATCAATTAAACGGCATTTTAAAAGACGTTTTACCTGCATTGCACGAAGACAGTAAACTTTGGGTGGCTTATCCAAAAGCTACTTCAAAAATTACAAGTGATTTGAACCGCGATTGTAGCTGGAGTGCCTTAACTGGTTCTGGATACACAGGTGTTGTACAAGTAGCGCTCGATCATGTATGGAGTGCCTTGTGGTGGCAGAGAGGGGAGGGCGAAAACAAAGAGCCATTCAATGTTGCTTCTGTAGAAGAAAGCGAAATGGCAGCGGCCTGATTTTATTTTGTTTGCTATTCAATCAGGTCTTCTTTGTAGTATTACTGCAAAAATTAGTATTTAAAACAAAAAAAGGGCGGAAGCCCTTTTTTTGTTTTAACCTTGTTTATCAAGAGTAAATTAATCTATTGCTTGCCACCATCCATTTTCCAACTTATAAAGGGTAAGCTTTTTCGCTTCAAAACTTTTTTCAATCGGATGGTTTGCTTCAAAGTAGGAGCGGGCTTCTGAAAGGGTTCCTTCAGGAATATCCCGTGTAGCAATAGTAACGTGGGGGTTGAAATCCGGCTTCATTCCAAAAATGATTCCAGGAAATTTTTCGCTAAATTCCTGCATACATTCCTGTTCAAGTTCTACCAATGCCTGATGCGGTTTTTCTACATCTACGAACAATACCCGCTCTCCAAATTGTCCATAATCCTTCAGGGTTATATTAAATGGAAGTAAGCCCATATTGTATGTACTTACAAAATCACTCAGGTTTTTTACCATCTCATCTTCGGCACGAAAGGGAGGAACAATGGTAAGATGGGCTGGCGATTTTTTTGCAGCAATACAGCCATATTTATCCTCCATATATTTTTTCATATCCTTTACCTGCTCATCAATTTCATCGGGACAACTGACAGCAATGTAAAACAAAGAAAATCCTTCAGGTAGCGGAGAGCGCCTTGGCTTATCAAATTTCTTTCCCGATCTGTTGAAATTTCCTTTTTGTCTTGATTGATACATATTTATTTTTTAATCGATTCTTGTGATCTTAATCATATTGGTAGGCAAATGCAATTCTACGGGTGTACTACCTGTATTTATAACCACATCTCCTTGCCTTAAAAATCCTCTTTCCTTCAATATCTCAATCTGATCATTAACAATACCATCAACACTTTCTTCTTCTGCATAATAAAAAGCCCGCACACCCCAACTCAAAGAAAGTTGTTTTACAAGAGATCTCTCTTTGGTGAAAATATACAAGGGAGCTTTAGGACGGTAGCTGCTAAGCATAAATGCAGTATAACCACTTTGTGTCATTCCAATCAATGCATCCGCATTAACGTCGAGTGCTATTTTACAGGCATTGTAACAGATGGCATCACTTAAAAAGGAGGGAGAATGCGGTTGGGGTTTCAGCATTTCTTCCCGGTCATAATTATATGCGGTGTTTTCAATTTCCTTGATAATTTTCGACATTGTTTCTACTACAAGTACAGGATGCATTCCTGCAGCAGTTTCACCGCTCAACATCACTGCATCGGCGCCTTCAAGTACAGCATTGGCCACATCGGTAATCTCGCTACGGTTAGGTTTTACCCTATCCATCATACTCTCCATCATTTGTGTAGCTACAATTACGGGTTTGGCCCGGTGCATACACTTCCGTATCAGTTCTTTTTGAATCATCGGAACCTTTTCAACCGGGGTCTCAACCCCAAGATCACCACGGGCAATCATAATCCCGTCGCTTTCGAGAATAATATCGCGGATATTGGTCAGCGCTTCCGGCTTTTCAATTTTGGCAATAATCTTGGTACGACTGTTTTTTTCATCAAGCTTGCTCCGTAAAATCACGATATCCTTTACACTTCTTACAAAAGAGAGAGCAACCCATTCGCATTCCTGTTCAATAATGAATTCAAGATCAGCAAGATCTTTTTCGGTTAGCGCAGGAAGGGAAATTTTGGTATCCGGAAGGTTAATACCTTTTTTGGAAGATAAAATGCCTCCAATAGTTACCTCTACTTTTACATCTTTAGAGCGGGTAATTTCTTTTACAACCACTTCTATTTTGCCATCATCGATCATGATCACGTTACCCAGTTTCACATCACCTGCCAAATTGGGATAGCTTACATAAATTCTTTCCAGATTTCCAACGCATTTCTCGTTGGTAAAAGTGAGGATATCGCCGGGAGAAACAAGCAGGGAATTATTTTCAATTTCGCCCACCCGTAGTTTCGGTCCTTGCAAATCTGCAAGAATAGCCACGGTAAAAGGTTCTTCATCGTTGATACGTCTTATTTTTTCTATAGCCTCCAGTTTGTCTTCATGGGTGCCATGAGAAAAATTTAAACGGAATACATTAACTCCTGCCCGCACCAATGCAAGCATCGTTTCATAACTGTTGGATGCGGGTCCAAGGGTAGCAACAATTTTAGTTCTTTTATTGCTATGCGAATAGCCTGCATTTTTATCCATTGCAGAATGCAGGTATTTATCAAGATTTTTTGACATATAGTTTACTCCGTTTCTTTTAATTTTTCTTTGGTGGTGCGATAATTTTCGAATATCCTACTTTATGGCTTAGCTCGCAAGTATTTTAACAATCGTGAGCCATTGGCGATCGAATTTATTTTTTGTTTTTAAAGCCTGTTTCAGCGGGATATAGTTCATTTTATTATTAACGATACCCACCATTACATTTTTCTTTCCCTGCAACAGGACTTCTACAGCATGGTAACCCATACGGCTTGCAATCAACCTGTCGAAGCAGGTAGGGGATCCTCCCCGCTGAATATGGCCAAGAATACATACCCGAACATCGGCATTGGGCAAACTTTCCTGAATGACCTTACCCACCTGTGTTCCTCCGCCAAAATCATCTCCTTCTGCCACTACAATCAGGTTGACCAATTTTTGGCGCTTTTCCTTTTCGGTCATGTTTTCTATAATCTCGTTGATATCGGTCTTGGTTTCGGGAATCAGAATGTTTTCCGCGCCGGTGGCGATCCCACTGTGCAGCGCAATATATCCGGCGTCGCGGCCCATTACTTCTACCACAAACAGCCGGTCGTGGGCATCGGCTGTGTCGCGAATTTTATCAATAGCCTGTACTGCCGTGTTCACAGCGGTATCAAAACCTATCGTGAAATCGGTGCCGGCTATATCTTTATCAATGGTACCCGGTAAGCCAATACAGGCTATATCCGGATACTCAGTACTAAAAATATCTGCTCCGGTAAAACTACCATCGCCGCCAATCACTACAAGGGAATGGATATTGCGTTTTTTCAGATTATTATAAGCAATTTTCCGGCCTTCGGGTGTCAGAAATTCTTTGCTACGTGCAGTTTTTAATATGGTTCCTCCACGTTGGATAATATTTGCTACAGAGCGATTCTCCATTTGAAACATGTCGTCTTCTATAAGACCGCTGTAACCGCGGTTCACCCCAAATACCTTGAATCCGTAATAGTTTCCGGTACGGACCACCGCCCTTATCGCGGCATTCATTCCCGGACTGTCGCCTCCGGAGGTTAAAACAGCTATACTTTGAATAGATTGCTCCATTGTTGATTGTTAGATTAAGCTTGCAAATTTGTACTTAAACAGGCATTAAACCTAAAATTGCATCAAATTGCTGTGTATTGTCAACACGATAAGCTCCAAAAATAAGACATTTGAGGTGCAAAATACAAACTGTTGGGGTTGGTAACAATTTCGCAATGTTTTTAATTTCAGGAGGGTAGGCGACAATGATTAATAACCTGCTTTGTATGGGATGCCAAAAAACCTAAAACCAATGCTGCCGGCTATTTTCTTTCACAGTCCCTTGAATGACAGTGTATAGGACGTATATCTTCAAAAGCCTATCCGCAAAGGGTTCATGAAATTAAATGCACATGTGTGCTTCATACGAAATCCCAACGAGTAAAAGCACAGCCGGTAAACATGATCATCAGGATCCGAATGTTCGGATCCGATAGCTATCGGAACCATATGGCAAATAAAAAACAGCAGGCAAAGCCTGCGTAATAAAAATGAACATATGAATTCCCGGATAAAATCAAGGCAGATTTGTTGATTAATATAGGCGTTGAAATTAGCCGTAAAAATCCGGAACAACTAAAACAAGGCGGATACTTATCGTGAATATCCGATACGTTGGTGTCTATTGAACTCATGCACCCTCTATCCAGGCTTCCCTTGCATCAGGGCTGAATTTCCAGGGGGCAAAATTGTTTTCAATATTGCCAAACATGGCATTCCAATCGCCGGGACTGTTGCTCTCGTCGAGGATGAGGTAGCGCCTTTGTTTTAGTATAATATCAAGCGGGTTGATGCTTACAGGGCAGGCCTCGACACAGGCATTACAAGTTGTACAGGCCCGCAGTTCTTCTGTGGTTATGTAATCATGCAGGAGGGACTTTCCATCGTCAACCCATTGACCGTTATTTTTATTTAATATTTCGCCTACCTCTTCCAGCCGGTCACGAGTTTTCATCATAATGGTACGCGGACTTAGCATCTTCCCCGTTATGTTAGCAGGGCAGGCGGCACTACAACGGCCACATTCAGTACAACTATATGCATCCAAAAGGTTTTTCCAACCCAGGTCAAATACATCTTTGGCACCAAACTGCGCGGGTACTTCATCAGGTAATGCAGCCAATTCGGGGTTTTGACTGATGTCCTGTCCCATGGCAAGTGCAACCTCTTTCTGAATTTCGGGCATATTGCGCATCGCCATTTTTTCAGGACGGGCATAATACGCATTGGGAAAAGCAAACATAATATGCAGGTGCTTGCTATAGGGCAGATAATTTAAAAAAGCCAGAATACCGGCAATATGTACCCACCAGGCCGAACGCTCGATTCCAACAAGCAGACCGGTACTTATATTTTCAAAAAGCGGGGTTAGCATTCCGCTAATAAGAAAGGAGCCTGTCAAATGCCCGCTGTAATGATCTACCCCTCTTGCCTGCAAAACCGAATCAGTGGCATTCATGGTCAGGAACAAACTCATCAGCACGATCTCGATCACCAGAATCAGGTTGGCATCCGTTTTTGGCCAACCTTTAAGGTCGGGGCTTGCAAATCGGCGGATAGACAACACATTGCGGCGAATAAGGAAAATAATACAGGCGACCACCACTAATGCCGCGAGGATTTCGAAGCTGTTGATAAGAAAGGTATAAAAGCCACCTAATGCGGGAGCAAACAACCGGTGGGTACCAAAAAGCCCATCAAGCAGAATTTCCAACACTTCGATATTGATAATGATAAAACCGGCATACAGAACGAAATGCATGACAGCAACGAGTGGGTTTTTAAACATCTTTTTCTGCCCGAATGCCAGCAGCAAAAGGTTTTTCAATCGGGCCTGCGGATCATTTACAAGGGGCTCATCTTTTCCCAGTAAAACATTGCGGCGCATTTGTCCGATCCGCTTACTAAAAATAAAAATGGCAATGCCGGCCATGAGGGCAAAGGCAATCTGTGGTATAAACTCCATGTCGTTTCTAATTCTGAAACGTGAAATTACGCTCCATGCGCCGGTTTCTGATACTTTGTGGTTATTTTGCCCCAAAAACAGGGCTAAAAGTGGTTAAAAAATATATACTGAATCAAAGTCAGGCGGATTTGAAGCTACAGCGGATGGCTTTGCAAATACTCGAACGCAATACGCAGGCTCGCAAAATTGTCCTTGCCGGTATTGCACCAAACGGAAGTTTGATGGCAGGAAAATTGCAGGAATGGCTCAAAGACAAAGGTGATTTTACGGTAGAAATGCAGGAAATAACCCTCAATAAACGATTACCCGAAGCAGTAACTGTGATTCCTTCTCTCAATCTCGAAGGAGCGGTTGTGATACTCGTAGATGATGTTGCGAATAGCGGCCGCACACTGACCTATGCACTTAAGCCTTTTCTGGATCAGCATCCTTACAGCATCCAAACCCTGGTTTTGGTGGATCGTACCCATAAGAAATTTCCGATTCAACCTGATTATGTAGGATTCTCACTGGCAAGTACATTGGAAGAATACATTGATCTTGATGTGGAAGATGGAGAAATTAAAGGTGCTTGGATGCAGTAATCAGAATTTAAAATTCCAGGTGACACTGGGAATAATCGGGAATATACTTACCTGCACTGCTTCTATTTGTTGCGTTCCCTGCAAAGGGTCTCCATCCTGACCAAAAAAGATGAAATAAGGATTCAGGCGGCTGTACACATTGTAAGCCCCGAATACCCAACTGCTTTTAAACTTTTTCTTACTGTCCGGTTTGGGCGTATAAGTAAAACTAATGTCGGCGCGGTGGTAAGCAGGTAACCGGTAGGCATTGATGCGGCTGAATTCCTGAGTCAGCACCCCGTCAATGATGAAAAATCGTTCGGGGAAAGTAGCTGCATTACCGCTTGCATAGACAAAAACGCCTCCCATTTTCCATTTTTTAGACAATTCATAATTTGCCACCACACTCAGGTCGTGCCTGCGGTCAAATTTTGCAGGGTATTTTCTGCCTTCGTTCAGGTCGGGAAACTGCCGCCAGGTCCAGCTCAGGGTGTAGCCGATCCAACCATTAAGTCTTCCGCGGGTTTTGTTTACAAAAAACTCAGCCCCGTAACTCCAGCCCTTTCCAAAAACAAAGTCCTCCTCGGGATCGTTGAGCGAAG
The DNA here is from genome assembly GCA_041739485.1 of Chitinophagaceae bacterium. GTDB lineage: Bacteria > Bacteroidota > Bacteroidia > Chitinophagales > Chitinophagaceae > Phnomibacter. The sequence goes on from JBGSNV010000039.1 coordinate 29,632, forward strand.
GCGTGTAACCTTCCCGATATTCGATCTGACTGTTCATTTTTTTATAATACACTTCTACAGAGGTCTCCCATTTGTTGCGCTCAAAATTGCGGAAATAACCCAATGCATATTGAAGGCCGGTTTGGGGGGGGACCCTAAAAGTACTTGATACCCAAAGATCGGTTGGAAGAGTGGAGGCACTGTTGGTGGCAAGATGGATATACTGAATATTGCGGGTGATGCCCCCTTTGAGTGAGGAGGTTGTATTGAGTTTATATCGGGCAGTCAGCCTTGGTTCGAGTCCTCCGTAGGCTTTCACAGTTTTTCCTTTACCATAGGTTTGGGAGCTGATAACATTGCCATCCACATCTTTAATTTCCTGATCGTAAGGACCCACCTGAGTAAAACCGCTGAACCGGAGCCCGGCATTTAGTTGAAGTTTTGAACTGAGTTCCCAATCATCCTGCAGAAATAACGCGTATTCCCGGGCAAACTTATTGGAGGTGTTTTGCGAGGGGAGTTCGGTTTCGCCCTGATTGCCTGAAAACTGATTGGGTAAAAAGGTGTGGTAAATGTACTGACCGCCAAATTTGACCCGATGTTCGGGGGCAGGATACCAATCGAAATCTACTTTGGCATTCAGATCGCGGATGCCGCTTGAAAGCACGATGCGAAAATCATTTTGGGTAGCATCGAATTTGAATTTATAGTCATTATAAACCAACGTGGTATTGGCAAAAAGCTTCCGGTTAAAAACATGATTCCAGCGTATTGTTCCGGTTCTGTTTCCCCAGGGTACATTGGTTCTAAAATCGCGTTCGGCACTGTTAAAATTAAAAACGTCCTCACCAATGTATCCACTCAAAAAAACCCGATCTTTTTCGCTGAGTTTGAAGTTGGCCTTCATATTCAGATCGAAGAAATAATATCCGCTTCCGAAAAGATTAGCTGTTTTTGGAATAAAGGGTTTTACAAGTGCATCGATATAGGTTCGTCTTGCAGAAACCATGAACGATGACTTGTTTTTTTCAATCGGTCCCTGTCCCGAAATACGGGAAGCGATCAATCCGATACCGCCTTCTGCTTCATATTCCTGATTATTTCCATCCTTCATCGTGATGTCAACCACACTGCTCAGTCTCCCTCCATATTGAGCCGGCATGCCCCCTTTGATAAGTGATACATTTTTTACCGCATCGCCATTAAATATGGAGAAAAACCCAAACAGATGGCCGGGGTTGTATACCACGGCATCGTCGAGCAGGATCAGGTTTTGGTCGGGACCACCCCCACGGATGTAGATACCGGCATTGCCCTCGCCGGCATTGCTTACTCCGGGCAGGAACTGAAGTGCTTTTAATACGTCTACTTCCCCAAGCAAAGCCGGGATCTGTTTTATTTTTTCAATTGATAAATCCACCCGTCCCATTTGCGCTGATTCTATGTTCCGGTCGCGGCGTTCAGCGGTTACTACTACTTCGTTATTTACTCTATATGAGGTTGGTACCAATTGACAGTTGAAATCCAAACTGCTATCCAATTGTACGGTAATGGCTTTGGGTTCGTAACCGGCATAAGAAAAACCGATCAGGTACCGCCCTTTTTCGAGGGTAATAGAATAAAAACCATAGGCATTACTCGTTACCCCTTTTGTACTATTGGCGATCGTTAAGCTTGCTCCAATCAGATTTTCCCCGCTTACGGAGTCGGTAACGTAACCATTAAGGGTGTATTTCTGAGCAATAACACTTGAAAATGTAAAGATTAACAAAAGGGGTATCAGCGTAAAAAGAGAAGTGCGGGTGTGTAGCATAATGAAATTATCAGTCTGGTATTGAATGTATTTTATGGATTCCGTTTCCTTTTATTTGAGATTGAGGGAGTCAACCAATTCGCCACAATGTAGCATGGCTTCACCAAAATAGGGATTAACTACTTCTTTGCTATTACTTAACCAATAGGCTCCGCTATTGTTAAAAGCCATCGGGCAGTATTGTTTGTAAATTTTGGTACCGGTGAATCGGATGGTTCTCATCAAATCGAAAAGAGCATCACTCACCATCTGAAAACTTCTTCTTTTATCCTCAAGAAGCGGTTCTAGCTGAAGCGCCTTCAATTCGCTGGAAATGGTTCCTGCCAGCATATCTGCCTGCATTTTTATAGGCTCCGCCGCCTCAATTGCGCCAAAATCGAGTTCAGAAAGGCTGCTGTCGTAATGCATGGCTGCCCGATTAATCAGCAGGGAATCACTTTCTATAAAGGCGTCTTTCATTTTCAGGTAGTCGATAAGTTGCTTGTTAAAATCAAGCTGGAAGCCAGTGTCATTTGAGGAAATTGCATAAGGATCTGCCGATTGTTCCGGTGTCTTTTTTTCTTTGGGAATAATAAATTTAAGAGCAATAAACACCGCAGCGGCCAGAAACAGCAAAAGAAGTAAAAATCTTTTCATAAAAAGGAGGCTTAAAATGTGAATGCAAAGGTACAAATTTGATTTTCGTTGGACCTAACCGTTCACAACTCCTTTTCAATTCAAAACCGGCCTGTACCTTTGCGCCATGTTAGTAGGATTAACCAATGTAACTTTTGAGTTTGGCGCCCGTGCCATTGTTAGAGATGCCACCTGGCATATTCACCCCAATGAAAGGATAGGATTGATCGGATACAATGGTACCGGCAAGTCAACGCTGTTGAAATTATTTGTGGGGGAGTATTCCGTTTCTGCAGGCACTGTTGAAAAGGGTAAGGATGTAACAATTGGTTATTTGCATCAGGATTTGCTGAGTCAGGATATCCGCAAATCGATTCTTGAGGTTGCTATGGATGCCTTTATTGAAGCACGGAGTATACAAAAGGAATTGCACGAAATAGAAAAACAGCTGGAAACAGATGAGAACAATGAGCCCCTGCTTGAAAAGTATGCGCATCTTTTACACGACTTTGAAGTAGCCGGGGGATATACCATGGAATATCAGGCAGAGGAAATTTTGCATGGACTTGGCTTCGAAACCGATCAGTTCAGCAAGCCATTTCAGCAATTCAGCGGTGGGTGGCGTATGCGGGTGCTATTGGCTAAAATGATTTTGCAGAACCCGGATGTGCTTTTATTGGATGAACCGACGAACCACCTTGACCTTCCCTCGATTGAGTGGCTGGAAAAATACCTGCAGCATTATGCAGGTAGTGTGGTGATTGTGAGTCACGATAAATTCTTTTTGAACCGAATGGTAAAAAAGATTGTGGAATTGTACCAGCAGGAGCTACACATCTATTCTGGTAACTACGATTATTTTGAAAAGGAAAAGATAGAGCGCATCGAAATGCAGAAGCGGGCTTTTGAAAATCAGCAGGACTACATCCGGCAGCAGGAGCGCTTTATCGAACGGTTTAAGGCCAAAGCAAGTAAGGCTGCACAGGCTCAAAGTGCCATGAAGCGGCTCGAAAAGCTCGATGTGATTGATAGCGTAGAGTTGGAGCGCCCGAATATCCGGATCAATTTTATGATTGATCAACAGCCCGGAAAGGTGCTTTGTACCCTCAAAAATGTGAGTAAGTCCTATGGAGACCTTAGTATTCTGGAGGATACCGACATAGAATTCAACCGGGGAGATAAAGTGGCACTCATTGGAGCCAACGGTAAAGGAAAGTCAACACTGCTAAGGATCATAGCGGGTCAGGAACCGATTGAGGGCACCCGTATTTGGGGTCATAATGTGAGAGAAGCCTTTTATGCGCAGCACCAATTGGAGGCATTAGACGGCAATAATAATATTTTACAGGAGATGAGTACGAGTCAGGCGGGAAAAACCGAACTTGAGTACCGTTCGCTGTTGGGCTGTTTTCTTTTCAGTGGGGAACAGGTAGAAAAAAAGATCCGGGTATTGAGCGGGGGAGAAAAGGCGAGGGTTGCGCTTGCTAAAACGATTGTGAGTAAGGCTAACTTTTTGATGCTCGACGAACCGACCAACCACCTTGACATGCACAGTGTGGACCTGCTCGTTGAGGCCTTGAACCGTTACGAGGGCAGCATTGTACTGGTTAGCCACGACCGTTATTTCATCAGCAAGGTCGCCAATGTATTCTGGGAAATCATCGACCATAAGATTCGCGAATTCCGTGGGACTTACGGGGAATACACCATTTGGAAGGAAAAGATTATGGCGCAGCGTGAGGCAGCACAGACCCAGATTGACAAAGCGCCTGCAAAAGCGGTAGCAAAAGAAGAAAAGCCGGTAATAGCTGAAAAGAGCAAGCCTATAGATAAGGATTTGCAAAAAGATCTTCAAAAACAGCAAAAGCATTTTGACCGTTTAGAGCAGGATATTGCCCGGAAAAAAGAAGAAATGGCAGCCAAGGAAGCACTTCTTGCGAAGCCTGAGATTTATGGCGATCCCAAAAAGTTTAAGGAAACGGAAGGAGACTATACCCAATTACAACAGGCACTCACCAAAATTCAATCGGAATACGAGCAGGCTTTTGAAAAGCTAATGAACCTTGAAGAGGCCTTTAACGGGGCATAGCCGGAGGAATTCCGATGGATTGTCTGTTCATTTTCTTTAGATCCCTGAAAGAAAGGTCGAGTAGGGGGAACCTTTTGGCATTGGGAAGGCTGTAATGCCACCATTCGGTGGAAAGGGCCACAAAACCAAAATGCTCCATAATGCTTTTCAGGAGATCCCGGTTCGCGGCTTTTTCCGGGGGGAGTCCCCGAAAACCATGGTGGGCAGAATCGGAGAAATGATCGTAATCCGTAGGCATAGGGAGGGGGTTGCCCGTTCCGGCATCTGCAAGGGTAAGATCCACCGAAGCTCCCCGGTTGTGGCCGCTTCCGTTTTTTGGATTAGCTGCATAGCGCTCGTCGGGAACGATTTGCCACATTTTTTCGGTTACCCGATAAGGCCGGTAAGCATCATAAATCAGCAGGGATAGGCCAAGCGTAAGCAAACTATCCTGTACTTGTTTCAGTCGTGCAGCAGCCTCACTGCATAGGTAGAGTTCCACACTTTTATAGAGCACTTCTCCGGTAAAATTGTTGGAAGTGGCATAAAATACCTGTTGATACAGGGGGTTTATGGTTTCTTTAAGAGGTACCATTTCCTGCCCCTTATTTTGGGTAAGCCAAACCCGGTATTCAGGTATTGTTTTAATGATAAGTAGTTTATTATCAGTGCTTTGTGATGCTAAAGGGGAGAAACTTACCAAAGCGAGTATTCCTGCTAAAAACCTGTAAGTGACGCCTTTGAAATGGTAAACTTGCCCTAAGTATTGCACAGAAAGAAACATTGAATGGGTTACAAAAGCACCTTTGCGGGAATTAAAGATAAGTTTTTGTGTAGAACTTACACACAGGTGTTCATAAACTCAGATTGTTTTTGAACCAAAAGATGTCTTTCTTTAAGAGTTAAAGAATGTTTTCAGAACAGGAAAGACAATTTTTTCACCAAAAATGAAAATATGATTTTATTACAAAAAACAAACATCGGCGCCTTAAAAAGCAAAATTTTTTCGGTTCTCCTGTTTGGTCTTCTTGCCTTCACGGTGAAAGCAAGTGACAATTTACCCGGCCGCCCTGATGACCGTACCAAAGTAAAAACCGGGGTTGCCAGTTATTATTCCAATTTTTTCGTTGGTAAAAAAACTGCCAATGGAGAAATTTTTACCCAGGACAAGTTAACCTGTGCCAGCAATGTATATCCGCTAGGCACCTGGTTGAAGATTACCCATTCTAAAAATGGAAAATCAGTTATTGTAAAAGTGAATGACCGGATGCATCCACGTATGAAGCGGGTAGTTGACCTGACCAAATTAGCCGCTAAAGAACTTGGCATGATCAAATCGGGTATAGCTCAGGTAAAAGTTGAAAATCTGGGTTTGAAAAAACCCTCAACTACATTTCTGGATTAACAGTTTTAAATAATTAAAAACGAAAAAGGTACCTTAGGGTGCCTTTTTTAGATTTAGTACCTTTTAGTTTTTAAAGGGTCAGCAGATGAAATAAAATTTCAACTGTAAACTATCTAAAATGCATCTAAAAATGTCCATAAGGTACATTATTGATCCTTTTCAAGGTATATTTCGGTAAATATGTAAGAAATACATGGTTTCATTAGGTGGGTAGCTGATATACCCTTTAAATTTGTTCATTCATTCGTACCCCTTTGTAAAGTGGCAAAACAGGATTTAAACAAAGCATCCGCAGCAGGGCTGTTGGTTGCCCTCGGCATCATCTACGGCGATATTGGTACATCTCCGCTTTATGTTTTCAACTCAATTATTTACGATCGCGTTATCAGTCCGGAACTGATTATCGGGGCTTTGTCCTGTATCTTCTGGACCATGACCCTGCAAACGACTATTAAGTATGTCATCCTGATTTTACGGGCTGATAACAAAGGGGAGGGCGGCATTTTCGCCTTGTATGCTTTGGTAAGACGGCGGCGAAAGTGGCTCGTCATTCCGGCCATGATCGGTGGAGCAGCCTTGCTTGCAGACGGTATTATTACCCCACCCATATCTATTACCTCCGCGGTGGAGGGTTTAACCAAATTACCTTCTATGCAGGGTATTGGTACAGAAACCATAATGGCCATTGTGCTGAGTATCCTGGTGCTTTTCTTTTTTACGCAACAATTTGGAACCCATAGCATTGGAAGCCTGTTCGGTCCCGTTATGAGCCTTTGGTTTGTAATGCTTGCTGTATTGGGTTTACTCCATTTTTTCGACGATCTCTCTATCCTGAAGGCTTTCAATCCCTGGTATG
>JBGSNV010000042.1:0-7967 GCA_041739485.1 Chitinophagaceae bacterium
CTATGGCCCGGTCTGCCGTTGGATGGAAATTACCGGTTTTCCTGCCCGAAGGAACCCATACTTACCGCTTTGTGATAGACAATGAATGGGTTACCGATCCTCAGGCTGAAGCCATTTTACCGAATGAATTTGGAGAATCCAATGGCGTTTTGCAGGTAGGTAAGCCTTACGTATTCAGGCTTGATGGCTTCCAAAACGCTGAAAAGGTGGTGCTTGCCGGATCTTTCAATGACTGGAAAAGCTACGAATTGGTCATGCAAAAGAAATCGAACGGCTGGGAAATTTTATATACACCCGGAAAGGGCAATCACAGTTACCATTTTCTGGCAGACGGACAGGAAGTAGGGCCAAAGTCTAGCGGACAATCGGATTCTTATTCAAGTGCCTTATATCAATGGGTGGTAGATCCGAATTATACCTTTATGCTGGAAGGGTACGAAAATGCAAAAACTATATGTATTGCCGGGACCTTCAATAATTGGTCCGAGACCGGATTTCCCTTACGAAAAAATGAAAAAGGGCATTGGGAAATAAAGTTGCAGGTACCCGAAGGAAAATCTTCCTATAAGTACCTTGTAGATGGCGAATGGATTATTGATCCCAAAAATCCTTATTGGGAGCAAAATGAAATGGGGTCTAAAAATTCGGTTTTATGGCTTGAGTTGCCGGGTTCCTTACCTTAATTTACTGACCATGCTGTTGGCTAATAACTCCGCCCATTTACGATATTCCTTACCCGAAGGATGCAATCCGTCGTTTGCAACCAATGTCGGATCATTGATGGCTTCGCGGCTTCCGGGGGTAATATTGATATAGCTTACGCCGAATTGCGTTGCTACAAAAACATTGATATTATTGAAAGCATCTATTTCTTTGGCAATTTTTTGCCGGTCGAACATGCTTCCAAAAGGCGTTACCCCATAATCCGGAATGCTGAGCACAAACACACGGTCCTTTCGATTGGCTGCATGCAGGATGGCCTGCTCAAGGCATTGCGTAAATTGTCTCCGGTATTCAGCCGTATCTCTTCCCTGATACTGGTTGTTTACGCCAATGAGCAGGGAAACCAAATCGTAATTTTTACTTTTATTGGCACTTGCGATTGCGCTTAGGAGATTGCCGGTAGTCCATCCGGTTGTGGCGATATATTCCGGGGTGGACACTATGATACCCAATTGTTTGATACGTGCCACCGTTTGGTGCGGAAACCGGTCTTCCACCGAAACATTTTGACCTATGGTATAGCTGTCTCCAAGGGCAAGATACGTGTAAGCTGGCTTGGGTGTATCTGTGGTTGGAAAAGGCGGTGGCGGGGTATTGGGGAATTGCATGCTTTTATTGCATGAAATCAGGTTAAAACCGGCAAAAAAAAGCCCTAGCATGGCAACATAGGACAATAACGGATATATTTGCAAACGCATAAGATTATTTACGCATCAATTATAATAAAAGTTCAACAATAGCATGACTGAAAAAATCAAAGTAAGCAATCCGGTGGTGGAACTCGATGGTGATGAAATGACCAGAATCATCTGGCAATTTATCAAAGATAAACTCATTTTGCCCTATCTGGACCTCGATATCAAATATTTCGATTTGGGCATTGAGTATCGCGATGAAACCAACGATCAGGTAACAATAGATGCTGCCAATGCCATTCGCGAATATGGCGTGGGTATCAAATGTGCGACAATTACTCCTGATGAGGCCCGGGTAAAGGAGTTTAGCCTCAAGCAAATGTGGAAAAGCCCCAACGGAACAATCCGTAATATCCTTGACGGAACCGTGTTTAGAGAACCGATTGTGATAAATAATATCCCCCGGCTTGTAACGACCTGGGATGCTCCAATTATCGTAGGACGCCATGCTTTTGGCGATCAGTACCGGGCAACCGATATGGTGATTCCCGGCAAAGGAAAACTAACTATCAAGTTTGAAGGTGAAGACGGACAAGTGATTGAGCATGAAGTGTATCAGTTCAAAGGTCCCGGAGTTGCCCTCAGTATGTACAACGTGGATGAAAGCATCCGCGGATTTGCCCGTAGTTGTATGAATATGGCACTTTCGAAAGGCTGGCCGTTGTACATGAGCACTAAGAATACCATCCTCAAAAAATATGATGGTCGATTTAAAGATATTTTTGAAGAAGTGTTTGAGACCGAATTCAAATCACAATTTGAGGCAGCAGGTATCACTTACGAACACCGCCTGATTGATGATATGGTAGCAAGCGCCCTGAAGTGGAATGGTAACTTTGTGTGGGCCTGTAAAAACTATGATGGCGATGTACAAAGCGATACCGTGGCACAGGGCTTTGGTTCCTTGGGACTGATGACAAGTGTACTGGTGACTCCCGATGGCAAAACTATGGAAGCAGAAGCAGCACATGGAACCGTAACCCGCCACTATCGTGAACACCAAAAAGGTCGCCCCACAAGTACCAACCCGATTGCTTCCATTTTTGCATGGACAAGAGGACTTGCCTTTCGTGGAAAGCTCGATGTTAATCAGCCGCTGATTGATTTTGCCAACACCCTTGAAGCCGTTTGTATTGAAACGGTAGAAAGTGGCAAAATGACCAAGGATCTTGCAGTATGTATTCATGGAAACAAAGTAAGTCATGGGGATCACTACCTCTACACCGAAGAGTTCCTCGAAGCGATCAATCAGAATCTGAAAGAAAAATTAAGCAAGTAAAAAAAGATTTATATGTCATTTTTCAAAAAAAGTCCGCAATTGCGGACTTTTTTTATGGTGGAAACTTCAATTACTGCGGCCGATTTTCTATATTGCTGCATTCGATTTTATTAGTACATATTAAATTTATTTTAAAAGGATTTCTGCAGTGGTCATTTGTTTATCAGATACCTGAAATCAGGAATAAAAAAATATAAATGAACAAAACATGAAATACATCTTTCTCCTCTGTTTACTGGTTTTTGGCAGCGCCGATCTTTGGGCTCAAAGAAAAAAAACAACACCTGCTGTTGAAGTAAAAGCAGATTCCTCTTTGGAGAAGTTTGCGGCTCCGCTTCGTTTCCGGAGCATCGGGCCATTCAGAGGGGGACGTTCGGTAACTGCCTGCGGGGTAGTTGGAAATCCCCTGATTTACTATATGGGCACCACTGGTGGCGGAATCTGGAAAACAGAAGATGCCGGTTTGAGTTGGAATAATATCTCAGATGGTTATTTTGGTACCGGCTCGGTAGGTGCTGTGGCGGTTGCTTCATCTGATGTAAATGTGGTGTATGTTGGTATGGGCGAACATGCACCCCGGGGGGTGATGGCTTCGCATGGGGATGGGGTTTACAAAAGCACCGATGGCGGTAAAACCTGGAAGCATCTGGGTTTGAAAGAAACACAGCATATCAGTTGGATACGCATCCATCCAAAAAATCCGGATGTGGTGTATGTGGCAGCACAAGGGGCTTTATACGGACCTACTTCCGAAAGGGGTGTTTACAAATCTACCGATGGTGGCGCTAACTGGAAAAAGGTGCTTTATATTGATGAAAATACCGGTTGTGCTGATTTGGATATCGACGCAAGCAACCCCCGGAATTTGTATGCAGCCATGTGGGATCATGGTCGCAAACCTTGGGAGATAAAAAGCGGAGGACCGGGTAGCGGTCTCTACAAATCTACCGACGGGGGAGAAACATGGATGCCCATGGAAAACGGGGTTCCCAAAAAAATGGGCAAAATGAGCGTCTCCATCTCCGCCTCGAATCCGGATCGCATTTTCGCTTTGATAGAAAGCGATACCTATGCTGAAACCGGTGGCTTGTTTGTAAGCAATGATGCAGGAGCATCTTTTAACAGGGTGAGCAAAGACCACCGGCTTACCCAACGTGCCTGGTATTATGTAGAGGTATTTGCAGATCCACAGGATGAAAATACAGTCTATGTGCTCAATTCTCCCGGATTGAAGTCGATTGACGGAGGTAAAACCTGGATCAATATCCGGGGAACCCATGGCGATTACCACCAATTATGGATCAATACCACCAACAACAAAAATATGATTGTAGCCAACGACGGAGGAGCTGCAGTTACTTTTAATGGCGGTCAAACCTGGAGTACACAGGGCAATCAACCTACCGCACAGTTTTACCGTATCAGTGTCGATAACCTATTTCCATACCATATTTACGCCGGACAGCAGGATAATTCTTCGGTGAAAATTGCAAGCCGTGTAATTGGAGGATATGCTATCGGGGAGAAAGATTGGGAAAGTTCTGCCGGAGGAGAAAGTGCTTTTCTGGCTTTTAATCCCGATAATCCAAAAATTGTGGCGGGCGGAAGTTATCAGGGTACCATCGAATGGCTAGATACAGAAACTAAGGAATCTAAGAATATAATGGTTGCGCCTATTCAGTATCAGTCACTTATGCCAAAGGATATGAAGTATCGCTTTAACTGGAATGCGCCGACCCTTTATGGTAAACATGATCCTGAAGTATTTTATCATGCAGGCAATCATTTATTCAAAACAGTCGATCGTGGTAAAAGCTGGCAGGTATTTTCTCCCGATCTTACACGGAACGACACGAGCAAGCAGGGCATGAGTGGCGTACCTTATACCAACGAAGGGGCAGGGGGCGAAAATTACGGAACGATCGCTTATGTGATGGAATCTCCGCTTGAAAAGGGCGTGATTTATACGGGCAGCGATGATGGTATGGTTTACCTGACACGCGACAATGGGGCTACCTGGCAAAATGTGACCCCCGAAGGACTATCCGAATGTTTGATCAACAGCATTGAAGTGTCCCCCCACGATAAAGCCACGGTCTACATAGCAACAACAAGATATAAGTTTAATGATCATTCTCCGGCTATTTACAAAAGTTCTGATTATGGCAAAACCTGGGTAAAACGAATCAATGGCATTGCTCCTGATGCGTTTACCCGCGTGGTTCGCGAAGACGATCAGGTAAAAGGGCTGTTGTATGCCGGCACGGAAACCGGATTGTATATTTCTTTTGATGATGGCATGCAATGGAAGCAGCTTCAGTTGGGGCTTCCTATTACACCGGTTACGGATCTGAAAGTACATAAAAACAACCTGATTGCATCTACAATGGGGCGTGCCTTTTGGGTGATGGACGATTTGCCGCAACTGCGTCAATACAGCAACGCAATGCAAAAGGAAACATTAAAAATATTTAAGCCTGCAGATGCTTATCGTATCAGTGGCCGCAGTGCAATGGATGGAGATTTAAATGAACCAATTGTAGCTTCCAATAATGCGGGCATCAATGCCCCAACCGGGGTGGTTTTTTATTACCAATTACCTGAAAAAATCAATGATTCCGCCAAAGTGGAATTGAAGATCATAGATGCAACCGGAAAACAGGTACATCATTTCAGCAGCAAAGCAGATCCGGAGTTTGTGTCTTTTCCCGGTGGTCCCGGAGAGGATCCTACTTTGACTTTGGGCGGTGGTATGCAGCGTTTTGTATGGGATCAGCGATATTCTACCTTGCCCGGTGTGCCAAGGGTTTTTATAGAAGGCAGTTATAGCGGCCGCAAAGCTGCTCCGGGAAACTACCTCGCAATCTTCACTTATGGCAATATGCAGGATTCCGTTTCATTCCGGATATTGCCCCATCCGGGTTTGAGTTATACAGCAGCAGATTACGCAATCCAACAGGAGTGGCAAAATAAAATTGAAAGTGATATTCGGGAGATTCATTTGTCTGTGCTGAAAATGCGTAAAGTGCGTAAACAACTGGAAATCTTTGCTAACATCAGTGAGGATATGGATGGGCAGGAAGAAATGGCAAAAGAGGCAAGATCAATTGCAAAAAGAATGATGGCCTGGGAAGATGATGTGGTTCAAAATAAGGCGGAAAGCAATGATGATATCATCAATTACGTAAACCGCATTTCAGCCGATTACATTTTTCTGAAAGGGGAGCTTGATACCAATATTCCTTACGTAACCAATGGGGTGAAAGAGCAATTTGGGGTATTGAATAACCGGTGGATCGTGCTCAGACAAAGGATGACGGATTTACTTATGCAAGAATTGGCAGCCTTCAATGCCAAATCCAAAGCTCAGAAATTGAATCAGGTTTTAATTCCTCTATAAGTGCACCTATGAATTATTTGTCCTCAATGAATTTTTCGAGGTCACTGTTCATACCAAAAAGCAACATAATGTCCCCCTGATGCAAAACGGTATCAGAGGCAACAACTCCGAGTACACGCAGTTCTTCCTTTGGGCTGCCAAATACTTTCTTAGTTACCTGTGAACGAAGAATGGTAACGAGTTGTAGGTCATATTTGGAACGAAGTTCGAGTTCCTGTACCCTTTGGTCCACACATCGTCTTGGTACCACTACTTCAAGTATCTGATATTTATCGGATACCCTGAATACTTCGGTGACGCCTTTCAGGTCGAGTTTATAGGCAAGTCTTTCGGCACTTTCTGCCTCAGGCTCGCTGAATTCGGAAATATTCATGGCTTCCAGAATTGTCTTTTGGAGCGGAGAGGTTACGCGGCAGATCAGTCTTTTTATTCCAAGGTCTTTTAGTAAAGCTGTGGCCATTACATTGATGCCTTCATTTTCCCCGATTCCCATCACAACGGCATCGGTGTCTTTGAAGGGAAGTACATCCATCGCCGCCCGGTTGGTAGCATCCATTTCTATGGTATGAGTAATTACACCTTTGTATCTGTTTACGAGCGCCGTATTATTATCAACCCCAATCACTTCATGGCCAAGATTCACCAGCTTTTCTGCCAGGGCAGAGCCAAAGTGTCCCAATCCGAATACGATAAATTTCATAGTATTTTATATTTTAATACATTATTTTTTTATTTAAAGATCCTTTGGTTTTTTTTAAATTAAGACCTCTTCTGACGGATACCGGTAACTGAGAGATGCGGTTTGACGGATCATTGCTGCTAATAAGGTTAGAGTTCCCACCCGTCCAAGGAACATTGTTACCATCAAAATTGTTTTGCTCAGGTTGCTTAGGTCAGCCGTAATACCCAGCGAAATACCAACAGTACTAAAGGCGGAGAAAGACTCAAAGACAATCTTTAATAATCCCTTATCGCCATCCTGAATGGCAATACCTAAAGTACATAAGCCAATAAATGCAAGGGAAAGCAATATAATGGCAAAGGCTCTGCGGATTGAGTTGGTGCCGATTTCCCGACGTTTAAATTCTGTCCGGTCTTTTCCTTTTATTATGCTTGCCATATTCATAATGGCAACTGCCATAGTTGTTGTTTTGATGCCACCTCCGGTAGATGAGGGAGATGCCCCGATCCACATAAGCAGGATAACCACCAACAGGGTGGGCAATTGTAAAGTAGAAAAATCGACCATATGAAAACCAGCTGTTCTTGCGGTAACTGATCCAAAAAAGGCCTTGGTAATTTTTTCGAAAAGCGGCATTTCCCTGGTGAGGCTATGGTTGTTTTCTGCCAGCAGATAAATGACAAAACCAAACAACAGCAAAAATGCAGTAGTGCGGAGTGCAATCTGCGAGGTAAGATTTACAATGCGGGTAACATGGCGCCGGGGCCGTTGAAAAAGTAACACTCCGGTCAGGTTTTTTACATGATGGATCAGATACCGATACAGATTAAATACAATGGGAAATCCCATGCCTCCAAGAATAATCAACAACATCAGAACCCATTGAGCGCTTAGGTTCCCCACGATCAGCGGGGTGGCCATACCATCAGGTAAGGTTGAGAAGCCGGCATTACAAAAAGCACTGATTGCATGAAAAATGGAGAAGTAGATTTTTTCTCCCTCAGTGGCAAAATGACTTTCATTGAGCGAAGTGTAGAGCAAAAACATCCCTGCCAACTCAAACAACAAGGTTACCCCAATGATGGTATACACCGTTTGTACGGCTTTGCTCAACTGTTGACTGCTTACCATATCCCGAAGAGCCAACTGACTCTGAAAAGTGGCTTTCCCTGAAACACTATGACTTAA
>JBGSNV010000102.1:0-11039 GCA_041739485.1 Chitinophagaceae bacterium
GCTTCTTTTTTAGGTACTGCTTTTTTAGGAGCCCCTCTTTTTTTAGCAACCGCAACAGGAGCTTCTTCTACAACAGGTGTTGCCACTTTTGAAGCCTTCGATAATTTTGCTGCTGCTTTTTTAGGTGCTGCTTTTTTAGCAGCAGCCTTTTTTGGGGTTGTTACTTTTCTAGCCATGGTTAGTAATTTAGTAAGACCAAATTTAATAATTTACAAAATAAAAACATGAATTATTTATTAGCACATGTGATTAAATAGCTTATGGTTAAGTATTTTCTTTTCATTGGGTTTCAATATTATCCTTTATCCTGAGAAATATTGTGTAATCCGGATTCACTGTTTCTTCTGATTTTTTTTATAATCATGATGATTCAGACATTGATTTCTATGCTTATTTTTTTATATCTCATCGGGATAAATAATAAATAATCATGATAGCCTGCTTTTTCAGATTCTATTTAAATGGGTAGGTATCTGGGTCTTAAATTTATTGATTATTTCTTTTTGAAATGAATAGAACCCTTATCCTGAGAGGATTTGGTTCATTTTCCTTTATATAAATCCTTTAGAGGCATTTCTTCATATTGGATATTGTTTTATGCTTTCAGGGGTTCTTTTTTTTAATTCTTTTTAAGAATCACCAGCGGTAAATAATCTTTTGTATCTTATTTTCTCTTTTTTAAAAGAAATGAAACATGCCTCTTTTAGTAGATGCAGCAATTGAAAATATTTACTTTCCCCTGGCATTCAGTGAATATTATTCAGCAAAAAAAATCTTGTAATTTATTTTAGCTTGTGCTTGCTAAAACCTTTTTTTAGCAGTTTTTGTTTAAAAAAGCCATCTATAATCTTCGTATGAATACTTAAATATAACAGGGTTTACTTTGGAATGGTGATCTCTATTGGTCTTTTTTCATGATAAAACAGAGATTGGTTTTTGCTTTTTCTGCTCCTATCCTTAAAATAGTTTATAATTTTAAGCCTGTTCATTAGGATATTAAATCACTCATCTTTGAAACAGTATTGCAATGATTTGCCATAAATTACAAACGGTTCTGTATAAGTATTTTCCGAAATAAGTGCCTTTGGTGGAGGTTTGAATTTTCATATTTTAATTCCGGGTCATTCCGGGATTTCTTTTCATTCTATCCCTTATATATCGGAATCTTCCATTATTCCACCAGCATGGCTTCGCCCTTTTCCCCAAACACATACTCATTAAACCAAAGCCAGTTATGCCATATGGCTGCAAGCCGTTCTTTGGGTTTATTGATCCCATGCCCGAAGCCATTGTATACGATCAGTTTAGAAGGCACTCCCATATCCTGTAAACCCCGGTACAATTCGTAAGCATTAGAAATAGGGACTCTTCTGTCGAATTCACCATGCTGAATAAGGGTTGGCGTAGCGGCTTTGTTGATATTTGTCATTGGCGATGTTTTCAGATATACGTTCATATCCTGCCAAGGGTTTGCTTTCAGATATTGTTGGGTAAAAGGCGTGATATCGGTACTTACATAATAGGTTACCCAATTAGAAATACCTGCGCCTACAGAGATGGCCTTAAAGCGGTTGGTGTTGGTGGTGAGAAAAGCCGAAATATAACCACCCTGACTCCATCCCATACATCCCATTCGTGCCGTATCAATGATGCCTTTCGATGTTAAATAATCAACACCGCTCATTACATCCCACATATCGCCTATACCGAGGTTTCCCACATTCAGCATTCTGAATTTTTCGCCATAGCCTGCACTTCCCCGATAATTGACCCTCAACACGAGGGCTCCTTTTTCTACCCATTGCATCATTGGATAAACATAGCTTGGCACAGGGTCCGGTAAGTCAATGCCTGTTGGACCTCCATGAATAACACACAGCAGCGGATATTTTTTTAGGGAATCAAAATTTTTAGGTTTAAGCAAAATCCCTTCAATGGTATTGCCATCTTTACTTTGCCAGGAAATCACTTCGTTGGAAGGGGTGTTCCAATTGGAGATTTGTTTAGAATAGTCCGTTATTGGCTGTAATGATGATTGTGATGTAACCGAAAATATTTCGTTTAATCCGTCATATTGTCTTCCGGCTATGGCAAATGCATCTGATTGCTTACTGAAAGCAATATCTGCCGGCAAATCAATTTCCATGGGAAATAGTTGTGAATTCCCGGTTTGTGGATCCACTTTATAAATTTTCCGTTTCGTTTTTTCAAAAACGGATACATACAAACCCGTCCGGCTCCAACCCAAAACAGATTTGTTTTCGTCAATATCTTTCCCAATTTCTCTGCTCTTTTTGTAGGATAGGTCATACACAAATAACCGGTCATTTTTAAAGAAATTGGTTACGGAATCATTTATACTGCTCTCATAGACAAAGGCAGTGCCATCCGGGTTCCATTCATTAAAAAAATCACCGGTAGGATTACTGACCACGGTGGTCATCTTTTTAGTTAGGGGTTCCAGCAGCACAATATCGGAGGTTTTACCAGAAAGAATCAGCGGGTTGGATTGCCGGTTAAAAGCAATGAATTTGCCATCGGGGCTCCATGCAAAACCGTTTACACTAAAATCTCCCTGAGTAAGTTGGGTAGCTGCGGGTAGCTGAATGCAATCGGTATTCTTTTTTTGTATACCGGCAGCCGAATCTTTTTTTAAAGGATAACAGGGCATTTGACCTGCCATAAAAACAGAGTCATAGTGAAAGTTGAGTATCCACAAATGATTGAGTTTATAGGTTTCGCCTTCCACTTCAAAAGCACCATAACGATCTTTTGTATTTTTCTCTGTTTTACTATCTGCCAGCGGTTTGCTGAATACGATTTGTTTGCCATCGGGACTCCAGTCGTAGCTGTTGATGCCGTCTTCATCCCGGGTAACCTGTATAGCCTCCCCACCCAAAACAGATATGATAAAAAGTTGTGTTTTATCGCCCCGGTTGGCTAAAAAACTAATGTATTTGCCATCGGGGGTAAATGCTGCATCGCTGCTACTTCCTTTTGTTGTGCGGGTCAGTTGAATAGGGGCTTGTCCATTGCGAACCATCCATATTTCGCGGTCGTAGGTATTGTTGGCCCAGTCGGTACTTGTTTCGGTATAAACCATCGTTTTGCCATCGGGAGAAAGAACCGGGCTGCCTGCCGATTTAAGACTGATCCATTTCTCAAAGGATACCGATGCATTTTTTTGTGCATGCAGTAGATGCCAAATCAAAAGCAGGACAAACAGCAGGATATATTTCATAAAACATACTTTAGGAAATAAATATATGAATTAACTGCATAGATCCCCACGTCCGAAGATTCGGACCTGCCGAACTCCTGAACATGTCTTTAGCCTTTATGGCAGAGGCTAAAGCAATTTGCTCAGGCTTTTGTAGTTATGTCCATGGCTTCAGCCATGGGTTATTAGGGGAATAAAAGCAAACCAAACCGTTTTAACGGTTTGCAGCAAGCTGTTTACAATTCATTTAGAATTTGGCAAAATCAGAGGTTGGTTATCTCGAGGTTTGGAAAATAGTTAAAACCATTGGTGGAGGCTGAAGCCATTGGCTAAGTTAAGTGACAGAGTCTTTAGGCATTACAAAAGATAGTACACATTACTTTATATATAGGCAGGCTCTAATCAAACCAAAAGCAATACTTTTCCCTCGCTTATTCAAAAAGCAGCCCCACTTTTGCACCCGGACCCTGTTTGCCAAGATGCGCATAGGCCTTGGCCGTTACCTCGCGACCACGCGGGGTACGTTGCATAAACCCTTCCTGTATCAGAAACGGTTCGTACACTTCTTCAAGTGTCCCGGCTTCTTCTCCTACCGCGGTAGCAATCGTGGTGATGCCCACCGGGCCGCCCTTGAACTTTTCGATGATCGTAAGCAGGATGCGGTTGTCCATTTCGTCGAGACCGTGTTCGTCCACATTCAGCGCCTTCAGGGCATGTTGGGTAATGCCAAGATCGATCTGCCCGTCGTTGAGTACCTGTGCAAAATCGCGTACCCTTCGCAGCAGGCCATTGGCAATCCGCGGCGTACCCCGGCTGCGGCGGCTGATCTCACCGGCGGCATCTTCGGTAATACTTGTTTTTAAGATATGTGCTGCCCGCAAAACGATTTTTTTCAATACTTCGGCGTTGTAATATTCCAGCCGGCTTTTGATGCCAAAACGGCTCAGCAGCGGGGCTGTTAGCAAACCACTGCGGGTGGTAGCGCCAACGAGGGTAAAGGGATTCAGGTTGAGCTGAAAACTGCGGGCGCTTGGTCCGCTGTCGATCATAATGTCGATGCGGTAGTCTTCCATGGCGCTGTACAGGTATTCTTCCACCACCGTGCTCAACCGGTGTATTTCATCTATAAAAAGGACATCATTCGTTTCGAGATTGGTCAGCAGCCCCGCAAGATCGCCGGGTTTTTCAATCACAGGTCCGCTTGTTTCTTTGATATTGACCCCGAGTTCGTTGGCTACAATGCGACTAAGTGTGGTTTTCCCCAAACCCGGAGGGCCATGGAACAGGATATGGTCAAGGGCTTCTCCGCGTATTTTAGCCGCTTTGATAAAAATCACCAGATTTTCGATCAGTTGAGGCTGCCCGCTGAAATCATCAATCTGTTGCGGACGGATGGTGTTTTCAAATTCCTGATCGTTTGGCGTCAGATTCTCCTTTTCATTTTCCAGATTCGCGTTTGCCATTGTTCAAAATTACGGTAGCCGGCATTAACTGTATCCAATGCCTTCAGGAACTTTGGTTTTCCGGCTTTTGGTTTGCCAGGAATCCTTCCCTGATTCCTTTTTAGTTGTTCATAAAACAAAAAACAGCCTGCGCAGGCAGACTGTTTCTATATAAAAGTTCAGATAACCTTAAGCTTCTTCTTTTTCTACCAACCGGAAACCATTGCCATGAATATTTACGATCTCGAGCTTTTCATCCTCCTTCAGATATTTGCGCAATTTGGCTATATACACATCCATGCTTCGGCCGTTGAAGTAGGTATCGCTACCCCATATTTTTTTCAGGGCCTTTTCGCGGGGAAGCAAATCGTTCTTATGCTCTGCAAGCATCCGGAGCAATTCGTTTTCCTTGGGCGACAAGGTCTGTGTGCGGCCTTCAATACTCAGTTCGCGCAGTTTGGGATTGAAATGGAAACTACCGAGATCAAACTCCATGTTTTCGATTTCCTTATTCAGCTCTTCGTTGCGCTTCAGGATCGCACGAATTTTGTGCATCAACACTTCGCTGTCAAATGGCTTTGTGATGTAATCATCCGCACCAAGTTTGTAACCCTGAATGATATCTTCTTTCATGGTTTTAGCACTCAAAAAGAAAAGGGGTATATCAGGGTCCACATCGCGAATTTCTTCGGCAAGGGTAAACCCATCCATATGAGGCATCATGACATCAAGAAGACATATATCAAATTTCTCACGCTGAAAAGCGGCAAGTCCTAAACGGCCGTCCCTTTCCAGAATGACATCGTAATCATTCAACTCTAAATAATTTTTTAGTACCATACCGAGATTGGTATCATCCTCGCATAACAGGATTTTGTATTTTTTGCTTTCCATATAGTATTATTTGATTACAAATTAAAGCCTATTTTACTATGAATGAGTACAAGATTTTGTTAAGGACTGCCATTTTCTTCTCCAGACTACCCATAATAGCGTTTTGAGTATCCTCTTTTGCTATTTGCCTTTGTTTTTACATATCCTCGTTCCCGCATTTTGTCTCTTTTTGCCGGAAATCCTTATAAAAGCCGCATTTTCCGGCAGATCATGCAACATATGGGTTTGTTTTTTTGTCATTTTTGCAAAGCACCGATTAAGCCGTAATTTCGAAAACAATGGAGTTGACCGTACCTGAAATAAAAACATATAACCTGACCGATGAGCAGGAAAAGAAGGAAATTCTCCGGCATTATCGTGCCTTGCTGCGGGTGCTAAAGCCCAAGTTGAAACCCGGCGACCGCGAAATGGTCCGTCATTCTTTTGAAATGGCAGCCGATGCACACAAGACGATGCGTCGTAAAAGCGGGGAACCTTACATCCTCCATCCTATTGCGGTGGCCATGATTTGTGTGGAAGAAATCGGGTTGGGGGTGCGCAGTACTATTTGTGCACTGATGCACGACACCGTAGAGGATACCGAAATTACCCTTGACGATGTGCAGCGGGAATACGGGAGCGAAATTGCCCGGATCGTGGATGGATTGACCAAAATCAGCAACGTAATTGATGCCAATTCCTCCCAACAAGCCGAGAATTTTAAAAAGATCCTCATTACACTCACCGATGACCCCCGGGTTATTCTGATAAAACTTGCAGACCGGCTGCACAATATGCGGACGCTTGACAGCATGAAGCGGGAAAAGCAACTCAAGATTGCAAGCGAAACCGTTTGGGTGTATGCGCCTTTGGCACACCGAATGGGATTGTATGCCATCAAAACCGAGATGGAAGATCTTGCCATGAAATACATGGAACCCGAGGCTTACAAAGACATTGCACAACGGCTCTCGGAAACCAAACGCGAACGCAGCCGGTATATCAACGAATTTATACGCCCCTTGAGGGAAAGACTCGAAATCGCAGGGCTCAATTTTGAAATTTACGGGCGCCCCAAAAGCATCCACAGCATCTGGAATAAGATGAAGAAAAAAGGCGTGAGCTTCGATGAAGTGTACGATCTTTTTGCCATCCGGGTCATTTTGCACTCCCCGCCTGAAATGGAGCACGCCGATTGCTGGAAGGTATATAGTGTCATCACAAGCGAGTATCAACCTCAGCCTGAACGGATGCGGGACTGGCTGAGCAGACCCAAGAGTAATGGATACGAAGCACTGCATGCTACCGTAATGGGGCCGCAGGGCCGCTGGGTGGAAGTGCAGGTGCGCAGTGCCCGGATGAACGAAATTGCCGAACGGGGGCTGGCTGCGCACTACAAATACAAAGAAGGGACCACAAGTGGCGACCGTTTTGATAAATGGTTCGAACAGATCCGAGATGTAATCAGTACGCAGGATACCGATACCGTGGATTTCCTCAACGACTTCAAAACAAGTTTTCTGGTTGAGGAGATTTATGTGTACACGCCTAAGGGCGATGTGAAAATGCTCCCGCTTGGCAGTTCAGCCCTCGATTTTGCCTTTTCCATCCACAGTGCAGTGGGAGCCAAAACGATTGGTGCTAAAGTGAACCACAAACTCGTTCCACTCAACCATAAGTTACGTAGCGGCGATCAGGTGGAGATCATCACAAGCAATAAACAAAAGCCGCATGAAGATTGGCTGAATCATGTGATTACCGCCAAAGCCAAAAGCAGAATCAAAGATGCGCTGAAAGAAGAAAAGCGTAAAGTGGCGGAAGATGGAAAATATGCGCTTCAAAAGAAACTCGAAGGCATGGGTGCGCTCTACGACCGGGCCAATATAGAAGTGTTGGTACAACATTTCAAAAAGCCCTCGGCACTTGATTTGTGGTACGATATTGCGGTCAAGGGAATCGATCTGAAAGACCTCAAAGAGTTTTCCGTTGCAGGCGATCGCATTGAAGCTCCGAAGCCTGTAAAGCCGGCATTTATACCCAAAATAAATGACCCCGATGAATCCCGTCAATCCATGCCTCCCAAGGATGCTGAATTGATTATTTTCGGGGAAAGCAGCAATCAGATTAAATACACGCTTGCCAATTGTTGTAAACCTATACCCGGAGACGATGTGTTTGGGTTTGTGACTGCTACCGAAGGATTGAAAATCCATCGTACCAACTGTCCGAATGCAGCAAGGTTGCTTGCCAATTACGGACACCGGGTGGTCAAAACCAAGTGGGCAAAAAATAAGGAGATTTCCTTTCTGACAGGATTGAAGATTGTAGGCCTTGACGACGTGGGGATCATCAATAAGATCACCAATATCATCAGCGGAACCCTGCGTATCAACATCAATGCGCTTACAATTGAAAGCTATGACGGCCTCTTTACCGGGATCATCAAAGTGTATGTACACGATAAGGAAGAACTTGATATGCTTGTTTCCAGTCTGAAAGTATTGGATGGGATAGAATCCGTAGATCGGTTTGAGCCAGAGGAATCCAAATAAGGCCGGGGGAAGTCTTTTTTAGGGAACAAAAGGAGCTAAAGTCAATAGTATTTGTAAAATGCGCTTTTTGAGAAGGTGTTTTCAGTAAAATGTCTGAATTTAGCGGACCATGAGTTATACACCATCCACCTCCACCGTATTATTTCAGCGCGAAGTCGGACTGAAATTTCAGTTATATAATAGTCTTTTCACAAGTTTACCCTTTCACCGGATTGAGAAAACGGGTATTTTACTTGCTTTGTTTCTTACCAATTGCGAGGAAAGTTTCGCAAGAGGGTTGAGCCCCATGAAAATCATTGATGATTTTTTTGCCAGCCATACCTCTTATGTAACGGAGGACGAGAAGCTTGATTTGCTGTTTCGATTTGTACAGTATGCAGAACGACAAGTGGTTTTGTTCGATGCCCTTGAAGATGCCACTTTTGATAAGGTACACGATATGAACGGGCAAGGCACATTGAAGCATTTACAAACGATGGTGCTGCAGGAAGGCCAAATGAAAGTACTTGCTGAAAAACTGAAACACTATGCGGTGCGCATGGTGCTGACAGCGCACCCTACGCAATTTTATCCGGGCGAAGTGTTGGGCATCATCAACGACCTGAGCCGGGCACTCCAAAACGACAATACCGCTCAGGTAAATATGTACCTGCAGCAACTTGGAAAAACACCGTTTTTCAAACAAGTAAAACCCACTCCTTACGATGAAGCAATGAGCTTGATCTGGTATCTTGAAAATGTATTCTATCATGCCGCCGGTCGGATGCGTACATTTTTAAAAGGGCAGTTAAAAGAAGCAGTGAATTACGACAACCCGGTGATTCAAATGGGATTCTGGCCAGGTGGCGACCGCGATGGCAACCCTTTCGTAACTGTGGATACTACAAGCAAAGTGGCGGATGCCCTGCGTACAGGGATTCTGAAATGCTATTATCTGGATGTGCGCAAACTGCGTCGCAGGCTTACTTTTAAAGGAGTTACGAAGCCGCTTGCTGATCTCGAAGCAAGATTGTATGAAAACGTGTTTATTCCGGGCAGAAAAACCCCGATTCTGCAGAAAGAATTGGTGGACACCATGCTGGCTGTAAAGAAAGTCCTGAAAGCAGACCATAACGGGTTGTTTATGGAGTTGGTCGAAAACCTTTTGAGTAAAATTGAGGTATTTGGGTTGCATTTTGCATCCCTGGATATCCGTCAGGACAGTTCTGTGCATGTATCGATGTATAAGCAACTTGCTGAAGTGCCCGGATTATTCCCCGATGGTTTTTCTGATATGGATGAACAGGGTCAGCTTGAGGTGATGACTTCGCTGAAACCACAAATATTAACATCGCCACCTTTTACAGATGATGTAGAACTGGATACCATGAAAACGGTGGCGGCTATCCGCGAAATTCAGGAGTTCAACGGAGAAGCCGGTTGTCAGCGTTATATCATCAGTCAGTGCCACAGTGCCCGCAATGTATTAGAAGTTTACGGGTTATTTTTACTCAACAACTATGCCCCCGAAGATATCCGGGTAGATATTGTACCGCTTTTTGAAACGATTGACGACCTGCGGAAAGCCGGTCCCGTTATGGAGAAATTGTACACCCTTCCAGCTTATCGCGAACACCTGGAGCGACGCAACCACCGGCAAACGATTATGCTTGGTT
The DNA here is from genome assembly GCA_041739485.1 of Chitinophagaceae bacterium. Lineage (GTDB taxonomy): Bacteria > Bacteroidota > Bacteroidia > Chitinophagales > Chitinophagaceae > Phnomibacter. The sequence continues at coordinate 9,743 of JBGSNV010000102.1, forward strand.
TTAGCGATGGAACCAAGGACGGAGGCTACCTGATGGCCAATTGGAGCATTTACAAAGCCAAGGAGGAATTAACTACGTTGTCCCGCAAATATGATATCGAAGTCATCTTTTTTGATGGTCGCGGAGGTCCACCTTCAAGAGGCGGTGGCAAAACGCATAAGTTTTATGCAAGTCTCGGACAGAACATTGCCAACAACGAGATTCAACTGACCATACAGGGGCAAACCATCAGTTCTAATTTTGGTACAATTGATGCGGCGCAATACAATATGGAGCAACTGATGAATGCGGGTCTTTCCAATTCCCTTTTTGCAAGCAAACTAACCACCTTGGAAAAAGAAGAGGAAGCCTTGCTGTCAGAACTGGCAGAAATAAGCTTCGAAACCTATGTCGGGTTGCGCAATGCAAGCGGTTTTATGGATTACCTTGCCAATACAAGTCCGCTGCGGTATTATGGCGCTACCAATATTGGAAGCCGTCCGGCAAAACGCGGAGGCAGTTCCAAGCTCACGCTCAGCGATTTAAGAGCCATTCCCTACGTAGGTTCCTGGAGTCAGATCAAGCAGAATGTAACCGGTTATTACGGGGTAGGTACTGCATTGCAAAAAATGGAAGAAGCCGGCCGTTGGGAAGAAGTGGTGGAACTTTATCAGAACTCTTTATTCTTTAAAGCCCTGCTTGATAACTGTGAAATGGCGATGACAAAAACCTTTTTTCCACTTACCGCTTTTCTGGCGGAGAGTCCGGTATACGGACCTATCTGGAAAAAAATCTACGATGAATATCAGATCACCTATAAGATGGTCTTAAAGCTTTCGGGAAATACAGTGTTGCTTCAGGATTATCCGTTGGAGCAAATGAGCATCAGCATGCGGGAAAGGATTGTATTGCCTTTGGTTACCATTCAGCAGTATGCCATCAGCAAATTGAGGCATATGGAGGAACAGGTTCTCGATTTGCCGACTAAGCCTAAGTTTGAAAAACTGGTGATGCGCTGTTCTTTTGGGATCATCAATGCCGGCAGAAACAGTGCTTAAGAAAAAATGGGAGTGTATGTGGTGCCTGTGTTTTAAGATGCCTGCTATTTTAAATTCGCTAAAACACAGGCTGTTTTGAGGATGCTTTAAGGAAAGAACCATCGATTGATGCCCCGAAGCGCTTCGGGAAAGGTCTTTTGAAAATGTTTCATGGATTTCTCTCCGTTTCTGCGGTCCATCCGGTTACAACCTCTTACTTTTGCCCTTTATAAACGTAGCAAAATATTCATGATAGACGTATTACTTGGGCTTCAGTGGGG
>JBGSNV010000134.1:0-4197 GCA_041739485.1 Chitinophagaceae bacterium
CGGATCCATCACGAATGAAGTTGGAACGCTATGGAACCACCAACGAAAACCGTCCGTTGATGCTTGCCTATATCTCTTCTCCCGAAAATATAGCAAAGCTTGAGCAAATTCGTCAAAGCAATCTGGCATTGACTGGTGCCGGGGGTAGCCCATTAGCCGATCAGCCAGCCATTGTATGGCTTAGTTATAATGTGCATGGCAATGAAGCAAGCAGCAGTCAGGCTGTGATGCTGATGGCTCATTTTTTGCTTACAAAAGGCGGAGAGTGGCTGAAGAATACCGTGGTGATCATAGACCCTTGTATCAATCCGGATGGATATTCCCGTTATGCCAATTGGTACCATACTATGGTTGGAACAACGATGAATCCTGATCCGCAAAGTCGCGAACACCGTGAGCCATGGCCCGGAGGCAGAAGCAATCACTATAATTTCGATCTGAACCGCGATTGGGCCTGGCAAACTCAGGTAGAAACACATGCAAGGATTAAAAAATATAACCAATGGATGCCTCAAATTCATGTGGATTACCATGAGCAAGGCTATAATGAACCTTATTATTTTGCCCCGGCTGCGGCCCCTTTTCATGAGGTCATTACTCCATGGCAGCGCGATTTTCAAACGAAGATTGGAAGAAACCACGCCCGGTATTTTGACGAGAATAACTGGCTGTATTTTACCAGGGAAAGATTTGACCTTTTTTATCCAAGTTATGGAGATACCTGGCCAACTTACAATGGCAGCATTGGTATGACTTATGAGCAGGGTGGAATTGGTGCCGGTTTGGGGGTCATCAACGAAGACGGAGATACCCTGAAACTTACAGACCGGGCACAGCATCATTTTACCACAGGCATCAGTACAGTAGAAATGGCTTCTAGAAATGCCAAAGAACTTCTAAGTAATTTCAAGCAGTTTTTTGCAAATACCGTTGCTAATGGCAGTGGAACTTACAAAAGCTTTGTGGTAAAAAAAGAGGATAGCCCTAATATGAGTCAGTTGCTGGGACTTCTCGACCGGAATGGAATTCAATACAGTTTTGCCTCAGAGGGTAGTGCTACCGGGTTTAGTTTTAATACCGGGAAATCTGAGAAATTCCCGCTATCCAAGGGAGATCTGATTGTAAATACATACCAACCTAAAGGTGTATTGGCAAGGGTTTTGTTTGAGCCCCAAAGCAAACTGGAGGATAGTATTACTTACGATATTACAGCATGGAGTGTGCCATATGCTTATGGACTGAATGCATATGCTGTAAATGAAAAACTGACAGGTTCTGCTACTTCCGCTACCGCTGCTTTTCAAAAGCCCGCTGCTGATGCTTATGGCTATATAGCCCAATGGAAAAATATGACAGATGTACGGTTTTTGACGGCCTGCCTCCAACAAGGGATCAAACCCCGGTATGCAGATCTTCCTTTTGAAACCAATGGGAAAAAATATGAAAGGGGTGCGCTGATTTTTTTGAAAACATCCAATCAGTCTGTACCCGATTTCAACCAAATGATTTTGCAACTTGCCGATAAATTTCAGGTAACGCTCGATGCGGTAAGTACGGGATTTATGGACAAGGGAGCTGATTTTGGTAGTGGAGATGTACATACCATTCGCCCTCTGAAAGTAGCTATGCTTTCAGGCGAAGGAACAAGTAGTTTGAATGCGGGTCAGATCTGGCATTTCTTTGACAAAGAGTTGATGTACCCGATCAGCCTGTTCAATTTAAATGATGCAGCGAGCATTGACTGGCGTCGGTTTGACGTTTTGATCCTTCCTGACGGACGTGGCTACGGTAGATTGCTGAGTAAGGATGGCCCTTTGCGGGATTGGATACAGCAGGGTGGACAACTGATTGCTTTTGAAGGGGCTGTGGGTGCAGTGGCAGAAGCTGATATGGGTTTGAAAGAGCGGGAACCTGCTGATCCTAAGCCAGGTACTTACGATTTTGTGAAAACATATGGTAACCGGGAGCGGGAATCATTATCAGAATTTAACCCCGGAAGTATTTATAAACTGGAAATGGATAATACCCATCCGCTTGCTTTTGGTTACGGTGGGCAGTATTATACCCTGAAAGGAGATACCCGGGTTTTCGATTTTGTAAAAAGAGGCTGGAATGTAGGCGTTATGAAAAAAGAGGCACAGATAGCCGGCTTTACTGGTTCAAAAGCACTTGAGCAAATGAAAGACGGAGTTGTTTTTGGTCAGTTGCCGGTAGGACGTGGTAGCGTGGTCTTTTTTGCAGACGATGTCTTGTTTCGTTCTTTCTGGCAAAATGGAAAACTGATGGTTGCCAATGCGGTGTTTTTAATCGGACAAGGCAGAGGCTTCAGGTTATAGAAATAAAGGGGAATCTTTTTGATTTCCATTAAAAACAGAAGGGCACATAGAGCGGAAAAAATCCAATCTATGTGCCTTTTTTTTATGAGATCCATTTGGGATATTAATTTTTATTTTTCCAAACCAATCCTCTTTATTTTCGTTTAACGAGAAACGATTTTGCCATTTTTCTTTTTAATTTCTAATTAATTATGATGTAGTCTTTTGTAGTCACGCTGCAATTGTACTTGTCGTATTATAAGGTGACTTACATTTTTTGAGAAAATGTGGTGTGGGTCGTTATTTATTTATAAACGAATGCTGCAAAAATCTCAGTCATGAATTCCGATTATATATTGCCATTAAATGCCGTTTCCATCCATGATATTGACCGGGTAGGAGGTAAAAATGCATCTTTGGGGGAAATGCTGCAAAACCTTCATACGCTTGGTATTCAGATACCCGACGGGTTTGTTATAACGGTTGCCGCTTACCGCTATTTTATTGAGTACAATGCGCTTGATAAAGTAATTGAACACATCATCAATTCTATTGATTTTGACAATATAGAATCATTGAGAAGAGGCGGTCATCAGGTTCGCTTGCTTATACGCAATGGTCGTTTGCCCAAAGAGATGAGCGAAGTAATTATTGATGCCTACAGCAAGCTTTCAGCAGGTTACAATCAGACCTTTACAGATGTTGCGGTTCGTTCTTCTGCCACAGCAGAAGATTTACCCGATGCTTCTTTTGCCGGGCAACAGGAGACTTATTTGAATGTAAACGGACCATCAGCTATCATGGATTCTGTTAGAAATTGCTTTGCCTCTTTGTTTACTGACCGTGCTATTAGTTACCGGCATACATTTAATTATGATCATTTTAGTGTAGGATTAAGTATCTGTGTTCAAAAAATGGTACGTAGTGATTTAGGTGCTTCAGGTGTTGCTTTTAGCCTCGATACCGAAAGTGGTTTCCGTGACGTAGTTGTGATTAATGGTTCTTTCGGTTTGGGTGAAATGATTGTACAAGGCGCTATTTCTCCGGATGAATTTATTGCTTATAAGCCTTTGCTTACCAAGGGGTATGATGCCATTATTGAAAAGAAGTTGGGAGTAAAGGATAAGATGATGGTTTACAGTGATAAACCGGACGAAAGAGTAAAAATTATTCCTACTGAAAAAGGGTTTCAAAATCGTTTTTGTATTACCGATGATGTGGCATTAAAACTTGCCAACTGGGTTTGTTCCATTGAGAAATACTATAGTGACCTTCGGGGTAAATGGACTCCGATGGATATTGAATGGGCAGTAGATGGATTAAATAAGGAATTGTACATTCTGCAGGCTCGTCCCGAAACGATTCATTCGCAGGATAATACAGATCGCTTAACTGCCTATTCGATTAAAGATGAAAACAGATTAGAAAAGCTGCTTACAAAAGGCATTGCAGTGGGTGATAAAATTGGTAGCGGTAAAGTAAATATCCTGTTCTCGCTTGATAAGCGTGTGCTTGATGGTCATGAATTTAATGACGGGGATGTGTTGGTAACCGATATAACGGATCCGGATTGGGAGCCTATTATGAAAAGGGCTTCCGCTATCATAACCAATAAAGGGGGACGTACCTGTCATGCAGCAATTGTTGCAAGGGAACTTGGTGTTCCTGCTATTGTAGGTTGTATGGATGCTACCGAAGTGTTGCAGGAAGGCACAGTTGTAACAGCTTCCTGCGCAGAGGGAGAACAAGGTTTTGTTTATGAAGGTGCTATTGAATTTGAAAAAGTGGAATATCAAATGAGTGATATTCCGGAGGTGAAAACACAGGTGATGTTGAATGTAGCTTCTCCGGATCTTGCATTTAAGTTTTCGGCTTTACCTGC
>JBGSNV010000176.1:0-2485 GCA_041739485.1 Chitinophagaceae bacterium
ACTTCCATTGATAAAATTGATACCAAAGCCAATTTGATTTATTTCAGGGCCCGAACCCTCGAAAGATCTGCAGAGAACAATGTTTTCAGGGTAAAAATGGATGGAAAGGAATTGACACAACTCACCCCTTCCGGCGAAAATGTTTTGAATGTGGAGATTAGTCCTTCCGGTAAGCATTTGGTAGTTACGCATACCAATCTTAGTCACCCCAATGCCATAACTGTTTTTGATGCCAACGGAAAAGCGGTTCGCAGCCTTGGTAGCATGTCAGATGGGGAGGTGAAAAATTACAAGCTGGCCAAAACGGAACTGATCCGCATTAAAAGTGATGATGGATTGTTTGAATTACCGGCTGTGGTTACCTGGCCCGATAATATGGAGCCGGGTAAGAAATATCCGATGCTCGTAAGTATTTATGGAGGTCCGGATGCAGGTACGGTATCCGATCGCTGGCAGTGGAGCCCTAACCGGGAGTTTTATGCGCAGGAAGGTATGATACAGGTGGCTTTCGATCACCGGGCAAGCGGCCATTTTGGTAAAGAGGGTGTCAACTGGATGCATCGCCATTTGGGTCATTGGGAGCTGGAGGATTACAAAACCATGGCCCGCTGGTTTGTGAAAAATGGTTCGGCAGATTCCAACCGGATTTGTATCACCGGTTTTAGCTATGGCGGTTATATGAGTTGTTTGGCGCTAACCAAAGGGGCAGATGTATTTACCCATGGTATGGCAGGAGGTAGTGTGGTTGACTGGAGGTTATACGACAGTCACTATACCGAGCGCTTTATGGATACTCCCGACGAAAATCCGGAAGGATACAAAACAAGCAGCGTATTGAACTATGCAGCCAATTATAAGGGGATGTTGCAAATTGTACATGGTACTCTCGATGATAACGTACATATGCAAAACAGCATTCAACTGATTGGTGCCTTGCAGGATAAACTCAAAGATTTTGAATTTATGCTGTATCCAAACGGCCGGCATGGATGGCGGAATTTACCGGCCCGCAGTCTCCATTTCGAGAATCTGAAAACCAAATTCATTTATAAATACCTGATGCAGACAGAACCTCCTGCAGGACTTCTGAGGTAAAGATAACTTGCGGCATTATTTTTCTTAAAAAGAGCTTCCGGTTACCGGGGGCTTTTTTTATTGAGGGTGGGGGCTCTTTTTGCCCTTGGGAATTTTGGCAGGAATTGGCTTCACACGATTAAAGCCTGTTTTTCCTGCTGTCAGGTTCTGTATAGGCTTTTATGCGTTGGAAGAGGGTGGAGGGAAATAGGAAATACAAATAAAATCTCATATTCGTTTCAGCCAGCCCGTAATGCTCATCCTTGTTCTGTTGGCAGGCGTAACTTCATGTTCGCTCTCATCACTTTTAAACAGAACGGCGGTTTGGGCATGGGGTTGAATTTTTTGAGGGATCTCATTTTTATAAATCTGCAACTGACCTCCGTCTTCATCCTGCCAATCGGTATTGAGGTAAGTAATCAGCGAATATTTTCGGTCAGAATTACTTTGAAACTGATCCTTGTGCCGTTTGTAGTAACCCCCTTTTTCATACACAGCATAGTGAAATTCACTCGCATTAATCCCCGCATAACAGGTTTCATTCAGTCGGGCAATAAACTGATCTACCTGCAATAGAAAGGCCTGTTCAAACTCGTTTTCCGAAGATTTATCAAGCCAATGAATCTTATCGCTTCGCATGGATTGCACGGCATCTTTTATCCTTTTATTTCCAATGCCTGCCGAAAACATGGTATCGGATTGATACAAATCGTTAGCATGAGCGAGGAGCCCGGCAGCAAGGGTCTTGTTTAAAAAAAAGGGACTGATGCCTACCTGATTTTGCAGGTAACTATCTATTAACTCATCAAAAGATTCCTGCACGGGGTAGTATTAAGCGTGTAAAGTAGATCTATAAACTGATACCCGAAGTCAAATCTTCATTCCGGATGATTTCCCGAATTTTTACCGGATGCATTTTTCATTCAGGTATCCGGTACAGGATGTAGTGTGCAACAAAAAGAGGCTGTCCTTTATGGGAAAGACAGCCTCTTGTTACCAAAAGATAATTTGATTAATTTTCTACTTTATGTATCCCATTACTTGGGGAAGATTTTTTTTCTTCTGAACCTTTGCCCGATCCTTCTATAAAAAGAGTTTGTGTTGGGAAAGCAAACTCAATACCTTCATTTTCAAAAGCACGATACATTTTCAGGAGCAGATTCTGTTGGTTGTTCATGTAGGTAACATAATCGGAATTGCCTACAAAGTAAACAATTTCAAAATTCAGGCTAAAGTCTCCGAAACCGGAAAAATGTGCCCGGTCGAAGGTAAGTTCTTCCTGTTCTTTGATCATTTTTTCTAAAGCATCATTGGCTTCTTGCAAAGAATCATCCGCCTCACCTGAGGCCGCCTCAATGTCATCTAAAGAGTCAAAGTTATTAAATTTTGGAAGCGCCACACTAGGTTCACC
>JBGSNV010000212.1:0-10383 GCA_041739485.1 Chitinophagaceae bacterium
ATGGTAGCCACCACCATTTGTTCCCAATTGTTTTATCGGGATAAATGCTGCTGCCGGACCCCGACTAACTTGCTGTTCAACTCCTTCCAATGTGGTGATGGAGTCTTTGCCTTCAAAAGTCATAGGTATGCCATTGAAAACTAAAATGATTGCACCAATGAACGCGATTGGGAGTAATACACGAGTACAAGTGCGAACGAAGTAACTGTAAAAATTACCGAGTTTATCAGTAGTTCTTGCTTTCATTGCATTAAACAATACAGCACAAATAGCTATCCCCGTTGCCGCACTGATAAACTGCCAGAGCATCAAAATGAGTTGCCCCATATAGGACAATCCTGTTTCTCCTGAATAGTGCTGTAGGTTAGTATTGGAAACAAAACTGACCGATGTGTTGAAGGCCAAATCCCAACTCATAGACGGATTGTTGTCGGGGTTTAAAGGCAACCAGCCCATATTAGAAAGCACGAAAAGTGAAATAACAAACCAAAAAGCATTGATTGTAAGAAGTGCCACTAAATGCTGTTTCCAGTTCATTTCTTTAGAGGGGTCGATGCCGCTGAATTTAAAAAATAGTTTATCCAACGGATTGAAGATTCTATCGAGCCAAGTATTTTCATAATTGAAAATCTTACCGATATAGCGACCCAGTGGAATTGCCAAAGCCACCACTGCCGCATACATTAGGATTACTCCAAGTATTTCTGTGTTCATTTTTATGTTGTTAAATGTTGAATAAGTATTTGACTTTGAGATAAACGATGTACAGTAGGGAAAGGGTAAAAACCCAAGCCGCTATAACTATCAGTACATATTTTATCTTCTGCCATTTCACGATTAAAATTTTTCGGGTTTGATTAATACATAACATAAGTAACCAAACACGCCAATTGCGATGATGAATAATGCTATCATTGTTGAGTGTTTTTTTGAGTTTCAATTAATACTTTGATATAAACTGACCAAAGGTTTTCAGGAATATTCTTCAAGTGTTTCATTAAATCGTTTACCCCTAACTGCTCTGCCAGTGCCGCGAAAAATTCGTTTTCAATGGCGTTGCACGTGAAAAGATTTTTTTGCTGATATACTTTATTGAGCGTATTCAGAATTTCTTTGCTTTTTTCTTCTTCAAAATGTTGAGCACAGTAAACACCATAATGATGCAACACAGCGTATGTTGCATACTTATCATTTCCCGAATTAGCTGGGAAAATATCAGGAAACTGTTCTTTGAATTGTTGAATGATGGTATTTATATTTTCAGATTTTTTCAAAGGCATCTACTGCTTTAAAGAGTAAAGCATAAACTGCCAATCCTGTGAGATACATTACTATTGTCATTACCTTAGTTGTTTAGATTCCTGATGAATTGATTTGTCTGCAATATTCCGCTTTGAGTTGCGAAGGGAATAAATTCAGGTATTCACGACCCCAACTGTAATTCATTTCGGGCAGTTGCGAAAGTGGAAAAATGAATTTGTTGGCAATTAGAGAGCGAGTGTAATCGCTACCTTTAACGAAAAGGTGTTCAACTTTTCCATAAAGTTTTTTCACCTTGTCTTTTTGCCCTTTGAAGATGGCATTGAGTGTTTCAAGCTCCAAATCTTCTATATCTTGGGCATCTGTTATTTGCTGCTTTGTCATAAGAAAAATTATTTGTTCATTTACCTTATGCCAAATGCCGTTCCTAAATTTCCAAAATAGTCACAAGTAACTGAAAATTAAACAGATAGCACTATTTTGGGATTGTAGCAAAAAATAAAACCCTTTCGTTTTGAAAGGGTAAATCATAGCGTTTTGAAAGGGTAAGTTACTCCAATCCGAATTCAGAAATTTTACGGTAAAGCGTGGTTAGGGCTATTCCCAAAAGTTCGGCAGTTTTGGTTTTGTTGCCGTTGGTATAGTTCAATACTTTTTGGATATGCAGTTTTTCGGCACTCGCCAATTCAAAGGCTGAAAGTGTTTTGTTCTTCGCTTTTGTGTTGTCAGCATTTTGTAATTCAATAGGTAAATGCTCAACGGTTAATTCATTATCACAAAGTATTACACTGCGTTCAATCACATTTTTAAGTTCACGGATATTTCCTTTCCATTGATGCTGTTTCAATGATTCATAAAAATCGGGTGAAACATCCTTTATTTTTTTATTTGTTCTTACCGTTGAAATATTAATAAAATGGTTGGCAAGGGTTTCAATATCTACCACTCTTTCACGAAGTGGTGGCAAGTGAATTTGAAAGGTGGAAATACGATAAAATAAATCTTCTCTAAAATGTCCCTGCTCAATTTCCCTTTGTAAGTCTCTATGGGTAGCTGCAATGATGCGAACATTTACTTTAGTTGGTCTGGTTTCTCCTACCCGGATAAACTCACCAGTTTCTAAAACCCTTAAAAGTTTTGCTTGAAGTTCCAAAGACATTTCTCCAATTTCATCTAAGAAAATCGTTCCCTTGTTCGCTTCTTCAAACAGCCCTTTTTGGTCTTTGCTAGCTCCAGTAAATGCTCCTGCATTGTGACCGAACATTTCACTTTCTAATAATTCCTTGCTGAAAGCAGAACAGTTGATAGCCACAAAGTTTTGTTTGCTTCTCGGGCTTGCCTGATGAATGGCTTGTGCAAAGACTTCTTTTCCTGTTCCTGTTTCGCCTGTCAATAAAACGGTGGTATCAGTAACGGCAACTTTTTGGGCTAAGTCGATGGCTTTTTGAATGAGTTTAGACTTCCCGATTATTTTGTCAAAAGAATGTTTGTCGCCAAGCTGTTTTTCTAGTTGTTGCACTCTTTTAGCTAAGTCAACTTTTTCTATCGCCCGGTAGAGTAATGGAATAATTTTATTATTATCATCGCCTTTGGTAATGTAGTCAAAAGCGCCGTTTTTTATAGCCTGCACACCGTCAGGAATATTGCCGTAAGCAGTTAACAGGATGATTTCAGGTACTTGAAATTTGTCCTTGATTTTTTTGGCAAGGTCAACACCGTTCCCGTCCGGCAGTTTTACATCGCAAAGCACCACGTCAATATCGCTTTGCTCCAATTTCTTTAGTGCTGTTTTGCAGTCACCCGCTTGCAGCACTTCAAAACCTTCCAAACTGATAATTCTTGTCAGCAGGTTTCTTAGTTTTTCTTCGTCATCTATGATTAAAATTCTTCTCAAGATTTTTATGGAATTGAAACGAAATTATTCAGAATCTCTCTGAGAGCTGTAATTATAAATATTTCTTCTGAATAGCAAGTTTTTTTTTGTTTTTTTATGAATTTGTTTTCTGTTTTTAAATCTGCTATCCTCAAATAATTTCTGTTTCTTATACAATCTATAGTCGCCTTTTTACTGTTTAGGAGAATTTATATTATTATTCGTACATTTTATAAGTAGCCACTTTGGGCAAGGGTAGCGAATGCTTTTCTGATAGAAAGTTTGAACGGTTGAGGTAAAAAAAAGGCCATCTCCGTTTGGAGACAGCCTCTTTCGGGTTGCTTATGAAAAATGAATTTAAACTAGCGGTTTACATAGAAGGTAAGGGATCTTGCCTTAGAACCTGTGGCTACACCGGCATTACCCCGCAAATACAGCGTATAAACCCGGGTATTTCCAAAAGTAACGTTGTTGATCCGTGCCAGTTCAGTTGTTGTTCCTGATCTGCGTACAATCAGTGTATCCGGCAAATCGATAAACGGTTGATTGGAGAAAGAAGAAACCATACCCGGAACCATGTTTGTGTATAGGTTGTTGTTTCTGCGGGTGGAATATACATCCACTCTTTTGTCAACAGCTGTATCAGCAAAGGCTTGTATAAACCGCAGACCAATTCTACCGGTATTAGGTGTCGGGAAACTATCCCTAACAAATATGCGGGTACTGTCCTTGCTCGCATTCAACAAACTATCCGTTATAATGAAGCTGTAATACTGACCTGCTTTAAAATCCAATTTTAAGGTAGTTACCGGAATGGAGTCAAGATTTTCAAATCCACCCACCGAAACTTTCAGGTCTACCATACCTGAAGGGAGTGCTACATAAGAAGCAGGGCTTGTGCCTGGCATTACACCGCCGTATGATAAACGGGCACCATTCATTTTTATGCCATTGGCAAAAACGTGAAGGCTGTCTGCTTGTCCGGTAGCCAACCGCAAATTGGGAGCTGCATGAATAATCCGCAGGTGGGCCATGGAACTTTCAGAACCGGCTTCATCCCAGGGAGCAACCAGGTCTTTTTTCTTTTCGCAGCTTGCCAGTGCCAAAACCCCGAGGGTTGCGACAAAAGCGGTTTGCATGATATTTTTTAAATGCATAATTTTTCTTTTATGATTGAATCAAAAGGGTGGATTAAGGTTTGCTGTACCAAACTTCCCGGGTATGCCAGTCAATGTCGAAAGCTCCCAAAGCACGCAGTATTTCTGCATTCCAAACATATTCGGAATTGAAACGGTAACGTACCCGGTAAACCGGCATGCCATTGTTATCCGGGTGCAAACGCTCCGGTGCCGGAATGGCAAAATCGCGGTAAACCTGCTGACCGGTGATTGCATCATTATCAGTATAATGGTAGCGACGAAGATCTACCCAGGTTTCAATAGCACCCCATCCATACATGGCAATGTATTTCTGCAGCATGATATGCGTAAGCGTTAAGCCTTCAACGGTGGGAACCACTTTTGCATCAGCAAGAAAGGCTGCCTTGGTAGCAGGGGTTATTTTCTCCGCTTCCACCACATTTTGACTGTATTTACCCGTAAGCATATCTATATTCAAACTGATAGCTTCCCGATAAGCAGCCAATGCCATAGCACGGTCATTTTTACGAAAAGCGGCCTCAGCCTTCATAAACAAAACTTCGCTGACGGTTATTACCGGAGACTCGGCATCATTTCTGAAAATATACCGGGCATTCAGATCATTGGGGGCAACCGTTGAGGCAGATGCTTGTCCCCATAATCCTTCAGGGCGATCATTTACAACAGAGATACCGGCAATTCCAAAGGTAGTATTAAGCCCTACATAGGTACCATTCAGGTTTTTACGCAGCATATAGGCGCTACGCGGATCTTTCACATCCTGAAAATGCGCATTGCGTCCATCCATCAGGTTCGTGATATACGCTGTCTGACGGTATGCACCAATATTGCCCCGGATAGGTCCGAAGAAATTGGCATCGCTGCCAATACCGCTGTTCTCAAATTTCACCGTGGCGTTGTCATCATTGTTAGCCATTGATAAATTAGCATAAGCAATTACACTATCAGCATTGTAAGTGCTTTTATTGGTAAGGTGGTGAAAAGACCTTGCCAATACTGCATATGCAAACTTTTTCCATTTGTTCAGGTCACCCTTGTAAAAATAGTTATCTGCTACTGCCAGTTTCGCCTGATCCGTTTTTCCATCGGTACGGTTCAATTGACGAATTGCCTCATGACACAATGTGCGCACATAAGGATACACTTCTTCTTCGCTGTCGAAATTAAAAGTAAGTGCACTTGTATTAAAGGCTTCCTTTAAAATAACCGGGCCATGATAATCGGTCAATTGCAACCAGCTCCAGGCAAACAACGCATTGCCGATGCCCAAATAAGCATACTGCTCGTCTTCGGCGGCCCATTCCATCATTTTAATCACGTTCTGACCCATGTCATAATAATGAATCCTCCAAAGGCTTCCACTCAGGTCAGTGTTCCCAATGCCGGTGTTTCCGGGTCCACCCATCCGTTCCCAGTTGTCAAAAGCACCGGTAATAGCAAAAGTTTGTGTATAACGGCCTATCAGGCGAATGTCATTCAGGGGTCCTTGTCCCGCATAGTTGGCAGCCATCGAGCTGATGATCTGCGGCAACAGGGTTTCCGGTGGCACCTTGGTCGGTGCATTCGGATTGAGATAGGCATCGTCTATTTTTTTGGTACATCCGGCAGCCATTAAGGAGATGGCAAGGCTCAGAATCCCCAGTTTTTTCAAATGTATTTTTCGCATTTTTTTACTTTTTCAGTTTCTTAAAATTTTTCAGGGCCATATTAAAATCCAGCGCGGATACCAAAGTTCCAGCTTACAGGGATGCCAATATTGCCATAATCGAAACCAGAAGCACCCACACCGCGGGTTCCGGCTGTGTTACCGTTTACAGCAGGATCAGCTCCGGTGTAATTAGTAATCAATACCAGATCATTCACAGTAACAAAGGCTCCGAGATTCTTCACAGTTTTTGCATTGCCCAACACTTTCTTTCCAAAAGCGTAGCTCAGGGTCAGGTCGCGCAAACGCATCCAGTTTACATTCTTTTCAATGAATGCTTCCGGAGGCATTGTGGTGTAGTAGTCTTGCTGAAAATAAGGCAGAATAGCAATATTGTTGCGTGTAGGATTGGCGGTATTCTGTAATCCGTCAGCCAATACGCCTCTCACTACGATTGGTGTCTTGCGATCATCGGTGGCCAGACTGCGACCCCGTTGTGTAAGGAAGTTGTCGGTACCGTTGTAGATATCACCCCCGTTGCGGTAATCCCACAACATGTTCAACGAGAAACTTTTAAAACGGAAAGAGTTGTTGATACCCACGGTAAAGTTGGGGTTACGGTCTCCACGTACCACAAAGTTTCCATCTACCAAAGGCACGCCTGTTGCCGCATTGATAAGGATATCTCCGGCAGCATTGCGCTGATAGCCCGAAGCGGTAATTGTCGTAGTTGTACCTCCTTTGGTTAGACCACCACGGGTATTACCAAACAACCAGGTATCGGCAATATAAAACTCCGGTACATTGGCAGGAAGTGAAATCACTTCATTCCACATGCGGTTGGCGTTCAATTGAATGTTCCAGTTGAAGTTTTTGGTGCGGATCGGATTGGCTCCCAAAACGATTTCAACCCCCTGATTGCGGGTGGTGGCTGCATTCAGGGTATTCAAAACAAATCCGGTACCATAGCTGCTCCGGAAATTTTCCACGATCTGACGATCGCAAAGCGTATTGTAATAGGTTACATCAAGATTAATCAGGTTATTCAGGAACCGGAGTTCGGTTCCGATTTCAAAAGTCTCCTGAATTTCTGGAACAAGCAAGGGGTTGTTGTTGAAGAATCCATAACTAAATCCACCTCCGCTACCATTGCGGTTGTCAAAACGAGGCTGATTAAGGTAGGGGCTGCTCATGCGGGCTGTACTAGCCAAAGATCCACGCAATTTCCAGAAATCTAACACTTTGCTTCCCTTCATAAATGGCAGGATATCGCTCATAATCAAACTCAAACTCATACCGGGATAATTGAAATTCCGGGAGAAAGAAGGCATTACCGAAGAACTTTCGAAACGGTGGCTGTAAGTAAAGTAAATGACTTCATTGTAATTGATAGCTGCCTCAGTAAAATAAGCCATTGAGCGGTTGATGCTCACATTGGGAAGGCCTTCAAAATTGCGGTTCAACCGGCGACGGGTGATCGGCAGGGTGTTGCTTGAATCCCGACGGTCAACACTTTCTAACTGATTTCCCACAACGGCCCACATCTCCTGCTGATAATCCTGATACATGGTTCCCACCATCAAACGGCCATTGAATTTACCTATACTGTGTTTAGCTGTTGCCGTAATCGTATGGTTATAACCTTTGTATTTGCGGGTATAATTATCCTGTTCTCCATTGAGGTTCCGGGCAATAACAAAAGATTGCGGATGGTAAAAACCCCAGCCTTCAGTTGTATAGGTGTCATAACCAAAGCGGCCATTCACGCTCAACCACTTGGTAGGGTTAATGTTGATTCCGAATGTGCTGAAAATACGATCTGTTTTATCGTAGCTTTCGTTGTTATAAGCATTCCAAAGCGGATTATCTGTTTCGCCACCGGGATCAACCGTATTAAAAATACCTAGCTTTTCGCCATTCTCCCCCTGATATTTACTGATATCATTGTTCGCAGGCCAGGTAAGGAGGTTCAGTAAATAACCACCGGCACCCCTGCGTGGGCGAAGATGCGAAGTGCGGATATAGCTGATTGAAGGAAGAATTTCAACATACTTACCAATTTTGGTTACATTACTGAGACGGAGGTTGGTACGGTCGTAGTCGTTATTGGGCACCACACCGGTCTGATCGAAGAAAGACCCCGAAAAGCGCCAGCTCATATTCTTTTTGCCATATTCTGCACTCAGGTTATGCGTTTGTGCAAAGCCGGTCTCAAAAAAAGCATCTATATTGTCATAGGTCTGCTCGTCCTGCGACAAGGCAGGTCCAAAAAAGGTAAAGGAATTTTCTGCGGTTCCATTGGTACCGCCGCCCCACCGGTTGGTGGTTTCAGGGAAACGGGTCAGTTTGCTCAAACGGAAACTGTTGTCATAAGCCACGCGGATACTTCCTGTTGGTTTAGCTCTCTTGGTGGTAATGATGATGGCACCACTACTTGCCTGACTACCGTAAAGCGCAGTAGCTTCCGGTCCTTTCAGTACCGTAATGCTTTCAATATCATTTGGGTTCAGATCAGCCATCCGGTTGGTATAGTCATTGTTCCGGTTAGGACGATCGCTTGCCAAACCGGTGGTAGCTGCACCCCCTTGTTCGTTCAGTGATTCATTGTCCATGATGATACCATCCACTACAAAAAGCGGTTGATTGCTCAGTGCCATAGAGTTAAAACCACGTAAAACAATACTGCTTGAGGCCCCTGCCATACCGTTAGTAGGTGTGATGGTTGCCCCGGCAATACGACCCTGCAACGAGTTGATAAAGTTTTCACGTTGGGTCTCCTTTACTTCGGCTCCGGTAACGCGTTGATTGGAAAAACCCAATTCGCGGGGTTTCCGCTTCAGGTCCATCGCTACCACCACTTCATCAAGTTCGCTCGAAGAAGGCTTTAGCTCAACAATCAGAGAGGTGTTTTCTCCCACCCTGATGGTGGTGGTTTCGTATCCAATCACACTTACGGTAATGGATTGTCCGGTCTTAACCTTAATAGAAAAAGATCCGTTGGCTTCGGATTTTGACATGGTTCTCGAACCGTTCACACGAACAGTAGCGCCTTCAAGGGTTTCACCGGTATTGGCGTCCCGTACGGTACCGGTTACGGTTTGTTCTGTGGCTTGTGCCATTAAGGGTTGCTGAATAAAACAGCAAAAACCCAGCACGATTACCATCAGAAAATGGAATTTCTTCATTTGCATTTAGTTTTTTTGGTAAAAAAATTAGTGCAGGTTCGGACTAAATAAAATTTAACCCTTCCTTTACACTTCAAATATAGGATGTGCTTTTGAAATATTATGCAAGTTTTTGCAGGAATGGCATAAATAAATGGAAGATAAGCAGGTGTATTTGTCTTTTTGTTTGATTTTTAGAGCATAAATTGACACAATACGGCACAAATCGGCTAATTTTTTTTTCGATTTTTTTACATAAAATATTGGTTTTGAACGAGCATAGAAAAAAAAGAGTAGAAGAAGTATTGCGTTTGCGGCAGCCGGATTTAACCGTTATTCTGGAAAATATCTGGGATCCGCATAATATTTCTGCAATCATGAGGAGTTGCGATGCGGTAGGTATACCAGAGATATATGTCGTAAATACTGCCCTGCCAAAACATCAGAACTGGGGTTTTCGCAGCAGTGCCGGTGCTTTGAAATGGGTGGCAGTGCATCAGTTTGATCATTTGCAAACCTGTCTTGATAGGGTGAGGAAATCCTTTCCCAAAATTTATGCCACACACCTTTCGGTTTCTACTACCGATATGTATGCAATGAATTTTACGGAACCGTTGGCACTTGTTTTCGGCAATGAGCATGATGGATGTTCTCCCGAAGTTGTGGCCGCTTCAGACGGAACCCTTTCTATTCCTCAAATGGGAATGGTGCAATCGCTCAATGTATCGGTAGCCTGCGCGGTTATTTTATATGAGGCGCTGCGACAAAAGCGGGTCGCCGGTCATTATGATGCTCCAAGGTTGCCTGTCAATCAAAGAGAGCAGATTCAGGCTAACTGGGGAGATTATGAAATACTCAGACGTATTCAAAGAGATCAAAATGAATAGGATTACCTCTTAACCCGCTTTTAAAGGAGCAATAAATGATAAGTATATGTTAGTTCCTGTAAAAACAATACGATTCCTTTTCCAAACCCTTTATTTTTATTTCTAATTGGTATGACTATGCGTTTATTATTTGCTTTATTATTCATTAGTGGGATAGCTTCTGCGCAAACTGTTCAGCAGATCCGGGTAAAAGATCTCGTTGATCAATACCAAAACACGCAAGGAGTGGTAGTGATCAACTTCTGGAGTACCTGGTGCAAGCCTTGTGTTGAAGAAATACCTCATTTTCTGGAAACAACAGAACGTTTCAAAAAAGAAGGGGTACAACTCTGGCTCGTGAGTCAGGATACCGATGCATTGTTTAAAAAAGGAAAGATCAAAAATTATATACACC
>JBGSNV010000224.1:0-4042 GCA_041739485.1 Chitinophagaceae bacterium
TCATTGCTAAATGGAATGGATTTACCAAGATCACCGAAAAAGTGGTGGAACACCGTCCCCGCAAATACGGGGTGAGTAAATTTGGCTGGGAGCGCTTTGTCAACGGTTTCCTTGATCTGGCATCCATCACTTTTGTAGGTAAATTTGGCAAAAGACCGATGCACTTTTTTGGTTTATGGGGCACTTTGATGTTTATGCTTGGCTTTGGTATTAGTCTTTATCTTATCGTGAGTAAGATTATTGACCCCAACAACTATATTACGAGCAAACCCCTGTTTTATATTGCATTGGTGCTGGCTTTGATAGGAGTACAGTTATTTCTAACCGGTTTTCTGGCAGAACTCATTGCAAGGAACTCCCCCGAGAAAAACAGTTATGGCATTGAGGAAAGTATTGGCTTATGAACATTGTAATCCTTGGTCCGGCTCATCCCCTCCGTCCGGGGGGTATCACTACATTTAATGAACGGCTATGCCGGGCTTTTCTTGAAACCGGGCAGGATTGTGAAATCTGGTCCTTTTCTCTGCAGTATCCTTCTTTTATATTTCCAGGCAGCAGCCAATTTACCAACGGACCGGCACCGGCAGGTCTGCGTATCCGTTCGGTGATCAACTCGATTAATCCGTTCAACTGGGTAAAAACCGGTTTACAATTGCGCAAAGCAAATCCCGACCTGGTAATCGTCCGGTATTGGTTACCTTTTATGGGTCCTTGTCTTGGAACAATCCTTCGGGTGGCCCGTAAGAATAAGAAACTGAAGGTAATTTGTATTGCCGACAACATCATCCCGCACGAAAAAAGAGCGGGAGATTCCGCATTTACCAAATATTTCATCCAACCGGTTCAGGGGTTTGTGGTTATGAGCGTAAGTGTACGAAACGATCTTATTCGTTTTACCAATAAACCAAACCGGCTGCTCCCCCACCCGCTCTACGATAATTTTGGGGAAGCCATTGCACAAATTAAAGCCCGGACCATGTTACAGGAAAAATTTTCCCTTAACATTCATACTGAGGGACCTCTTCTTGTTTTTTTTGGATTGATACGCCCCTACAAAGGCCTCGACCTGCTCATAAAAGCACTCGCTCAAACCGGGAGAAAAGACATTCAATTATTGATAGCCGGCGAATTTTATGAATCAGAAAAAAACTACCGGGACCTGATAGAAAAATATCAGCTTCAGGACAGGATAGTGCTTTATCCTGCTTTTATAGCCGAGGATCAGGTGAAATATTTTATATGCGCAGGTGATTGTATTATTCAACCCTATAAAACGGCCACCCAAAGCGGAGTTACCCCGGTAGCATATCATTTTGAAATACCCATGATTGTAACCAAGGTGGGAGGCTTACCTCAAATGGTGCCACATGAAAAAGCAGGGCTTGTATGCGACCCCAACCCGGAGGCCATTGCAGAAGCTATAGATACCTTTTTCCGGATGGAAAAAAATCATTTTTTACCGGGGCTGAAAGAAGAGAAAAAGAAACTCAGCTGGGACCAATTTTCAAAAGGGCTGACCGACTTTGCCGATACGCTGTAACTTTGCAATCAAAGATTGAAGAAAAGACATGGTATCCAATAAAATAAAAGAACTGTTTGAAGCTTCGGTTGCCACCAAACAGGCAGTGCTGCAGGATGAAGTCCTTTTAAACAAAATACAGGAAACGGCAGATAAGATCACCACCTTATTTAAGACTGGCAAGCGGCTTTACTTTTGTGGTAACGGGGGCAGTGCTGCAGATGCGCAACACCTTGCAGCAGAATTCAGCGGGCCCTTTTACAACCGCAGCCGGCCGGCACTTCCGGCAGAAGCATTGCATTGCAACACGAGCTACCTAACCGCAGCCGCCAATGATTACGATTATGCAAGTGTTTATGCCCGCTTGGTAGAAGGCATCATGCAGGAAGGAGATATCCTGATCGGATTGAGTACAAGCGGCAATTCGCCCAATGTGGTCAAAGCCTTTGAAGCGGCAAGAAATAAATCGGTCATTACCATTGGCATGACCGGTGCCACCGGCGGCAATATGGCTTCCTTATCCAATGTATTACTCAATGTTCCCTCTTCCACAACACCGCGCATTCAGGAAGTGCATATGCTTATGGGACATATTATTTGTGAACTGGTAGAAACGGCTGTGTTTGGCAATCCGTAAAAATAAACAGCATAATGATTCGACCCGATAAAGACTGGACGCTGTTTCTCGACAGGGACGGTGTCATCAACATTGAAAAAGTAGAAGATTATATAAATGACTGGAGCGAATTTCAGTTTTACCCCGGGACCGTAGAGGCGATTGTAACGCTGGGGAAACTTTTTAAAAAAATTGTGATTGTTACCAATCAGAAGGGCATTGGCAAAGGGGTAACCAAAAAGGAAGCGGTAGAAACCATTCACCACAACCTGGCAACTTGTGTACGGGAGGCAGGTGGCCATATCGATGCGTTCCTGTATTGTCCCGATACAGAAAGCAGCAGTCCTTGCCGCAAACCCAATCCCGGCATGGCTTTTCAGGCAAAAATACTTTTTCCGGATATCGATTTTTCGAAAAGTTTGATGGTGGGCAACAACCTCAGCGATCTGCATTTTGGAAGAAATGCGGGTATGCATACTGCCTTTGTAAGAACGACAAAACCTGAACTTGAACTTCCGAATGGACTTTCAGACATGGAAGCAGCCGATTTAAAGGGACTTGCCGCTATGCTGAATAGCGCTGCAGATGAATGTTAAAAATAAGATCCCGGCTAACTTCGTTGTAGTATATCCACATACCTTGCATTGAATGAAGCAATTAATTTTATTTATTACGGCTATCCTTTTCCTGGGATTTAATGGCTCTGTAGAGGCTCAATCAGGCAAAATAAGCCGGGAAAACAGAAAATACCTGACTTCGCTCAATGATTCTCTCGGTAAAGAAGGAGCAAGAATTTTGGATGAGATGCTTCCGATCAACCGGTTGAGGGCCGATAGTTTTTTTACCCGAATGCTTGTTCGGGGTATCGTAGTCCCCTACTCATTTTATTACCCTTTCGATTCTGTACTTACGGCACCTATTCTTTACCCGCAGGACAGTAGCTTCCGGATCATCACCTGGCACTATACCCTGAATGAATCCGACTACCGGCAAAAAGGGGTTTTACAAATCAATACCCCGGACGGTTCCCCAAAATTCTTCCCCTTATTTGATGCTTCCGAATATACCGACGAACCACAGGACAGTCTCCGCGATAACCGCAGTTGGATTGGTGCCATTTATTACAATATCATAACCCGCGAAGCCAACGGAAAAAAAATATACAACCTCTTTGGTTACGATGAAAACAACAGTGTAACCACCCGTAAATGGATTGAAATTCTCACGTTCAATGACAAGGGAGAACCGGTTTTTGGCGGGGATTATTTCAGAATTCCTTTTGGTGAAAACTTTACCCCGAAAAGCCGGCGCTACTTGATGGAATACAAAAGCGGTGCAAGGGCGAGATTGAATTTTGATGAAGAGGAAGACATGGTCATTATGGATTTTCTGATTAGTGAAAGCAATGAACCCCAAAAAAGATATACGTTGGTACCCGGAGGCGATTATGCCGGATTAAAATGGAACAACGGTGGCTGGGAACTGATACCAAGATTACAAACCGATATGCTTGGAGATGGCAATGAACCAAGACCGGCCTTGATTTTAAATGCAGACGGAACAGCCAACGAATCGGTTCTTCAAAAGATTTCAGATAAAAACATGAAGCAAACCGGGGAAAAAGAGCAGGATAAAAAGAAAGAAAAGAAAAAGAAAAAGGACCAATCATAAGATCGATCCTTTTATGCTTCAAAAAGCCGGGTTATAATTTATTTAGGTAAAAGCACGTGGTCGATTACATGGATAACACCATTGCTTTGGTAAACATCGGCAATCGTTACTTTGGCCATGTTGCCGCTTTCATCGCTTACAATTACATTTTTTCCTTTTGTGGTAAAAGACAAGGTTGCACCGTTTACGGTTTTGGCTTCATATTTGCCACCTGCTTTTTTAATCATATCTACCAA